>NZ_JBFAPM010000003.1:342460-559090 GCF_040676695.1 Actinoplanes sp. NPDC049548
GCGAGCGAAGCGGCTGGCCGAGGTGAGGGTATCGGGGTGGTCCTCGCCCAGTACCCGGCGGCGGCGGGCGTAGGTGTCCTCGTTCAACTCCCGCGCCCTGGCGACCTCACCCATCGCGCGCAGGTCGGCGGCGAGGTTGCTGGCCGAGGTCAGGGTGCTCGGGTGGTCTTCGCCCAGCACCCGGACACTGCGGGCGTAGGTATCCTCGTTCAGCTCCCGCGCCCTGGCGACCTCACCCAGCTCGCGCAGGTCGAGGGCGACGTTGTTGGCCGAGGTGAGGGTGTTCGGGTGGTCCTCGCCCAGCACCCGCAGGCGCCGGGCGTAGGTGTCCTCGTTCAACTCCCGCGCCCTGGCGACCTCACCCAGCACGTGCAAGTCGAGGGCGAGGTTGTTGGCCGAGGTGAGGGTCTCGGGATGGTCCTCGCCCAGCACCCGGCGGGAGCGGGCGTAGATGTCCTCGTCCAACTCCCGCGCCCGACCAACCTCACCGAGCTGGTGCAGGTCGAGGGCGAGTCGGGTGGCCGATAGGAGAGCGTCGTAGTCGTCGGGACCGAGCAGCTTATGCCGCAGGTCGTAGGCCCGCTGCGACAGCGACAGCGCCTCGCGGGGCTCGCCGCGGGCCTGCTGGTAGGCGGCGGCCTGATCACAGAGTGTGGCCAGCTCGGCGGTCGCGGCGCTCAGCTGCCGGTCGGGGTCGATTGCGGTCAGCACGTGCGGCAGCAGCCGCCGCCAGGCCGGCCACACCCGCGGGTTGTCCCACGGGTCGCCCGGCAGTGCGGCCTCCAGCAGCCGCACCACCATCGCAGCCCAACCCGCACTGCCGGTAGTGGCCTCGATGGCGTCGTCGGCGGTGCGGGCTCGCAGCAGCGCGGCAGGGATCCGATGCAGCAGCACACTGTCCGGTCCGACCCGGGCCAGGCCCCGCCGCCGCACCACCGTGCGCAGCCCGGCCATCCTCAGCGGATCGGCGGCCACCTCCGCCAGCGGCTCGGGCAGCAGATCCGGGTGCCCGGTCAGCAGGCTGATCGGTACCGGTTCCGGCGCCAGCCAGGCCAGCAGCGTCAAAGCCTGCGCCGCGGCCGCATCGTCCGCGGCGAGCCGGTCGAACGCGACGGTCCATGCCGCCGCCACCGACAGCGGATACCGGCCCTCGCCGCCCCGACCGAGCAGCCGCCGGGACTGAGCGGCCAGCAGTTCGAGGTAGTCGTCGACGGTCAGATCGGTGTCCGCCATCAAGCCGGCGGCCTGGTCGACCGCCAACGGCAGATCTCCCACCGCCGCCGCCAGCCGGTGGGCGTCCACTCCGGACAACGCCGGCACGCGGGCCTGTAGCAGCGCCATCGACTCGGCCCGGGTGAACTCCTCCACCTCCACCCCGGCGGCCAGATCATGCCAATCCGGGTTGCGGGAGGTCACGATCACATGCCCGCCCGCTCCGCTCGGCAGGAACCGGGCCAGCGCCTGCGGGTCCTCGGCATTGTCGAAGACCACCAGCCACCGCTCCCGGCCCCGCAGCGCCCCCAACAGCCGGGTCACCGCCACCTCCGCCGCCACGGTGGCGTCGGCCAGACCCAGCGCCTGCGCCAACGTCGCCAACTGGTCCGCAATCAGCGCCGGGTCTTCCGCCCGTACCCACCACGCCACGTCATAGCCGTTACCGAACCGGTGCGCGTACTCGATGGCCGTCGTGGTCTTACCCACCCCACCCATGCCATGCACCGCCGCCACCCGCCCCCGGGCGACCAGCCCCGCCCGCAGGCCGGCCAGCAGCGTGTCCCGGCCAGTGAACGTCGCCGTGGGGGCCGGGACGTTCCACACCCGGCCCACCGGCACGTCAGCCGATCGCGGCCGGGCAAGCCCGGTAAGCGCTTGCAACACCGCCGCCGCCAAACCGTCCGGCGAGGACACCGACACCGTCGTCAACCCCGAGTCGCGCAGCCGCTGCCGAAACGCCTCCTGCCGGTCGCCGAACCGCACATCCCGGAACAGGCCGGCCGGACCCTCCGCATCCTCGGACAGCAAGAACACCAACCGCGGCATCCCCGCCTCCGACGCCGCGGCGAACTCCAACTCCGTGTACGACAGCTCCGGCTCATCCCGTACCGGTGACCCGTACCGGAACCCCGCCACCAGCACATACACGTCGGCGTCCGTCACCGCCCGCCGGCATACCGCTGCCGGCTTGTCATCCCGCGCGGCGAAATACCTCATGTCCGCCACCGCGTCGCCGGCCCTGGTCACCGCCTCCTCGGCCGCCGCGATGAACGACCGCTGCACCGGCAACCGCCGCAACTCCGAGGTGTGACTCAGAAACACCCGACGCGGCGTCCTGCGAGGCTCCGGCATAACGCTCAGCATCCCACCCGTGACTGCAGCTCCGCAGCCGTCGATCACCCACACGGCGGCACTCCGAGCCACTCACCAGAGCGCGCCCGGGCAGTCCGGGCCGTAGCGGGGCCGTCGAGGTCATGAGCAGCACCATGACCGGGTGGGCGACGGACGAGTCGGCCTGTACGCCGGATTTTGTCCGCGGCGATCGCTCGCCGCTGGGCGGTCATCCATCTCGGCCTGCCGTTGCCGGCAGGCTCTTGCGGCCTACCCGCAGGCTCGGGCGAGCAGCCCTCGAGCGCCTGCGCCGGCTCGGTGTCTTGCGACGCCGGGCCTTGCTTGGCCTTGCTCCGGGTGGGGTTTACCTAGCCACCCCGGTCACCCGGGGTGCTGGTGGGCTCTTACCCCACCGTTTCACCCTTACCGGCTCGGGGCCGGCGGTTTGTTTTCTGTGGCACTGTCCCGCGGGTCACCCCGGGTTGCCGTTAGCAACCACCCTGCTCTGCGGAGTCCGGACGTTCCTCGGCGGCTCCCGTTGAGGGGTGCCGACGCGACCGCCCGGCCGACTCGTCCGTCGCCGGTTCATGGTACGGCAGCGGGCGGGCTCGATCTTCGCAGGCTCTGGGTGGCGGTCGACGGAGGCACCGTAGATTCGTTCGCATCATGGATGTCGGGCATGTTCTTCTGCTGGTCGTTGCGGGTGTTGCGGCCGGGATCGTCAATGCGGTCGCCGGGGGCGGGTCGCTGATCACGTTTCCGAGTCTCATCGGGGTCGGTCTGCCGACTGTCGACGCGAATGTCACGAACTCCGTGTCGGTCTTTCCCGGGTACGTCTCCAGTGTCGTGGGGAGCCGGGCCGACCTTCGCGGTCAGGGGCGGCGGCTGGCGGCGATCGTGCCGACGAGTGTGGTGGGGTCTGTCGGCGGGTGTGCGCTGCTGCTCGGGACGCCGGCTCGCGCGTTCGAGGTGGTCGTGCCTTTTCTGGTGCTGGGGGCGGCCGCCACGCTGGCGTTTCAGGATCGGTTGCGGGCTCTCGTCGGGCACAGCAGCGCCGATCGGCGGTGGGCTCTGCAGGTGGTCGTGTTCATCGGTGGGGTGTACGGCGGGTACTTCGGTGCCGCGCTCGGGGTGATGTATGTGGCCGCGCTGGCTCTCGTGCTGGATGAGACGCTGAACCGGATCAATGCGCTGAAGAACGTACTGTCGGCCTGTGTCGGGCTTGTCACCGTCGGGGTCTTCGCGGCTTTCGCTCCCATCCACTGGGGGGCGGTGCTGGTCGTGGCGCCCGCGACGTTGGTCGGGGGGTACGCCGGAGCCCGGCTCGCGCGGCGGCTGCCGGCGAACGTGCTGAAGGGGCTGATCGTGGGGTTCGGGATGACCATCGGATTGGTGCTGTTGTGGCGTGCCTTCCGGTGACGCGGGGGCGGGCAGAATACGGTCGACGAGGGGGCACATGGTGAGGGACGAGGCGGCGCTCGGCACGATCGAGACCCAGGTCGCGATGCTGATCCGGCTGGGCGAGGCGACCCGGCGCAGTTCGCCGCGGCCGCATCGGGCGCTGGACCGGGCCGCGTACGTGATTCTGCGGCTCTTGCAGGAGTCGGGGCCGCAGAACGTCTCGGCGGTCGCCAACCGGCTGAGCCTGGACGGCTCGACGGTCACCCGGCAGGTCAGCGCGATGCACCGCGACGGCCTGGTGGAGCGCAGCCCGGATCCCGAGGACGGGCGGGGCACGGTGATCGCGGCCACCGAGCGGGGGCTGTCCCAGGTCGACGCGGTGAGCTCGGCCCGCCGGGAGCTCTACGACGAGATGTTGAAGAACTGGACGTCGCAGGAGCGCAAGGAGCTGGCCCTGATGCTGGAGCGGCTCACGCGCGACATGGACGCGTACATCAAGGGCCGCGACCCCGGTTAGGGGGCCGCGGCACCGAAGCGGGTCAGGTCGAGGAGCCGATCGTGTCCGGCGTGGCGCGGACCTTCTCGAGGCGGGGGTCGCCTTCGTCGGCGAAGTAGTCGTCGGCCGTGGTGCCGTCGACGCCTTCCGGGGTTTTCATCGCCCGCAGGATCAGCGTGACGATCACCGCGACCAGCAGGTTGACGGCCACGGCGACGAACCCGACGTAGATGGTCTTCGGGGTGTCGAAGCCGAACTCCTTCAACGGGAACGCCGAGCCGCCGAAATGCTTGCGACCGGTCGCGGCGTTCGGGATCTGGTACAGCATCCACAGGCCCAGCCCCATGCCCGCGACCCAGCCGGCGATCAACCCGCCGCGGTGCAGCCACCGGGTGTAAAGGCCCAGGGCCACCGCCGGGGCCGTCTGCAGGATGATGATTCCGCCGATCAGCTGCAGGTCGATGGAGAACTGCGGGTCGAGGAAGATGATGCAGGCGACCGCGCCGATCTTCACCACCAGCGACGTGATCTTCGAGACGTTGGCCTCCTGCGCCGGGGTGGCGTCCTTGCGCAGGTACTCCTTGTAGATGTTGCGGGTGAACAGGTTCGCCGCCGCGATCGACATGATCGCGGCCGGGACCAGGGCGCCGATCCCGATCGCGGCGAACGCGACGCCGGCGAACCAGGACGGGAACTGCTGGTCGAACAGCAGCGGGACCACCGTGTTGCTGTCCACACTGCCCGCCTTGCTACCGGGCAGCGGCTTCACCCCCGCCGAGATCGCCATGTAGCCGAGCAGGGCGATCAGACCGAGCAGGAAACTGTACGCCGGCAGCGCCGACATGTTGCGCTTGATCACGTTGCGGTTCTTGCTGGCCAGCACCCCCGTGATCGAGTGCGGGTACAGGAACAGCGCCAACGCGGAACCCAGCGCCAGGGTGACGTACTGGATCTGGTTGTTGGCGTTGAGCGTGATCCCGTCACCGGGGTTCGGCGATGCCTGGAACTTGGCGTTCGCGTCGTCGAAGATGCTGCCCCAGCCGCCCAGCTTGTACGGCAGATACAGCACCGCCACCAGGATCACGATGTAGATCAGCGTGTCCTTCACGAACGCGATCAACGCCGGCGCCCGCAGACCCGACTGATACGTGTACGCCGCCAGGATCGCGAACGCCACGATGATCGGCGCATGCCGCGCCAGCGCGCTGTCCCCGGTCACGCCCATGGTCTTGAGGACCGCCTCGATCCCGACCAGCTGCAACGCGATGTACGGCATCGTCGCCACGATCCCGGTGATCGCCACCAGCAGCGCCAGCGTCGGCGAGTCGAACCGGGTCCGCACGAAGTCCGCCGGCGTCACGAACCCGTGCCGATGCGACACCGACCACAACCGGATCAGGATCAGGAAGAACAACGGATAGATGATCACCGTGTACGGCACCGCGAAGAATCCCGCCGCCCCCGCACCGAAGATCAACGCCGGCACCGCCACGAACGTGTACGCCGTGTAGAGGTCACCGCCGACCAGGAACCAGGTGATCCACCCGCCGAAGCTGCGCCCGCCCAGACCCCACTCGTCGAGATGCGCCATGTCCTTGGGGGCGCGCCACTTCGCCGCGACGAAACCCATGCCGCTGACCAGCAGGAAGAGCAACGAGAACACGATGATCTCGGTGATGTGCTCACTCATCGCGGGCCTCCCGCGCCGACGGGCGGCGGGTCATCACGTACACCACCGACGTGGTGGCCACGCCGAGGATGATGAACGCGAACTGGACCCAGTAGAACGCCGGGAAGCCGAACAACCGCGGCTTGTCGTGGTTGAACAACGGGGTCAGCAACGGCACGACGATCGGAACGATGAGCAGCCAGTTCCAAGGGCTGCGGTCGGTGCGGGACGCACGCGTCTGCTCGGTCATGGTGACACCTCCCCTGAGGAGTAATCACGGCCATTCGGCCGCAGGTTACCGAGAGGTCCCGCACCGGGGTCACGCCCGAGATCATGATGCGCCGAACGGCCAGGGTGGTGCGCCGAACGGCACACCACCCTGGGAGAAAGACGCTCGTCAGTGCCGCCAGGGCGACCAGAGACCGGCCGAGACGGTACGGGTCAGCGAGGCGTTCTCGTCGTCACCGTCGAGCGACCACATCATCGCGCCGCCCAGCCCCTGCGCCCGGATGTACGCCGTCTTCTGCGCCACCTGCGCCGGGTCGTCGTACGTCCAGAAGGTGGTGCCGTCGAACAGCCACGAGTGCCCGGCCCGCCAGTCGCGGTGGACTGTGAACCCCTTCGCCGGCAGGGTCTTGAGCGTCTTGTAGTCCTCGGTGCCGACCGCGAACTTGCCCGGTGCGCCGCCGGCCGCCGGGGCGAAGAGCCCGGTGCCGCCGCCGGTCACGCCGGTCCAGCCCTGCCCGTAGTACGGGATGCCGAGCACGAGCTTGCGGTTCGGCGCACCCAGGTGACGCCAGGTGTCGATGGCGACCTGAGCGGAGAAGTCCGGGTTGTCCGGGGCGCCCCGGGGCACGCGCAGCGCGGACTGCTGGTTCGTGCGCGCCTCCCACGAGCCGTGGAAGTCGTAGCCCTGCACCGTACCGAAATCGAGGTACTTGAAGATCTTGGACTCGAAGCCTGCGGCGATCTTGGCGGGCGAGGCCGGCAGGAACGCGGTGAGGTCGTAGTGCTTCCTGGTCGTGCGGGACAGCTTGTCGAGCTGCCGGCGGAACTCGGCGGTCAGCAGGGTGAAGTTCGCCTTGTCCTCGGGCCGGATCACATTGCCCGCGTTGCCTTCCGATCCGGGCCACTCCCAGTCGAGGTCGACGCCGTCGAAGATGCCGGCGGCGACGCCCGCGGAGAGGCCGGGCAGGTTGCCCTTGATCCAGAGGTCCACGCAGGAGCTGACCAGCTTCTTGCGGGAGGTGTCGGTGAGGGCCGCGTCGGAGAAGTACGCCGAGCCGCTCCACCCGCCGAGCGAGATCAGCACCCGCAGGCCGGGGTTCTTCTTCTTGAGCTCGGCGAGCTGGTGGAGGTTGCCGGCGATGGGCTGGCCCGGCACGTCGGCGACGCCGTCGACGCTCAGCTCGGCCGAGAACGGCGTCTGCCAGTCCGCCCAGGGGTCGGCCGAGTCGCAGACGCCGGCCGCGGTGACCGGCCCGAACGCGTAGTTGAGGTGAGTGAGCCGGGCGGCCGCGCCCGACTTCTGCACCTTGGCGAGCTGGAAGTCGCGGCCGTAGATCCCCCACTGGGTGAAGTACCCGACCTTGACATACGGCTTCCGGCCGTGCGCCTCGGCGGCGCCCGGTGCGGCGGTGAGGCCGACCAGGACGGCCGCGGCGGCGGCGAGGAAGCGACGGGAATGTGCGCGCATGAGCCCTCCAGGGGCGAGCGGTAAAGAAAGTTTCCTGATTGAGGAAGCTAAACGCCCGCCACCGGAGAATCAATACGTCCGTCTATCGAAGGTGCGCCGTCTCGTTCACCGAGCGCACCGCGATGCCGCCGTCGGGCCACATGTCCATCGTGGACACCCCCGCCGCGTCCAGGAAGAGCCGGTGCAGGAAGGCGTCGCCGGCGGCGAGCGCGTCGCGCAGGATCAGCTTGATCGGCGAGACGTGCGAGACCACGACGACCACCGATGACGGGTACGCCGACTGCAGCGTGGCCAGGGCACCGCGCACCCGCTTGGACACCGCCTGGAAGGACTCCCCGCCCGGCGGCGCGACGCTCGTCGACTCCAGCCAGCGGTCCATCTCGTCCGGCCAGCGCTCGCGCACCTCGCCGAAGGTCAGCCCCTCCCAGTCGCCGAAGTCGCACTCGATCAGCTCGGGCATGACCGTGACCGTGACGTTGCCCAGCTCTGAGGCGATCAGCTCGGCTGTGCGCGTACATCTCTGCAAGGGTGAGGAGACGACCGCCGCGACGTCGCGGCTGATGCCGGCCACCCGCCCGGCCGCGGCCATGGCCTGGGCCTCGCCCTCGTCGCAGAGCGGGACGTCGCCGCGGCCGGAGTAACGGCCCTGCTTGGTCAGCGACGTCTCGCCGTGACGGACCAGGATCAGGCGGGTCGCCGCGTCCAGCGAGGGCGGCGCCCAGTTCTTCGGCGGCGCCTTCTCCTCCGGCTCGATCACGTCCCGGACGGGCTTGCCGGCGGCCTCGTCCATCGCCCGGTTGGCCAGGGCGTCCGCCAGCTTGTTGCGCTCGCGCGGGATCCAGTCGAAGGTCACCCCCGCGAACCGGTTCACCAGGGTGGCCGCCTCCGCGGCGAGCGGGCGCAGACCCGGGTTCTTGATCTGCCAGCGGCCGGACATCTGCTCGATCACGAGCTTCGAGTCCATCCGTACGTCCACGCGGGCGGCCCCGAGATCGGCGGCGGCCTGCAGACCGGCGATCAGGCCCTGGTACTCGGCCACGTTGTTCGTCGTGGTGCCGAGCGCGCCGTACCGCTCCAGCAGGACGTCCCCCGAGGCGACGTCGCGGACCACGGCGCCGTACCCGGCCGGCCCGGGATTGCCCCGCGAGCCCCCGTCCGCCTCGATGACGACCCGCAGATCACTCATAGACCCGACTCCGCCGTACGGACCATGATCCGGCGGCATTCCTCGCAGCGGACCACCTCGTCCGCGGGGGCGGACTTGACCCGGTTCAGGTCGGCGCCGTACAGCTCGATCCGGCAGCCGCCGCAGCGCCCGGAGCGGAACAGCGCCGCGCCCAGCCCCGTCTCCTCGCGGATCTTGTCGTAGAGCTTGACCAGGTCCGGCGGGAGGTCCGCGGCCAGCGGCGCCCGGGACTGGGTCTTGAACTCCTGCTCCTTGGCGATCTCCGCGTACGTCTCGTCGCGCCGGCTCTCGGCGGCGGTGCGGCGCTCGGTCGCCTCGGCGAGCCGCTTCTTCACCTCGTTCAGCGTCTGCTCGGCGGTCTCGCGCTGCTCCATGAGCTCGAGCTCGGCGTCCTCCAGCTCGGACTGGCGGCGGTTGAGCGTCGCCAGCTCGTGCTGCAGGCCCTCGATCTCGCGCAGCGCGCCGCCCGCGTCGAGCCGGGCCTGGTCCCGCTGCTTGCGGGTGCGGACCTGCTCGATGTCCTTCTCGAAGCGGGCGATGTCGCGGTCCAGGTCGTCGACGGCCACCTGGGCGCGGGTGCGCTCGTCCTCCAGGGCGGAGATCTCCCGGGCGACCGTCTCGATCTCGGCCAGCTCGGGCAGGGACCGGCGGCGGTGCGCGAGCTGGTTGAGCGCGGTGTCGACGGCCTGCAGGTCGAGCAGGCGGCGCTGGGCTTCGGGGGCGGCCTTCACGGCTGGTTCTCCTTGTCTGAGCTGACCGCATGCACGGTCCAGGGGTCGGTGTCGAGATCGGACACGAGTGCGGTGACGCCGAACTGCGCGCGCAGCCACCCGGCCACCTCGTCGAGCCAGGGCCGCTCGCTCGCCCAGTGGGCGACGTCGAGCAGGGCCGGACCTCCCGCGGCGAGGTGCTCGCTCGCGGGGTGATGACGAAGATCGGCGCACAGGTACGCGTCGGCGCCGGCGGCCACGGCGTCCCGCAGGAAGGAGTCGCCGGCTCCCCCGCACACGGCCAGCGTACGGATCAGCCGATCGGGGTCGCCGGCGGCCCGGACGCCCGCGGCGGTCGCGGGAAGCCGGTGGGCCGCGAACCGGGCGAGGTCACTCAGCCGCATCGGCGCGGCCAGCTCCCCGACGCGGCCGGTGCCGCGGCCCTCGCCCTCGGCCGGGCTGCCCGGGGCGGCGGGCACCAGCGGGCGCAGCATGACCAGGTCGAGCCGGGCCGCCAGGGCGTCGGAGACACCGGGATGGGCGACGTCGGCGTTCGTGTGCGCGACGTACAGGGCGATGTCGGCCTTGATCAGGCGATGCACGATCCGGCCCTTGTACGTGTCCGGCGCGACCGACGACACGCCCTTGAGCAGCAACGGATGGTGGGCGACGATCAGGCCGGCGCCCACCTCCACCGCCTCCTCGACCGTCTCCGGCACGCAGTCGACCACGCACAGGACGGTCTCGACGGGCGAGTCGAAGTCGCCGAGGACCGGGCCCACGCGGTCCCACTGCTCGGCCCAGGCCCGCGGATAGCGGGCGTCGAGCGCGGCCACGACCTCACGAACGGTGGGCGGGACAACGGCGGTGTCGGTCACGGCCGTGACTCTACCGACCTAGGAATGCGCCTTGGGCTCCACGCGGGTGTCGGTGTCGAACCGGGTGTTCAGCGCCTGCAGTGCCCGGCGCCACGGGAACTGGCTCCGGAAACGGTCGTTCTGCCCCGGACCGCCCAGCCGGACGACATCGTCGCCGTGCAGGACGTTCACGCCCCAGTTGCGAAGTTTCGCGATGCTGTCGTGCAGCGCCGGGTGCATCGCCATGACCTTGTTCGTGTACGGCACCACCACGGTCGGGATGCCGAAGCCGTACCCCTCGACCAGCAGGCCGAGCACCAGGGTGTCGGTGATCCCGGCCGCCCACTTGTTGACGGTGTTGACCGTCGCGGGCGCCACGATCATCGCGTCGGCCGGCGGCAGCAGATCGTCGTCACCGGGGTTCTTGTAGTAGCTGCGTACGGGATGTCCGGTCTGCGCGTGCAGGGCGGCCGCGTCGATGAACTTCCGCCCGTCGGGAGTGGTGATCACGCAGACCTCCCAGCCGTCCCGCTGGGCGAGGTCCACGAGCACGCCCACGTCCCGGGCGATCGGCGAGCCGCACACCAGCACGTACAGCACGCCGGGCCCCGTGTTGGCCGTTCTCACCGCAGAACCCACCTCATACGCCGACTCCCATCTGTTCGGCCAGCTCCGCGATGGGGGCCGGCGGGGTGCCCCGCGTGCGCCGCAGCACGTCGGAGATGACCTCGTGGGCGAGCGGACGGCAGCGGATCTCCGAGGGGGCGAGCCGGTCGCCCTCCAGCAGCATCTCGCTGGCCTTCTCCACGTCACCGAGCTGTGTGTAGCCCCGGGCGATGTCCAGGTAGTGGTGGGCGCGCCGCTCGGGCAGCATGGCGGCGAACGCCTCGCAGTCGATCCGGTTGTGCGTCTCGATCGCCTTGCCGCCGTCACCGAGCTCGACCGCGGCCGCGGCCCGGTGCAGTTCCACGTTGGTCGGCCCGAAGGACGTCCAGTAGTAGTTGTAGTCGCCGCCGAGCGCCCCGGCCGCCTGCTCGGCGCCGCTGACCAGGTCGCGCACGGTGGCGCTGTCCCCGATCCGCGCCGCCGCCATCGCACCGGTCAGCAGCAGCAGCCCGTACACGGAGAGCCGCTCCGGGGTCGCCGCGTCCGGCGTCGTCGGCGCCAGCCGGTTGGCGATGTTGACGTTGACCTCCAGCGCCGAGCGCACCCGGCCCAGCGAGAGCAGCGCCATGCCGACCCGGTGGCTCGCCATCCCGGCGAGCAGCTGGTCCCCGGCGCGCTGGGAGACCGCGATGGAACGGTCGGCCGCGAGCCAGGACAGCTCGTGCTCGCCCACCTTGCGCAGCGCCGAGGAGGCGATCTGGTAGACCTGCCCCAGCAGGTGCGCCGCGTCGCGGGCCTCGTCACCGCTGGCGTGGGCGCTGTCCGCCGCTTGTGCGTCCCGCAGCAGCTGCGGGAGCTTGCGCGCCAGCACGCCGTACTTGGCGTGCTGGTAGGTCAGCCAGGCGTGGCTGACCGCCTTGCGCATCTCCGTCAGCGGCGGCGCCTGCGGGACGGGATGGAAGAACGCGCTCATCTGGTCATAGCGTTCCAGTGCCGCGCGGATCTCCTCGACCTCGACCTGGTCGATGCAGTTCTGCGTCTCCGGCCGCCGCTCGACGTCCTTGCCCAGCAGCAGCTGGACGTCGATGGCGAGCACGTCGGCGATCTCGTAGACGACGGAGAACTTGTCGAGCCGGCGGACCCCCCGCTCCACCTTGTCGACCCAGCTCTTGGACTTGCCCAACCGGTCCGCGAAGACCTGCTGGGACATCTTGCGACGGCCGCGCCAGTAGGCGACTCGGCGGCCGATCGGCAGCTCGTCCACGGTGCCTCCCCACACTCATCCGGCGACCCCCGCCGGTGAGCAACCCGGTGCTTCCCCTGCAGTCTGGACCTCACTCGTCTGTGCTGGTCGCACAGGTTGTGTGATCGCCTGCCCACCGTTGCTCGTAGTTTCTCATGCAACTTGCAATGCGTGATCTGACCGAACCAACGAAGCGTGTCGCGCTTGGTGACGGCAACTCCGCCTGCTATAGCAGCGGAGGCCGGCGAATCGGGGGTATTCCGACCATGCAGTGGAGCAACCGCCAGCCGATCGGCCCATGGGCATTGATCGATCGTCTCCGCCTGCGCCGAGCGGCCCTGCGGTACGCCGCACACGGCTGGGCGGTGACGCCGGGGGCGTACCTGACCGGGGACCGCTTCGACTGCGGCCGCCCCGGTTGCCCCATCATGGGCTGCCACCCGGCCATCGAGTGCTGGGAGGACGACGCCGCGACCGACCCGGACCTGATCACCCGCTGGTGGCGGCAGCGTCCGTACACGGTGCTGCTGGCGACGGGCGGCCGGTTCGACGCCCTCGAGGTGCCGGCGCCCGTCGGCCTGCGCGCCCTGGGCGCGGTCCGGCTGCACGCGGGCGTGATCGGCCCCGAGCGGGGAGACGCCCGCGGCCCGGTCCTGGTCACCCCCACCGGACGCTGGATGTTCCTGGTACTCCCCGGCGAGGGCCTGCGCCCCGAGCTGGCGTCCTGCCTGGACGTGCTGCGCCACGGCCGCGGCTCGTGGATTCCGGCCGCCCCCAGCCGTACGCCGCAGGGCCCGGTCCGCTGGGCGGTCGCCCCGGAGCAGACCGGCTGGCACCTGCCCACGTCCGGCGCCGTGCAGGCGATGCTCCTGGACGCCCTCGACGCCCTCGGACGGCGTCCACAGCGGAGGATGACCGTGGCCGTACCCCGGCAGATGTCCACGGCCCGCCGGGCGGCATGATCCTTTGTGCCCGGACGGCCGCCACCCACCGTCCGCCAGGTCGTGAGGCCTCGTAGCGGACGGTGTTCGGGCACGACCGGTGGCACGCATGTCAGCAGCCAACGTATGTGCCTACCATGCGGTACGCGAGTCACCCGAACGGGTAAATACTCGACTACGCTCCGAAGTTGTCCCCCGTGCGGCCTGGCGGATCTCGCCGTCTGAGTTCCAAAATCGTTGGCCGGGCACCCGCAAAGTTGGCACGCTCGCCGGCATGCTGGAGATCCGCCCGCGGCCGGCCGGGACAGCCGGAGCCCTCATCCGGTCCTATATGACCGAGATCGTCGACCGCTACCACGGTAGACCGATGCCCGCTTCCCTCGTGGACCAGGCGCTGGCCGACGAGCCCGCCGACGACATCGCGGTGCTTCTGGTCGCGTACCGGGACGAGGACGCGGTCGGCTGCGTGGGGCTGCGGCTCGCCGAGCCGCCGGTCGGCGAGATCACCAAGATGTACGTGCGGCCGTCGGCCCGGCGAACCGGGGTGGCCCGGGAGCTGCTCGCCGCCGTCGAGGACGAGGCGCGGAGGCGGGAGCTGCGGTCATTGCGCCTGGACACGCGCGAGGACCTCACCGAGGCTCGGGCGCTCTACGCGGCGTGCGGCTATCGCGAGGTCGCGGCGGTGAGCTCGCGCCCCTTCGCCGACCACTGGTTCGTGAAGGACCTTTAGCCGCTCTTCGGGCGAGCGCGGACGTGCATCCGCTCCCCCTGGGGACCGAAGATCGTGAGGACCTCCACGGCCTCGCCGGTCGCGCTGCCGAACCAGTGCGGGACCCGCGTGTCGAACTCGGCGGCCTCGCCGGGCGGCAGGACCAGGTCGTGGGCGCCGAGCACCAGCCGCAGCCTGCCGGCGAGGACGTAGAGCCACTCGTACCCCTCATGGGTCTGCGGGTCCGGCTCCTGCCGCGCACCGGCCGGAATGAGGTGCTTGAACGCCTGCAGGCCGGTCGGCTGGCGGCTCAGCGGGATGATCGTCTGACCGCTGCGATGCTTGATCGGCCGCGCGTAGATCCGCGGGTCACCGGTGGCCGGGGCGCCGACCAGCTCGTCGAGCGGCACCCTGTACGCCCGGGCCAGCGGTAACAACAGCTCCAGGGTCGCCCTCCGCTGCCCCGCCTCCAGCCGCGACAGCGTGCTGACCGAGATGCCGGTGACCTCGGACAGCCCGGCCAGGGTGGTGCCGTGCTCCTGACGCAGCGCGCGCAACCGCGGCCCCACCGCCGCCAGGACGTCCTCGTTTGCCGTCATGGCAAATAACTTTGCCACCGAGCCGGGTACCGCGCCACCGTGACGGCATGACCTACGACGTGATCGTGATCGGCGGCGGATCCGCCGGAATGAGCGCCGCGGTGGCGCTGGGCCGGGCCCTGCGCACGGTCCTCCTGGTGGACGCGGCGGCCCCCCGCAACGCCCGGGCGGGAGGCATCCACAACTACCTCACCCGCGACGGCATCCCACCCGCCGACTTCCGCGCACAGGGACGGGCCGAGGTCACCCGCTACGGCGGCCAGATCATCGACGCCACCGTCGCCACGGCGGCTGCTCTTGAGGATGGGCTCGAAGTCACCCTCACCGACGGACGCCGGTTCCACGGGCGGCGCGTACTGGCGGCCACCGGCCTGACCGACGAGCTCCCGGACATCCCCGGCCTGCGCGAACAGTGGGGGCGCGGGGTGCTGCACTGCCCGTACTGCCATGGCTACGAGGTACGCGGCCAGGCGATCGGCATCATCGGGACCTCCCCGATCGCGCTGCACCACGCCCAGCTGTGGCGGCAATGGACCGAGGACGTGGTGCTGTTCCAGCACACCGCGCCCGAGCCGGACGCGTCCCAGGCTCGCGAGCTGGCCGCCCGCGGAATCCGGCTCGTGGCCGAGAAGGTCAGCGAGGTGGTGGCGGACGGCGACAGGGTGACCGGGGTACGCCTGATCGACGGCACGCTGGTCGCCCGGGACGCCGTGGTGGCGGCATCCCGCTTGGTGGCCAACGCCGGGCCGCTGCGGTCACTGGGGCTGGAGGTGGTGGAGACCGACTTCGGCACCACGGTGGCGGCGGAGCCGAACGGGCGTACGGCGGTGCCCGGGGTATGGGTGGCGGGGAACGTCACCGATCCGATGGCCCAGGTGGTCAGCTCGGCGGCGGCGGGGCTGCAGGCGGCCGCGATGCTGAACATGGATCTGATCGCCGAGGACGTGGCTCGGGCGGCCGCCGGCTGAGGTCCGCGGGCCGCCTTCCGGCGTTGTCCGCGGCGGCCCCCCGGCCCGCCGCCCGGTCGCTCTGGGCTGGGGTCGGTCAGTGGTCCGCAGCCAGCTCGCGGTAGGCGGCGATCACCGCGGCGGTGCGTTCGGCAAGCTCCGGGGCGGAGTCGGCGGGCGCCGTGGCGGTCAGGGCGAGCCGCGAGATCGCCAGCTCGGCGTCCCGGGCCGTCTGGCCGATCCGCTGCTCGCGGATCAGGTTCTCCCCCGCGATCGCCGCGGCGTTGATGCCGGCCAGGATCCGGTTGGCCGCCGCGGCCGTGGAGCGCCACAACCCTTCGACGCGCAGCCGCTGCTCGGCGAGCGCCTGCACGGCCGGGCTGTCCGCGGGCAGGTCGTGCAGGGAAGCGGCGCCGAGCTCCTCGCGCAGCCGCCGGATCTGCTGCCGGCGAGCCATGATCGCGGCAAGCTCGCGCAGCGCGGCGGTCAAGCTCCGATCCGCGTCGTCGGGGTCAACCATGTGCCGCAGCGCGGGCCACGTCCGCCGCACCCTCCGGGCGACAACCAGGGCCCTCCCGTACGCGGCCCGCTCCTCGGCGGCGTGCAGAACGTAGGAGTCGTCGTCCCGGGGCAGCGCGATGGTGCCCTCCCGGGCGGCTCGGGCCTGCTGGACGGTGACGAACGTGACGAGCGCAAGCGCACCCGACGCGGCGGCCCACCAGGCGATGCCCAGCGCGCTCAGCACGGCGACGAGCACGAGAAGGACCAGCGACAGCTGCGAGGTGAACCGCACCCGCGTCTCCCGGCTCCGCCCACTCGGCGCCACCGGCACGATCTCGGTGACCGAACCCTGCCGGTCCCGCCGGGCGCGCCCGGTCCGCATCCGCAGCGGGTACGGCGACACGACGATCTTCTCGTGGTCGCCCCCGACGAACAGGTGACCGGTCACGCCACACCCCTTCCGGCCCGCTGTCCTGGTAACCGAGCGGGCCCGGCCGCCGAGGGGGGTACGGCCGGACCCGCTCACCCGCGGAGCCGTCCGCAGGTGCCAGTGAGATCGGGTCCCACCGCACGTACTTGAGCCGCCCCCGGGGTGCAGCGCGGGTGCACCCCAGGCGCTGCTCGACCGGCCGCCGCGGGCTTGTCCGGCCGCACGCCCAGCTGCGTCGCCGATGTCGAGATCGCGGGAGCCTGCTCCGACCAGAGGTGACCGCACCGAGCTGGCGGCGGCAGGAAGCGGAGGACCCCATGAAGTACCTGCTCACGGTCGACTACCACGGCGGCGCCGTCGACATCCCGATGGCGCAGTGGAAGCCCGAGGAGATCAAGGCGCACGTGGACTACTACGACGCCCTCACCAGGGAGCTCGTCGCGAGCGGCGAGTACGTCGACGGGCACACCCTGACCGGACCCGAGCTCGCCAGAATCGTCACCTCGGACGGAACGGCACCGGTGGTCTCCGACGGCCCACCCGCGACGCGCGACGGGATGCTGGCGGGGTTCCAGATCGTCGACGTCGAGTCGGAGGCCCGGGCGATCGAGATCGCGGCCCGCATCTCCCAGGTCCCCGGCCCTGACGGCATGCCGCAGCAGCAACCGATCGGCGTCCGCCGGGTGATGACCAGCACCGACTTCGACACGCTGTGAGTTGGGCCTGCATCCGCACCGTGATGAGCGGTCCGGTCGCTCGAGGACGCGCGAGCCATGCCGTCCCGTCGGCCGATTAGCCGCAGGGCAGGACCGTCAGGTCATTTGATCCGCAGGGCAGAACCGTCCAATCATTCCAACCGCAGGGCAGAACCGTCCGGTCATTCGCAGACCCGTATGCCGCAGCGTGCCGGTTACTCGAAGATGCGGAAGACGAAGCGGTCCGGCCAACCGCGCCCGTTGTCGGCGGCTTCGATCTCCTCCAGCGTCTTGACGTAGCGGTCGAAGACGGGGCCTCCGATCGCCATCCGGAGGCTGGCCGCGTGGATCCACACCAGCTGCAGCGGACGGGGGTCGCCCGCGCACAACCGATCGCGCAGGTCGTCCAGGTCTTGTCGGTAGTAAGGGCCGTAGCCGAGGGCGCCGGCCAGGCGTCGTTGCAGGTCGGCCTCGTCTAGGACGAACCGCCCGTCGATGACCACGTGCACGCGCCAACCCTCCAGACGCCGGTCGACACCTGACATCAGTCTCAACGACGCACCCGCCCACGATCGGCGGGACAGTGGCCGGCGTCTCGGCTTCGTTTCCCGGCCGCTGTCCCTCAAACACGTCGTCCGTCTCGTGAACGTGCCGGTTTCGGCCTCGGGCGATGGTCGGTCCCACCAGGGCACGGCCGGCCGCCCGCGAAGGTCTCGGTCAGCCGGGGCGTCGGCGGTCACCGGGTGACCGCCGACGACGGGCTGCCGGTCACGGTGCTCCCACGGCGGACTCCTCCTCGATCATCGGCTGGGCGCCTTGGGAGCGGTCCGCAACCACGGGATCGAACCTGACTCGGAAGCCGGGCCCCTCTTCTGCGGTGATCTCCCCGAGACTCTCCAATCTGGCCAGGATGCCACCGCGGCTGCGGCCGAACTCCGCCATCAGCTCGTGTTCCGTGGCGCCTTCGCGGTAGCGCGTCACCAGGCGTTCGTCGTCCTCGGGGGACCAGCGGGCGCCTCGGTTGGGGTAGCGCTTGGGTTTGTCGGCGGGCGGGCGGGACGGCTTGCCGCGGGACCGGAGGGCGGCCAGGCCGGTGAGCGTCGAGGTGAGGGCCTCCGTGACGGCGGGCAGGTCGGCCGGCGAGATCCCTCCGCTGAACTCGCTCACCACCTCGCCGCCGGGGTTCCAGCCGGACAGGGTCAGCCGGATGCGGTCGTCGCCTGTGCCGCATGCGGTGAGCTGGTAGGTGTTGCCACCGGAGATGAAGTGGCGGTCGAGCTGGGTGTGGGGGCGCCGGTCCAGGTCCGGCGTGTACTCGTTGTCGTTCATGCCGCGACGGTAGGGCGGCGGGCTGACAGTTTCGGTGGGGTGTGTCGGCCGATCGCGGCGTTTCCGGGCGGCGGAGCAGCGATCCGCCGGGCAGAACGCCCCGAAAGGGACGCGGGCCGTCAGCAGATCGTCAGACTTCCGGCGGCCACGGATCGGTCGAGCCACCCGGCGGCCACGAGATCACCCGCACCACATGGAGCCCGCGCCACATGGAAGGCCGTCGACCCACCCCGGGACGGCGGCAAGGGGTAGACCGGCCGAGGCGACCGGCGAGGAGCGGGTCAAACCCCGGCAGACGACCGGCGAGGGAGCGGATCAGGCCGACAGACGACCGGTGAGGACCGGCACGCCGGGGCCGTCCAGCTCCTTCAATGCCACTCCGCGCCCGCACATGGCCAGCATCAGCGCCTCCGCCGGTCCGGTCACCAGCGGCCCCGACCCGTACGCCCAGTGCAGGTCGGACGCCTCGAACCGCAGACCCGCCAGCCGCCGCTTCGAGGTGAACCCCATCGCTCGGCCCGACGTCAGGAACTCCAGCGACACCTTGAGCCGGTCGAGCCGCAGGCCGTGCGGCAGCCCCAGTGGCCGGCGCATGTCCTGCCCGTGTACCTGCAGGTCGGTGAGCTGGCCCGGGTATCCGACGATCGGCGGCTGGAACGCTACGTCGGCGTGGTCGCGCAGTGCCTGTGCCAGCTCCGCCGCAGGTCTGGCCGCGGTCAGGACCGCCAGGCGCGCGTTCGCCTTGTGCAAGCGGAAGCCGCTGCGGAGGAGCAGCAGGGGCACCGGTACGGGCGGCTTGCTCACCGCCGCCAGCAGGTGCCCGGCCACCTCTTTGACCGTCCACTCGCCGCACAGGCTCGGGGTGTTCAGCTGCCCGGGCTCGAGCGAACCGACCAGGTCGGCGATGCGGCGTCGCTCGTCGGCGATGGCGGCACGGATATCCACAGGCGCAGGATATCCACGAGCGCAGGACGTCAACGGGCGCAGGTTGTCCACAGCCGCAGAACATTTGCGGGTGCAGCCCGGTCGACCGGAGCAGGCTGGCGTGCATGGACCTCCCCTGCCCTGTACAGCACTCCGGACAGCAGCGACAGTCGATGGATGACCGATGCGCCCGCGACACTGTGGCGCAACCGGGAGTTCAACCTGCTCTGGGTCAGTCAGTCGCTGTCCGACGCCGGAACCGCGATCTCTGCTCTGGCCGTACCGTTGCTGCTTCTGACGTTGACTTCTTCGCCCGTGCAGGCCGGGCTGGTGGCGAGCGCCGGGCTCGTCGTCACCGTGCTGTCGCGGTTGCCGGCCGGGGTGCTCGCCGACCGGTTCGACCGGCGGCGAATCATGCTTGCGTGCGATGTGGTGCGGCTGGTCGCGTACCTCATTCTCGGTGTCGTGGTGTGGCAGGGACGGCCTCCGCTGGCCCTGGTCGTCGCGGTGGTCATGGTGGGTGCCGCGGGCAATGCCTTCTTCGGTACGGCCGAGTACTCCTCGCTGCGCACCATCGTGCCGCCCGCGCAGCTGCCGGCGGCGGTCGCGCGCAACGAGGCGCGGACGTACGGGACCTCGCTGGCCGGTCCTCCCCTGGGCGGCCTGCTGTTCGGGCTGGGGCATGCGCTGCCGTTCCTCGGCGACGCGGTGACGTTCCTCGCCTCGATGGCGGGTGTCTCGCTGGTGCGGCGGCCGCTGCAGGAACGGTGGGACTCCGGCCCGGGCGGGCATGTGGCGGCGCTGGCCGAGGGGTTCCGGTTCGTGTTCGGCAACGCGTTCCTGCGGTCGGTGCTGCTGGTCGCCGCGCCGCTCAACCTGGCGATCCACGGCATCACCTTCACGATCATCGTGACGTTGCAGGCGCATCGGGTACCGCCGGCGATCATCGGGGCGGTCTCCACCGTGGTCGCCGTCGGCGGCCTGCTCGGCGCGCTGCTCGCGCCGGTCCTGCACCGGTTGATGCCGCTGCCGCTGCTGATCCGTGGCATCTGCTGGACGGCCGCACTGCTCATGTCCGCGAGTGCCCTGCTCACCGGAAGCATCGCGGCCGCGGTGCCGGTAGCGCTGACGGTGTTCCTGGGACCGACCACCAACGCCGCGCTCTTCGGTCACCAGGCGGCGATCACGCCGGACCGGCTCCAGGGGCGGGTGGTCAGCGTGATCATCGTGGTGGCGACGTCCGTGTCGGCGGCGGCGCCGCTGCTGGCCGGCGTACTGATCGAGACGACGGGCCCGGTCCCCGCGATCCTCACCTTCGCCGCGCTGGTCGGCGGTTCGGCCGTGGCAGCGTCGACAAGTCGCGGTATCCGCACCATGGGACCGGTTGAATGACCCCATGGACGATCAACGCCCGCCGGCCGGGGTGCTGCGCGCTTTCAGCGCGACCGCGGATCCGGTACGGCTGTCCGGCGGCAAGGGCGGCACCTGGCGCGCCGGCGACCTGGTCCTGAAGCCCTCGGAAGGCGACGACGAGACCCGCTGGCGTGCGCAGATCCTGGCGACGTTGCCGGAGTCACCGCACTTCCGCATCGCCCGCCCGGTGCGCGCGGCGGACGGCGACTGGCTCGCCGACGGCTGGGAGGCGGCCCGCGCGATGGCGGGTCACCCGGACCAGCGCCGCGTCGACGAGGTGGTCCGCACAGGTTCCGCGTTCCACGAGACGGTCGCCCACCTGCCGCGGCCCGCGTTCCTGGACACCCGATCCGACCCCTGGGCGTACGGGGAGAAGCTGGCCTGGGACCCCCGCAGCCGGACCGGCGACGACCTGCTCGACGACCTGCTGGACGCCCGGCGGCCGGTTCACCTGCCGGCCCAGGTCATCCACGGCGACCTGCTCGGCAACGTCCTGTTCGCGGACGGCATGCCCCCGGCGGTGATCGACTGGGCGCCCTACTGGCGACCGCCGGCCTGGGCGTCCGCAGTGGCCGTGGTGGACGCGATGGTCTGGCACGGCACCGGCTTCGAGGCGGCGTTGCGATGGGCCCATCTGCCGCAGTGGGACCAGCTCCTGATCCGCGCCGCGATCTTCCGGCTGGGGACGTGGCAGGCGGCGGGCTGGGAAAAGGAGCCGCGCCAGGCGTACGAGCCGGTAGTGCGCGACATCGTCGGCTACGTCCGCGGAGCCGGAAAACCGCTTCGCGGTGATGGGATCATGCCCGCATGAACAAGATTCCCACGCTGTTCCTGCGCGACCCGGACGACCGCAAGCGCACCTTGCCGCAGGTCCACCCGGCCTGCCGATGGGTCCTCGACGGCGAGGGAACCCCGACCCGCAAGTACGAGGGCACCTGCGTGCTGCTCGACGAGAACGGCACCTGGTGGGCCCGGCGCGAGGTCCGCCCCGGCCGCACCCAGCCGTCGGGCTACCGTCCGGTGATGACCGACGAGGTCACCGGCAAGACCGTCGGCTGGGAGCCGATCGCCCAGTCGGCCTACGCCAAGTACCACACCGAGGCCCTCACCGCGGCGCCGCGACGCCCCGGCACCTACGAGCTCATCCGGCCGAAGATCAACGGCAACCCGGAGAACGTACGCGGCCACGAGCTGGTCCCGCACGCGGAAGCGGAGGTCTTCGACGTCCCCCGCGACTTCGACGGCCTGCGCGCCTGGCTCCGGGCAAACCCGCAGTACGAAGGCATCGTCTGGCACCACCCGGACGGCCGCCGCGCCAAGCTCAAGCACCGCGACTTCGCTTAGGGTGCTGCCGTGGCAGACGTGACACTCACACCGATGACCGAGGCGCAGTTCGCGGTCTTCCGCGCGACCGCCGAGGAGGGCTACGCCCGCCAGATCGCCGACTCGGGCGCGACGTCCTGGCAGGACGCGCAGGACAAGGCGGCCGCGGACTACGCCCGCCTGCTGCCGGACGGCCTGGCGACGGCCGAGCACCACCTGTGGCACGCCTACGACGGGGAGACGTCGGTCGGCGTGCTCTGGCTGCACATCGCGCCGAAGGCGACGGGTAGCGAGGCGTACGTGTACGACATCGCAGTCGACGAAGGCCTGCGCCGCAGCGGCTACGGGCGAGCCATCATGCGTGCGGCCGAAGAGGAGTGCCGAGGCCGCGGGGTGGTGTCGATCGGGTTGAACGTGTTCGCCCAGAACACCGCCGCCCGCCGCCTGTACGAGCAGGAAGGGTACGAGCTCACGTCGCTCCAGATGCGCAAGCGCCTGACGTAAGGATCAGCATCGTGACCACAACGGGGCCTAACGGTCCGGATCGTGACCGTTGGAATGAACCAGCCGGTGGTGTGCGAGTACCAGTCCATCTCCCCGACGGATCGTTGTTGGCGATTTCTGACGTGCTGGCAACGTTTCCTGACAACAGCTTCGGTTGGGTGCTGCTCGAGTTCTACGGTATCGGGCAGGCTCCCGATGGGGTTCCCATGCCGGAGTTCGAAGATCGAGTTCTATCGGCGCCTCATGGGTTGTCCATGACATGGGCGGAACTCAAGGCATTCGGGAATGACATCGAGCAGACGTTCGACTGTGAAATAGTTGCTTTCCGGACGAATGACATCGCCGAGTCGCCACGGGACCCGAAGGCGGTCATCGCGAGAATATGCGCGTTCGACAGCACGCAATGGCAGGTGGCCGTCGACGAATCGGTGGAAGAGTTCCGGTCGGTGGTGGGCTCGGTGCAACGCATTGCGCCAGATGCGGGGTAGCGGGACCGTCATGGGATCCATGGGTGATCGCAGGCACGCTGGGCCGCTTCGGCGGACCACCTGATACCGGAGCGGATGGCCAATGCTGCGGCTGTCCGCTCCGGTGCAGGTCAGATGGGTGGGCGCGGCAGGTTTCGAACCTGCGACCCCTCGCTTGTAAGGCGAGTGCTCTCCCACTGAGCTACGCGCCCGGCTCCGTGGATACCGGAGTGGTCATCCTACCTTGACCACCTCGGCGAGCTTCTCCCGCCAGGTCGTCTGGTTCCGCCGCTCCCCCGGCTGGTTCATCTCCGCGTGCCGCACGACGCCCCGCTTGTCGATGATGAAGGTGCCGCGGTTGGCGTAGCCACGGTCCGCGTTGAAGACCTCGTACGCCTGCGCCACGCCGCCGTGCGGCCAGAAGTCGGACAGGAGGGGGAACTCGTAGCCCTCGCGCTCCGCCCAGACCTTGTGGCTGTAGACCGAGTCGACGCTCACCGTCAGGATCTGGACGTCGGTGTTGGCGTACACGGGGAGGTTGGTCTTGATTTCTTCCAGCTCGCCCTGGCACGTGCCGGAGAAGGCCAGGGGGTAGAAGACCAGCAGGACCGCCTTGCGGTCGCGGAAGTCCGTGAGGGCGATTTCCTGGTTGTTCTGGTCCTTGAGGGTGAAGGGCGGCGCCTCGGTGCCCACGTCGATCGGCATTCAGCCACCCTAAACGGCCGCGCGGCAGCGAGACCGCGCGGCGGTCGGCCGCAGAATTCTGGGTCTACTTCTTCTTCGCTCCGCGGGGCGAGACCAGCCGGGCTGCGGTCCAGTCCTTGCC
Source organism: Actinoplanes sp. NPDC049548 (assembly GCF_040676695.1). Classification (NCBI taxonomy): domain Bacteria; kingdom Bacillati; phylum Actinomycetota; class Actinomycetes; order Micromonosporales; family Micromonosporaceae; genus Actinoplanes; species Actinoplanes sp. NPDC049548. The sequence continues at coordinate 366,258 of NZ_JBFAPM010000003.1, forward strand.
GGCGTTGACCGTGGACGTCTGCTGGAGGCCGGCCGTCGGTGCGCTCTCGCTGACCTCGCTCGGTTCGACGTGGCCGTCGCGGCCCGCCTTGGGGGTCAGGAGCCACACCACGCCGCTGTCTGCGAGCGGGCCCAGTGCATCCGTGAGCAGTTCGAACAGGTCACCGTCGCCGTCGCGGTACCAGAGCAGCACCGCGTCGACCACCTCGTCGGTGTCCTCGTCGACCAACTCGCCCACGCGTTCGGTCAGGGCGTCACGGAGATCCTCGTCGACGTCGTCGTCGTAGCCCATCTCCATGACCACCATTGTCGGCTCGAAGCCGAACCGGTCCGCCAGGCTGCGTACGCCGTCGGCCTGACCAGCGGTCGCGCTCACTGTCGAATTCCTCCTTGCTGTTCTCGACGTTCTGTGGGGGTAGTCCACACACTCGGGGGGCTGCGCGCAAGTGGCGCACCGAGTGTGTGGCAATTTACCGCGCCAGCAGGGCGTGGGCACCCTGTGTGATGGCATCTTCCCCGATCAGGACCTGTTGCGCTGCCGGACCGAGCGGAACGAGCGAGTCGGCGGACGCGATTCTGCGGGCCGCGCCCACGAAACCGCCGTCGACCAGGGCCGCGAGGATGCCTTCGCCGACGCCGCCGGAGCGCCTGGTCTCGTCGACGATGAGCACTCTGCCGGTCGCGGACGCCTCGCGGACCAGGTCGGCCACGGGTAGCGGGCTCAGCCAGCGCAGGTCCACCACGCGGGAGCCGTACCCGTCAGCGGCGAGCTGGGCGGCGACCCGCAGTGACATGCGCAGGCCGTTGCCGAACGTGAGGATCGTCAGGTCCTCGGCCGAGCCGAAGGGGTAGGTGCGGGCGCGGCCGATCGGGATGTGGGCGGCGGCCCACTCCGCCGGCGCGGCGTACGGCGCCAGCCACTCGTTGTCGCCCTGCTGGTACAGGTCGCGGGTGTGGTAGAGCGCGATCGGCTCGAGGAAGACGCTGACGTTGCCGTCGACCGCCGCCGCGGCCAGGCAGGAGCGCAGCATCGGCGCGGCGTCGGCCGGGCGGGCGGGCACGGCCAGGACCAGCCCGGGTACGTCGCGCAGCACGGCCACCGAGTTGTCGTTGTGGAAGTGGCCCCCGAAGCTCTGCTGGTAGGCGAGCCCGGCGACCCGGACGACCATCGGGTTGCGGAAGGCGCCCTGCGAGAAGAAGGACATCGTGGCTGCCTCGCCGCGCAGCTGGTCCTCGGCGTTGTGCAGGTAGGCGAGGTACTGGATCTCCGGGATCGGGAGCAGCCCGGCCAGCGCGCCGCCCAGCCCGAGGCCGAGGATGGACGTCTCGTCGAGCAGGGTGTCGAAGACGCGGTCGGCGCCGAAGCGGTCGCGCAGGTTCTTCGTGACGCCGTAGACGCCGCCCTTGACGGCCACGTCCTCGCCGTACACGACGGCACCGGGGGTGGTGAGCAGCGCGTCGGTCAGCGTGGCGTTGATGGTCTGGGCGAGGGTGAGCGGGCCGCTCTGCTCCGGCAATTTGCCGCCGAAGGTTTGGGCGCGGGCCGCCGACCCCGCGCCGCTCGCGCGGGTGGCCGCGTCGGTGACGTGCCTCGCGGTGCGCAGCGGCCGGCGCGGGGCGAGCGGCGCCACGATCTGGGCCGGCGTGGCGAGCTTCGGCTCGCCGAGGACCTCCTCGGCGACCTTGCGGACCTGCCAGCCGAGCTCGTCGTACCGGGTGATCAGGTCGTCGGGGGTCGCGAAGCCGGCCTCGACCAGCAGCCGGGCGGTCCCCACCAGCGGGTCCCGGTCCAGGTCGCGGGTGATGTCCTCGGCCGGACGGTACGCGATCTCCGCGTCCGCGCCGGCGTGCCCCATGAGCCGGACCATGCCGAGGTGCAGCACGGCCGGCCGGCGCTCCGCCCGCACCCAGTCGACGGCCTCCCGGGCGGCGTCGTACGCGACGGCCAGGTCACATCCGTCGGCCGAGAAGTAGCGCAGCCCGGGGCGGGCGCGGAGTGTCTCGGCGACCCAGCCGGGCGGGGACGGGACGCTGATGCCGAAGCCGTTGTCCTCGCAGACGAGCAGCAGCGGCAGGCGCTGGCCGGTGTGGTCGAACCAACCGACCGTGTTGAGCGCCGCGGTGGCCGTGGCGTGGTTGACCGAGGCGTCGCCGAAGGAGGCGACCGCGACCGCGTCGTCGTCCCACGGGGTTTCCACGCCGCGCAGGGCGGGGACCCGGGCGATCCCGTACGCGAGCCCGACCGCCCGCGGCAGGTGCGAGGCGATGGTCGAGGTGGCCGGGATGATCTGCAGGTCGGCGCGGCCGAAGACCTTGTGCCGGCCGCCCGCGATGGGTTCGGCGGCCGACGCGACCACGCCCCGCAGCACGTCCCGGGCGGCCTCGACGAGCGGGTCGGTGTCCTCGTCGGCCGGTGCGGGCGCCTGGGTCGCGCGCACACAGTAGAACGCCCCGGAACGGTAGTGCAGCAACGCCGGATCGCCCGGGCGCAGCGCGGCGGCGACCGCGGCGTTTCCCTCGTGGCCGGACGATCCGATCGTGTAGAAGCCCTCGTTGAAGCTGCGCAGCCAGCGGGCGGCGAGGTCGAGGTGGCGGCTGGTCAGCTGGGCGTCGAAGAGCCGGCCGGCGTGCGCGCCGGTCAGGGCGGAGCCGTCGCGCACCGGGTCGTCACCGGGCCGGGTGGGGTCCCCGGGCCGGCGGGACCCGCCCGGGCGCAGGGCGGCGACGGCGTCGCGGAAACGCTCGTCGAGGTTCTGCGGGGTGGTCACGCGACCCAGCATTGCCGACCGTGGCGAGCCCCGCCACCGCGCGCCGGGTGCACCGAGGAGGGTGACGGCGCAAGCATTCCGCTCCGGACGCCGGGGGCGGCGTGGTGGGCTGGCCGTATGGCGATGTGGGCCGGGGTCGGCCGGATCGGCCTCTGTGCCGTGTGGTTCCTGACGGTGGGGACGGTCTTCCTGGTCATGGACCTCTACATGTAAGACTTCGGGGTCATGGACACCACCGTGATCACCGTCCGGACCGGGAACCGGCCGGTCGTCCGCGACATCACGCGCGAGGCCGAACAGTTCACCCAGGGCCGCGGTGACGGCCTGCTGCACGTGTTCGTCCCGCACGCGACGGCCGGGGTGGCGATCATCGAGACCGGGGCCGGCTCCGACGACGACCTGCTCACCGCGATCGACGAGCTGCTGCCGGCCGAGGACAAGTGGCAGCACCGGCACGGTTCGCGCGGTCACGGCCGCGATCACGTCCTGCCCGCCTGGATCCCGCCGTACGCGACGCTGCCGGTGATCGACGGCCGGATCGCGCTGGGCACCTGGCAGTCCGTGTGCCTCGTCGACCCCAACGGCGACAACCCCGAGCGGCAGGTTCGGTTCAGTTTCCTGCCCGGCTGACGAAGTTACTGGTCAGTACCTGTGTCGAGCGTCGCGTAGGCGGCCGGTAGGCGTGACGCCAGCCACCGCGAGGGGGCAGGATGGAGCCATTAACGTGCGGTTCACACGATGGGGCGCACGGCCCGACACCGACCTAGAGGAATGCCTGTGGCCACGGAACGCAAGCGCCCGGTGATCAGCGACGGCCTGCCGAGCCAGCTTCCGGACATCGACCCCGAGGAAACCAGCGAGTGGGTCGAGTCGCTCGACGGAGTCATCGACGAACGTGGGGCCAAGAGAGCCCGGTACGTGATGCTGCGCCTGCTCGAACGGGCCCGGGAGCGACAGGTCGGCGTCCCGCCCCTGACCTCCACCGACTACATCAACACGATCCCGCCGGAGCAGGAGCCGTGGTTCCCCGGTGACGAGTTCGTGGAGCGGCGGATCCGGGCGTACATCCGGTGGAACGCGGCGATGCTCGTGCACCGGGCGCAGCGGCCGGACATCGGCGTGGGCGGCCACATCTCGACCTACGCGTCGAGCGCCAGCCTCTACGAGGTCGGCATGAACCACTTCTTCCGCGGCAAGGACCACCCCGGCGGCGGAGACCACATCTTCTTCCAGGGGCACGCGTCCCCGGGCATGTACGCCCGCGCCTTCCTCGAGGGCCGGCTGAGCACCGACCAGCTCGACGGCTTCCGGCAGGAGCTGTCGCACCCGAACGGCGGTCTCCCGTCGTACCCGCACCCCCGGCTGATGCCGAACTTCTGGGAGTTCCCGACCGTCAGCATGGGCCTCGGCCCGCTGAACGCGATCTACCAGGCCCGGTTCAACCGCTACCTGCACAACCGCGGGATCAAGGACACCAGCCAGCAGCACGTCTGGGCGTTCCTCGGCGACGGCGAGATGGACGAGGTGGAGTCGCTCGGCGCGATCGGCCTGGCCGCCCGCGAGGAGCTCGACAACCTGACCTTCGTCATCAACTGCAACCTGCAGCGCCTCGACGGCCCGGTGCGCGGCAACGGCAAGGTCATCCAGGAGCTGGAGGCGTTCTTCCGCGGTGCCGGCTGGAACGTCATCAAGGTCATCTGGGGCCGGGAGTGGGACCCGCTGCTCGCCGCCGACACCGACGGCGCGCTGGTCAACCTGATGAACGTCACGCCCGACGGCGACTACCAGACCTACAAGGGCGAGTCGGGCGCGTACGTCCGGGAGAACTTCTTCGGCCGTGACCCGCGCACCCGGAAGCTGGTCGAGGGCATGTCCGACGACGAGGTGTGGAACCTCAAGCGCGGCGGCCACGACTACAAGAAGCTGTACGCGGCGTACAAGGCGGCCAGCGAGCACACCGGCCAGCCCACCGTGATCCTCGCCAAGACGATCAAGGGCTGGACGCTGGGTTCGCACTTCGAGGCGCGCAACGCCACGCACCAGATGAAGAAGCTGACCCTGGACGACCTCAAGGGCTTCCGGGACCGGCTCTACCTCGACATCCCGGACAAGCAGCTGGAGGACAACCCCTACCTCCCGCCGTACTACCACCCCGGCGAGAAGTCCGACGAGATCGCCTACCTGCAGGAGCGGCGCAGGGAGCTGGGCGGCTACCTGCCGTCGCGGCGCACGAGGACGATCCCGCTGGCCATTCCGGAGTCGGCGAGGTTCGGCGACGTCAAGCGCGGTTCGGGCAAGCAGAAGGTCGCCACCACGATGGCGTTCGTCCGCCTGCTCAAGGACATCATGAAGGACAAGGAGTTCGGTGCCCGGTGGGTGCCGATCATCCCGGACGAGGCGCGGACGTTCGGCATGGACTCGCTCTTCCCGACGCGGAAGATCTACTCGCCGCACGGGCAGACGTACACGTCGGTCGACCGTGAGCTGTTCCTGTCCTACAAGGAAGCCACCAACGGGCAGATCCTGCACGAGGGCATCAACGAGGCCGGCTCGACCGCCAGCTTCATCGCCGCGGGTACGTCGTACGCGACGCACGGGCAGCCGATGATCCCGCTGTACATCTTCTACTCGATGTTCGGCTTCCAGCGCACCGCGGACGAGCTGTGGGCGGCGGCGGACCAGATGACCCGCGGCTTCCTGCTCGGTGCCACCGCCGGGCGCACCACGCTCAACGGCGAGGGCCTGCAGCACGAGGACGGCCACTCGCTGCTGATCGCGGCGACGAACCCCGCGGTGGTGGCGTACGACCCGGCGTTCGCGTTCGAGATCGCGCACATCATGGAGAACGGCCTGCACCGCATGTACGGCGAGCAGCAGGAGAACGTCTTCTACTACCTCACCGTCTACAACGAGCCGATCCTGCAGCCCGCAGAGCCGGCCGGCGTGGATGTCGAGGGTCTGCTGAAGGGCATCTACCGCTATGCCGCGGCGCCGGAGACCACCGGCCCGAAGGCGCAGCTGCTGGCCTCCGGCACGGGCATGCAGTGGGCGCTCAAGGCCCAGCAGCTGCTCGCCCAGGACTGGGGCGTCGGCGCGGACGTCTGGTCGGTGACCTCCTGGACCGAGCTGCGCCGCGACGCGGTCGAGGCCGAGGAGCACAACCTGCTCAACCCGGGCGACCAGCCGCGCAAACCGTACATCCAGCAGAAGCTGGAGGGCACGGAGGGCCCGGCGGTGGCGGTCAGCGACTGGATGCGGGCGGTTCCCGACCTGATCAGCCGCTGGGTGCCGAACGACTACACGTCGCTGGGCACCGACGGCTTCGGCATGAGCGACACCCGGCACGCCCTGCGCCGCCACTTCCACGTGGACGCGGAGTCGGTGACCGTGGCGACCCTGCGGCAGCTCGCGCTGCGCGGCAAGGTCCCGTCGCACGTGCCGGGCGAGGCGGCGAAGAAGTACGCGATCGACGACGTCAACGCCGCACCGGTCGGCGAGACCGGCGGCGACAGCTGACGCGCGAGCAGTACGGCTGAGGGATGCGCCCGCGTTCGGGCGCATCCCTCCTGTCATTGTCGGCCGGGTTGACAGCGGCGGGGACAATCGCCGCGATGATCGAGACCCACGAGTTGACGAAGACGTACGGCCGGGTGGATGCCGTCCGTGACGTGACGTTCTCCGCCGTGCCGGGCCGGGTGACCGGGCTGCTGGGGCTCAACGGCTCGGGCAAGAGCACCACGCTGCGGATCCTGCTCGGCCTGAGCCGGGCCACCCGCGGCACCGCGACGATCAACGGGCGGCGCTACCGCGACCTGCGGCACCCGCTGCGGGAGGTCGGCGCGGTGCTGGAGCAGGGGTTGAGCCACCCCGGGCAGACCGGATACACCCATCTGGTCACGCAGGCGATGCTCAGCGGCGCCTCCCGGAGCCGGGTGGACGAGCTGCTGGAGTACGTGGGGCTCGACGACGCCGCGGCGAAGCGGACCGGCGACTACTCGCTGGGCATGCGGCAGCGGCTGGCGGTGGCGACGGCGCTGCTCGGCGAACCGTCCGTGCTGATCCTCGACGAGCCGGCCAACGGGCTGGACCCGTCCGGCATGGCGTGGCTGCGCGACATGCTGCGCCGGCATGCCGCCGCCGGTGGGACGGTGCTGCTCTCCAGCCACCTGCTCAGCGAGCTGGAGCTGGTGGTCGACGACGTGGTGATCATCGGGCAGGGCCGGATCCTGCGGGCCGGTCCGCTGACCGAGCTGACCGGCATGTCCAGGCTGCGGGTGCGGGGCGGCGACATGGATCGGCTGTGGGAGGCGTACGAGCTGCAGGGAGCCACCGTCAGCACGGACGGCCATTCGCTGTTCGTCACCGGGCTCACGGCGGAGGACGCCGGGGAGATCGCGCTGCACGTGCAGGTGCCGGTGTACGAGCTGGTCGCCGAGACCCAGCACCTCGAGGACCTCTTCCTGAGCGTGGCGGACGCCCGGTGACCGCCCTCCTGCGCAGCGAGCTGTACCGCAGCGTGACCGTCGTGTCGTCGTGGGTGTCGCTGGCCGGCTTCGGCTGCCTGGCGGCCGTGACGGGCTGGTTCAGCGAGGAGTTCTGGTCGTTGCTCGCCGGGCTCGGCGCCTTCGGCATGGCCATCATGGTCACCGCGCAGCACTACCAGCACCGCACCGCGCTGCTGCTGTTCCTGGGCCGGCCGCAGCGGCTTCGCGTGCTGGCCGTGCAGTGCGTGGTGGCCGCCGTCCTGGGTGTCGTGCTGGTCGCCGTGAGCGGCATTCCGGTGCTCATGGCGGGCCAGGCCCGCTGGTACGTCGCGACGCTGGCGGTCGCTCCGCTGATGGCGACGTACGGCGTGGCGAACGTGACCGTCGTCCGGCGGCCGCTCTGGCTGCTCGCCGGCTACCTCGGGTGGCTGGTGTTCGCCGAGGGCATGATCGGGCGGTTCGAGGAGCCGTTGCCGTTCAGCAGCTTCCTGGCGGCGGCCGGAGGCAGCGGCAAGGGCCTTCTGATCCTGCTGGGGTGGACGGCTGCGGCGCTGCCGGTCGCGGCGTGGTCGATCCGCCGCGACCTGGCCGGCGACTGACGTCACCGGGTGACATACGCCGCCAGCTTGTCGAGCTGCTGGTTGGTGCCCTGGACCATGAACCCGCGCACGGTGTCGGTGATCCAGCCGGCGAAATGGTTGGTCAGCTCGGTGCGGCCGTCGCCCAGGTCGGTGAAGGTCACCACCGTGGAGCCGGCGCCGAGACCGCGCTGGGCGTCCCACTCGTAGGCGAGCTTCGCCGGTTCGTCGACCTCGGTGAAGCGCATGTCCGAGGGGAACTCCGCGCCGCTGTCGTCCATGACCATGGTGAGCCGGAAGACGCCGCCGGGCCGGACGTCCATCTCGACGCTCTCCCGCGGGGTGTGCATCCCCGCGGGGCCCCACCAGGCCGCGATCTGGTCGGGGTCGGTCCACGCGTCCCACACGAGCTGCCGCGGGGCGTCGAAGACGCGCACGATGTCGAGCTCCTGGTAGGTCATCTCGTCGGTCACGGGGTGTTTCCCTTCATGAGGCGCTTGAGGTGCGCGTCGAGCTTGTCGTAGCTGGACTCCCAGAACCGGCGGTAGCGGTCCACCCACTCGGAGGCCTCGCGCAGCGACTCGGCCTCGAGCTTGCACGGGCGCCACTGCGCCTCCCGGCCGCGGGAGATGAGACCGGCGCGCTCCAGCACCTTGAGGTGCTTGGAGATGGCGGGGAGCGTCATGTCGAAGGGCGCGGCCAGCTCGTTGACCGTGGCCTCGCCCTCGGCCAGACGCGCCAGGATGGCCCGGCGAGTCGGGTCGGCGAGCGCGCCGAAGATGACGCTGAGCTGGTCGGTCGCCATGGGCTCAGGCGGGGACGTAGGTGATGACCTCGACACCGGTCTCGGTGGTCCAGGTGTCGGTGAGCCTCAGAGCGATCTTGGTGCCGTCGTGCCACAGCTTGCGACCCTCGCCGACCACGACCGGGTAGACCATGATCCGGTACTCGTCCACGAGGTTGTGCCGGGTCAGGTGGTTGAGCAGGTCGGCGCTGCCGTTGAGGAGCAGGTTGCCGGGCTCGGTCTTGAGCTTCGCCACCGCGTCGGCGACCTCGCCCTGCAGGAAGGTCGCGTTCCACTCCGGCTCGGTGAGCGAGGTCGTGGCGACGTACTTCGGCATCGAGTTCATCTTCTTGCCGAAGTCGCCGGTCGCGGCCTCCATCTGGGGCCAGGCGGCCTTGAAGCCCTCATAGGTCTTGCGGCCGAGCAGCAGCGCCTCGGCTTCGCGCAGGTTGCGGTCCTGCCAGTTGCCGAGCTCGTCGTTGAAGTACGGACCGCTCCAGGCCGGCTCCTCGAAGACGCCGTCGAGGGTCACGTACGAGACCGCCACCAGCTTGCCCATGTCGCCCACTCCTTCGAACTTCACCGTCCGGTTAATTAACTGATAGGTAAAGTAGCAGACGAACGAAGGGCGCCGCCACCCGGCGACGCCCTCCGATCCAGAATTCTCGGACTACGGCAGCACCCAGCGCTGGTTCGCGCCGCCGACGCAGTCCCAAATCTGCAATCGGGTGCCGTTGGCCGAGCTGTTGTTCGACGCGTCCAGGCATCGGCCGCTCGCCGGGTTGCGCAGCGTGCCGTTCGACTGCGACTGCCACTGCTGGGCGCCCGTACCGTTGCAGTCGTAGATCTGGACGAGCGAGCCGTTCGCCGTACCGGCCGCCGCGACGTCCATGCACTTGCCCAGCGCCCGCACCGTGCCGTCGGCGCCGACCGTCCAGGTCTGCGCCGCCGTGCCGTTGCAGTCGTAGAGCTGCACCGCGGTGCCGTTCGCCGACGAGGCGGCGGCGACGTCGACGCACTTGCCGGCGATGCCGGTGATCCGCCCGGTGCGGCCCGACGGCGGGGTGGTCGGCGGCGTGGTGCCGCCGGTGGCCGTCGCGTAGATCGCGCTGACCAGCGAGTTGGCGCCGGTCGCGTCCTGCGAGAGCTCCCAGTTCATGATCCCGCCGGCGTTCGCCATGGCCCACTGGGTCTTGCGCCGGATCGTCGGCAGGCCGTTGTAGCACTCGTTGACGCCGCCGATCGTGGCGCAGTCCTGGTTGGCGAAGGCCGGGTTGGCGGCGACGATCTGGGCGAAGGTCTTGTAGCCGGGGCGACTGTAGAACGGCACGCCCAGCACCGCCTTCGAAGCCGGCAGGCCCCGGCCCTTCCAGAAGGTGACGCTGTTGATCGACCAGTCGTAGTTGGCGTGGGGGCTGCCGCCGTCGTACGCCATGATGTTGAGCCAGTCGACGACGCCGAAGACGGCGGGCTGGACGCCGTTGGCCGTACCGCCCTCCGAGACCACCGCGGCGGTCAGCAGCTTGCCCTGGTTGTGCAGGGCGGTGCCGAGCTGCTGCATCAGCGCGGTGTAGTTGTTGCCGGAGGTGCCGGGGTCGGGGTACTCCCAGTCGATGTCGATGCCGTCCAGGCCGTACTGGTTCACGACGCTCATGACGCTGTTGACGAACGTCGTCCGGGAACCGGAGCTCGCCGCCAGCGACTCGAAGCCCGAGTCGTTGCCGTCGTTCCAGCCGCCGATGGCCAGCGAGACCTTGACGTTGTTCTGATGGCCCAGGGAGACGAGCTGGGACAGCTTGGAGGTGTTCTCGATCGGCTGCAGCGTGCCGTTCGCGTTGGGGAGCGCGAAGGCGTAGTTGATGTGGGTGAGCTTGCCGTACTGGATGCTGGTGACGCTGCCGGCCCACGAGGGCATGTAGCCGACGCTCTTGAAGTTGTTGGGCAGCACGGCCGCCTCGGAGGTGCCCTGCACGGCGAGGGCGGTGACGACACCGCCGGCCGCTACGAACAGGGCGGCCGCCGCGGAGGCAAGCCTTCTTCTGGTGGGCATGGGGATGGGACCTTTCCGTCCGGCGTGGGGGCGCCGTGGTGGACTGGGCCGCCAAATCTTAAGAAGATTAACTAATAAACGTCAATACAAGCTTTGATAAAAGCCCGCCCGAAACGTCCTCGACGGGCGCCGTAGGCTGGGCTCGTGACTGTACGAGTACGCTTCGCCCCTTCTCCGACCGGAATGTTCCACGTCGGCGGCGCCCGCTCGGCGCTGCAGAACTGGATCGTCGCCCAGCAGAGCGGCGGCGCCTTCGTCCTGCGCATCGAGGACACCGACGCGGCGCGCAATCGTCCGGAGTGGACCGAGGGGATCATCTCGGCACTCGACTGGATCGGCATCGAGCGCGGCACCTACGAGGGCCCCTACTTCCAGTCGACCTACGCGGGCGAGCACACCGCCGCCGCCACCCGGCTCTACGGCGAGGGCCGCGCGTATTACTGCGACTGCACCCGTGACGACGTGGTGGCACGCACGGGCAACACCCACACCGGCTACGACGGCTTCTGCCGCGACCGCGCGCTCGGCCCGGGCGAGGGCCGGGCCCTGCGCTTCCGTACGCCGGACGAGGGCGCGACCGTGGTCGTCGACCTGGTCCGCGGCGAGCCGACGTTCGAGAACAAGCTGATCGAGGACTTCGTCATCGCCCGCAGCGACGGCTCGGCGGTCTTCCTGCTCGCCAACGTCGTCGATGACATGTCCATGGGCATCACACACGTCATCCGTGCCGAGGAGCACCTGCCGAACACCCCCAAGCAGCAGCTGCTGTGGGAGGCGCTCGGGGTAAAGCCGCCGGTGTGGGCGCACGTGCCGGTCATCGTCAACGAGAAGCGGCAGAAGCTGTCCAAGCGCCGCGACAAGGTGGCCCTCGAGTCCTACCGCGACGAGGGCTATCTCGCCGCCGCCATGCGTAACTACCTGATGCTGCTCGGCTGGGCACCCACCGGCGACCGCGAGATCGTGCCGTGGGAGACCATCGTGCAGGAGTTCCGCATCGAGGACGTCAACCACTCCCCCGCCTTCTTCGACGTCAAGAAGCTGCGGGCGTTCAACGGCGAGTACATCCGCGCGCTGTCGGCCGAGGAGTTCGCCGCCGTCTGCGCGCCCTGGCTGGGCGGCACCGGCACCATCCCGGCCCCGCCGTGGGACCCGGCGAAGTTCGACTCCACCGTCTTCGCCGCCGTCGCGCCGCTCGCGCAGACCCGCATCTCGGTGCTCAGCGAGATCGTCGACTACGTGGACTTCCTCTTCCTCGACGAGCCGGTCTCCGACGAGCAGTCGTGGACCAAGGCGATGAAGGAGGGCGCCGGCGACATCCTCGACGCCGCGGCGGCCGCCTTCGGCGCCCTGACCGAGTGGACGGCCGAGCCGCTGAAGGCCGCGCTGGAGCGCGTCGGCGAGGAGCGGGGCCTCAAGCTCGGCAAGACCCAGGCACCGGTCCGGGTCGCGGCCACCGGCCGTACGGTCGGACTGCCCCTCTTCGAGTCGCTCGAGATCCTCGGCCGGGAGCGGACCCTCGCCCGGCTCGCCGCGGCCCGGGCGAAGCTCGGCTGACATCACGTTCTCATCTCGATATGCGCCCGCCGGAGGTCCCGGCGGGCGCATATCGCATCTGGGCACCGTCCGCCATCGCTGACAGTCGTACCGGTACGACTGTCAGCAGCGCGGGTGACGCGGTGATCCACGGCTTGCGCCCGCTGGGTACTATTCGCGCGCTGATCAGCAGCCCATGCCTCCCCAGCACCGATTCCGGATAGCTCCAAAGGTCGCCACCTCGAGATGCGTCCGGGCCGGTATCCGGGGAGGCTGTGGGAACGCGCGCAGCGGGGCAGGGTCCATCACGCAGGCGGGGGAGGCCGGACGTGGCTCGAGGAACGATCAGGCGGTTGGTGTCCGTGACGGGCATGCTGGCCGCGACGGTGGCGCTCAGCGCCGGGCTGGCCCCGGCGGCGTTCGCCGCGCCACGGCAGGACTCCGCGCTCGCGGCCCCGAAGGCGCCGCCGAAGCCGACCGCCGTCCAGATCGCCGGCAAGTTCACGGGCGGCAAGATCGTGATCCAGCAGGCCGACCGGCCGGAGCTGTTCCAGCGGGTGCTCAGCGAGGTCAACTGGCTCTCCGGCGCCGCGCCGACCACCACCCGGCCCAAGGCGGACAAGCTCGGCCCCAAGTTCACCGTGACCGTCCTGATCAAGGACAAGGCCACGCAGCTGTACGACCTCTACCCGATGGCGTCCGGCGGCCCGCGCGCCTACCGGCCGGCGAAGCAGCCCACCGGCAAGAAGACGGCCGGCTGGTTCTACGGCCGGCTCACCATGTCGGAGTCGCTGCGGCTGAGCGGCATCCCGCTCAAGGAGAAGCCGGACGTGGTCAGCGGCGGCATCGGCGGCGGCATCGGCGAGGACGTCGACCGCGAGGAGCTCGACCCGCTGGCGGTCGGCAGCGATGTGCTCAGCCAGATGCGGCGGCTGCTGCTCATCAACGGGGCCGTGCTGGTGGTGGTCCTGGCCGGCCTGGGCGGCGTCGCCTACCTGATCCGCCGCCGGGTCTGACCCGCATCAGCCCGCGGGGCGGACGGGAACCTTGAGAATGGGGCAGGCGGGAGCCGGGGCGTTGCACCGCTCCCCCAGCCCGAAGGCGTCCAGCAGGCGCGGGTCGGTCGCCACCTGCGCCACCTCACGCGCGGAGAGCGGCGGCTTGCCCTTGTCCGCGTCGCCGGTGCCACGCTCCCCCGTCGCCTGGACGGCCACCGTGCGGCCGTCCACCACGCGGCGGGCGATCACCTCGTGCACCTGCCAGTCCACGTCCTCGGTGTCGGCGTAGCGGGCGTACTCGATGCCGGCCCGGGTGCGGTCCGGGTTCGCGCACGCGTCCACGTCGGCGAGGACCGGCAGGCAGAGCCCGACCGGAGCGTCGAAGACGGCCACCTCGACCAGGCCGTGCGGGCGCCCGTCCTCGTCCATCACCGCGTACTGGCGCCAGCCGGGGCCCGAGGACGGCAGGCGTGGGACGACGCGGAAGTGCTTGGCGTCGACCGCCGGCGCGAGCACGCGCAGGACCGGGTCCAGCACGGCTGACGGGCGCGGCTGGGCGACCGCCACGGCGGCGGCCGAGCGCGGCTGGGGGCCGGGCAGCAGGACGGTGGTGAGGGCGTACCCGAGCAGGATGACGAGCACGACCGCGATCAGGCCGGCCAGGATGACGGTACGCGCGCGGCGCCGGCGCAGCTGTTCCGCCCGCCGGAAGATGTCCTCGACGGCGTCGCCGATGGGCGGCTCGCTCTCGCACGCCCGCTCCAGGACGGCGGTCATCGCGGCGCTCATCGGGCCACCGCCGGGCGGGCGATCCGCATCAGCGCGTCGAAGGCGGTCAAACCCTCCGCCTCGTACTCGGTGACCTTGCCGCCGTCGATGCCGAGCACGTCCGCGGTGTCGTTGACGGACAGATGGCAGAAGTGATGCAGGACCACGACGGCACGGCACTTCGGCGAGAGGCGGCGCAGGGCGTCGAGGACCAGCACGGTGTAGACGTCGCCGAGGGCCGCGTCCACGTCGGCGGCACCCTGGGCGGCGGCCTCCGGCGGGGCCACGAAGACGTGCTCGCGCCGGCCGTGGGTGGGCTTGAACGCGGCCATCAGGTCGCCGTACGCCCACAGGTCCAGATCCCCGACGTCGGGATCGGTCAGCGCCCGGGCGAGCGTGGCGCGTGCCAGCTCTCCGGCACGGTCCCAGTCACCACACATGAGGAACGCGGCGCGGCGAAGGTGGACGTACCGCTGGGCCACGTAGTCGTCGGTCATCGCGCCTCCTGCGTACCTTTTGCACCTTTATAGGCCACGAAGGACCCGGCGCGACGCGGAACGGCGCTCACGCGACCCGGATGGTGACCTCCACGAGCCGGACCAGGTCGTCGAGGTCGGCGCCGAACTCGGCGTCGGCGGCGGCATCGCCCTCGGGAGCCGGCGCCGGTCCGGACTCGGACGGCGCCTCGGAGGCGGCGGCGAAACCGGACGGCAGACCGCCGGTGACCTCGCCGGTGGTGTAGCCGAGCAGGAACGCGCAGATCATGCGGGTCAGCCGCGGCACCTCGGCCCCCGGGACACCGGCGTCGTGCAGGGTCGCGCGCAGCGCCGCGGTCAGCCAGGAGTTGCCCGGCGACGGCCGGTTGAGCAGCAGCGGGTACGCCCCGGGATGCCGGCGGGACAACGCCCGCACCGCCCGGCCGAGGGCACGCAGCCGATGCCGCCAGTCGATGTCCGCCGCGTCGTCGCCGTACGCCGAGCCCAGCTCGAGGTGCAGCAGATCGACCAGCCCGTCGAGAAGCGCGTCCTTACCGCCGACGTACGGGTAGAGCGCCATCGAGGTGAGGCCGACGCGTTCCGCCACCGCCCGCATGGACATGGCGGCCAGCCCGCGCTCGTCGACGAGCGCCAGGGCCTGGTCGAGGATCAGCCGTCTCTTGTCGTCCACGCCTCCCACCGTGTCGGCAGCAGGGCCGCACGGTCCGCCGGACGCGCCCGGCAGTCACCCCTCAGGGTGAGGACTCAGCACCAGCGGCCGGGGGGCCGCCCGCGGCCGGCCGCGCGGCGCCGGGGCCGGACGGCGCCGTGCAGATGGGCACCGGCCCAGCCGCGCAGCTCGGAGCGGCAGCCCACGCGGTGCGGGAAGTCGTCCACCGGCTCGTCGCCGGTCGGCACCACGGCGAGCGCGGCGGCGTCGGATGCGGGAGCCTGGGTCTCCTCCCCGGCATCGTGCTCCGTGTCGGGGCGTACGCCCTCGTGGTCCGTCACTCCTGCCTCCTTCCGCCCGATCGCCGGTACCGTCTGATCGGCACCGCCCGGCCCTTCTTGACCCTCGCGGGGTGCCGGTCCTCGCGGTGCTAGGACGACACCATGCCAGGTCACCGACCGGAATCGCGGTGAAGGCGCACCGCTATTACGGACAAAATTCCCAAAACTCCCCGAACCTCGGTCGGCTACGGCGCCCCGGCACGGCCCTGACATGCTGGTCGGGTGGCAGAAAGCAGATCCGGGGGTACGGCGAAACGACCACCGCTGGCTGCCACCCTGCGCCGAGTCGAACGCAGCGCCGGCGCGCTGGCCTCCGCAAGTGTCGCTCGGATGGACGAGACGCTGCCGTGGTTCCGCGCGCTGCCCGCCGACCAGCGGTCCTGGGTCATGCTCGTCGCCCAGGCCGGCGTGCGCTCCCTGGTCGAGTGGCTGCGCTCGGGCGGCACGGCGGCCGGCACCCAGGAGATCTCCGACGAGGTCTTCGCCGCCGCGCCCCGGGCCCTGGCCCGCTCCATCACGCTCACCCAGACCGTCCAGCTGATCAAGGTGACCATCGACGTCGCCGAGTCGGAGGTCGCCAACCTGGCCGCCGCCGGCGAGGAGGGCGCCCTCACCGAGGCCATCCTGAAGTTCTCCCGCGAGATCGCGTTCTCCGCCGCCCGGGTGTACGCCCGCGCGGCCGAGTCGCGCGGCGCCTGGGACGCCCGCCTGCAGGCGCTGTTGGTCGACGCCCTGCTGCGCGGCGACTCCTCGGACGTGCTCGCCAGCCGGGCCGCCGCCCTGGGGTGGGCCGACGCCCCGCCGGTGGCCGTGGTGGTCGGGCGCTCCCCCGGCGGCGACCACACGGCCGTCCTGCACACCGTCTACCGGGCCGCCCGGCGCGCCCGGGTCGAGGTGATCGGCGGGGTGCACGGGGACCGGCTGGTGGTGGTGATGGGCGGCGCCGCGGACCCGATCGTCATCGCCGGGCAGCTCGCCGCCGCTTTCGGCGAGGGGCCGATCGTGGTGGGTCCGGCCGTACCGTCGCTGGACCACGCCACCGAGTCGGCCCGCGCCGCGCTTGCCGGCTTCCGCGCCGCACCCGCCTGGCCCGGCGCCCCGAACCCGGTGGCGGCCGATGCGCTGCTGCCCGAGCGGGCACTGGCGGGCGACTCCGAGGCGCGCCGGGCGCTCAAGCACGACGCGTACGGGGCGCTGTCGCGCGCGGGGGGCGGCCTGCTGGAGACCCTGGACGCCTTCTTCGCGGCCGGCGGTGTCCTGGAGAGCGCCGCCCGGGAGCTGTACGTGCACCCCAACACCGTCCGCTACCGCCTCAAGCGGGTGGCCGAGGTGACCGGGCTGTCGCCGCTGGACGGGCGGGACGCGTTCGCCCTTCGGATGGCGCTGACCATCGGACGGCTCGATCCTGCGAGCTAAATCACGGCAACGACGGACCGCCGGTGGGGTGACGGGAACCCCTCTAAAACCCCACGTACCGGGGCGTATCAGGGTGGGGTTTGTAGGAACCCCACAACGCCGATCGTAGGGTTTGGTCTGCTGCAGCAACCCCGGAACGCGCCCGGATCCGGAAGAGTCGAGGACGTGCTCGCCGTACTCTCGCCCGGCCAGGGCTCCCAGAAGCCCGGCTTCCTCGCACCATGGCTGGAACTCCCCGGCGCCGAAGACCGGCTCCGGTGGTGGTCCGCGCTCGCCGGCGTGGACCTGATCCACCTGGGCACCGAGGCCGGCCCCGAGGAGATCAAGGACACCGCGCGCACCCAGCCGCTGCTCGTCGCCGCCGCCCTGCTCGCCGGCGATCACCTGCCCCTGGCCGAGGTCGACGTCGTCGCCGGCCACAGCGTCGGCGAGCTCGGCGCCGCGGCCCTCGCCGGGGTGTTCCCGGCCGAGGCCGCCGTCGCCCTGGCCGGCGTCCGCGGCCGGGAGATGGCCGCCGCCTGCTCCCTCGAGCCGACCGGCATGAGCGCCGTCCTCGGCGGTGAGGCCGACGCGGTGGTCGCCGCCATCGAGCAGCACGGGCTGCACCCCGCCAACCGCAACGGCGCCGGCCAGATCGTCGCCGCCGGCGCCCTCGACGCACTGGCCAAGTTCGCCGCCGAGCCGCCCGCCGCGGCCCGGGTCCGGGCGCTGGCCGTCGCCGGCGCGTTCCACACGCCGTACATGGCCCCCGCCGAGGAGGCCCTCGGCGCGATCGCGGGCGGCGTGACCGTGGCCGACCCGGCGCGCACCCTGCTGTCGAACCTCGACGGCACCGCCGTCGCGAGCGGCACCGACATGCTGCAGCGCCTGGTCCGCCAGGTCACCGCGCCGGTGCGCTGGGACCTGGCCATGGGAACCCTGCGCGACCTCGGCGTCACCGGGATCGTCGAGCTGCCGCCCGCGGGCACGCTGGCCGGCCTCGTCAAACGCGAGCTCAAGGGCGACGGCGCCCCCGAGATCGTCACCTTGAACACACCGGACGACCTCCCAGCCGCCCGCGACCTCATCGCCCGGCACGGCGGGCACCGCGAGTGACGGACGCCGCCGCTACCGAAGGAGCATTGCCATGACAGCGGGTTCTCGCATCGTCGCGCTGGGGCACTATCAGCCCTCGCGTGTGGTCACCAACGACGATCTCGCCGCGACCATCGAGACCAACGACGCGTGGATCCGTGACCGGGTCGGCATCGCCGAGCGCCGCATCGCCGACGCGGAGTCGGTCGCCGACATGGCCACCTTCGCGGCGGAGAAGGCCCTGGCCGGCTCGGGCCTGACCGCCGCCGACATCGACATGGTCGTCGTCGCCACCTGCTCCTCGGTGGACCGCTGCCCGAACGTCGCCACCCGGGTGGCCGCCCGGCTCGGGGTCAGCGCGCCCGCGGCGTTCGACCTCAACACCGCGTGCTCCGGCTTCTCGTACGCGCTGGCCACCGCGGACCACGCCATCCGCGCCGGCGCGACCCGCAACGCCATCGTCATCGGCGCGGAGAAGCTCTCCGACGTCACCGACTGGACCGACCGCACCACCGCCGTCCTGTTCGGCGACGCCGCCGGTGCGGCCGTCGTCACCGCGGTGCCCGACGGCGAGCAGCCCGGCGTCGGCCCGGTGCTGTGGGGATCCGCCCCGGAGAAGGGCGACGTGCTGCGGATCGAGGGCTGGCGGCCGTACATCCAGCAGGAGGGGCAGAGCGTCTTCCGCTGGGCCACCACCGCGCTGGCCCCGTTCGCGCTGCAGGCCTGCGAGCGGGCCGGGGTCAAGCCGGAGGAGCTGGCCGCGTTCGTGCCGCACCAGGCCAACACCCGCATCATCGACGGCATCGTGAAGCGCCTGGGTCTGGGCCCCGACGTGGTCGTCGCCAAGGACCTCATCGAGTCCGGCAACACCTCCGCGGCGAGCGTGCCGCTGGCCCTGTCCAAGCTCGTGGAGCGCCGTGAGGTGCCCTCGGGCGCCCCGGTCCTGCTCTTCGGCTTCGGCGGCGGCCTCACCTACGCCGGGCAGGTCGTCCGCTGCCCGTAAGGGCAGACGTTCCCTCCCGACGAGTTTTTCCCCACCACCGAGAGGAACCATCGAACAATGGCTACCCGCGCTGAGATCACCTCCGGCCTCGCCGAGATCCTGGAGGAGGTCGCCGGGGTGAACCCGGACGACGTCGCCGAGGACAAGTCCTTCACCGACGACCTGGACGTCGACTCGCTGTCCATGGTCGAGGTCGTGGTGGCCGCCGAGGAGAAGTTCGGCGTCAAGATCCCCGACAACGAGGTGCAGAACCTGAAGACCGTCGGCGACGCCGTCTCCTTCATCGAGGCGAATCACTGACATGAGCACCACAGACGTCGTCGTCACCGGGCTCGGCGCGACGACCCCGCTCGGCGGGGACGTCGCGTCCACCTGGGACGCCATGCTCGCCGGCCGCTCCGGGGTGGGTGCGCTCACCCAGGAGTGGGCCGAGCAGCTGCCCGTACGCATCGCGGCCCAGCTCGCCGTGGAACCGTCGGAGGTTCTGGAGCGGGTCCGCCTGCGCAAGCTCGACCGTTCCGAGGCGATCGCGCTGATCGCCGCCCACCAGGCCTGGGCCGACTCCGGCCTGGCCGACGCCGGTCTCGACCCCGAGCGCCTCGCCGTGAGCTTCGGCAGCGGTATAGGAGGTGCCCAGACCCTGCTGCACCAGGACGACATCCTGGAGGCCTCCGGGCCGCGACGGGTCAGCCCGCACACCGTGCCGATGCTCATGCCCAACGGCCCGGCCGCCTGGGTCGGCATCGACCTCGGCGCCCAGGCCGGGGTGCACTCGATGGCCAGCGCCTGCGCCACCGGGGCCGAGGCCATGGCCCTGGGCCTGGACATCATCCGTTCGGGGCGCGCCGACGTGGTCGTCGCCGGCGGCACCGAAGCGGTGGTCCACCCGCTGCCGATCGCCGGCTTCGCCTCGATGCGCGCCATGTCGACGCGCAACGACGAGCCGGAGAAGGCCTCCCGGCCGTGGGACAAGGGCCGCGACGGCTTCGTCCTGGGCGAGGGTGCGGGTGCACTGGTCCTCGAGCGCGCGGACCACGCCGCCGCCCGCGGCGCCACCGTGTACGCCCGCCTCGCCGGCGCCGGCATCACCTCGGACGGCTACGACATCGTCCAGCCGGACCCGGAGTGCCGCGGCGGCATCCGCGCGATGAACCGGGCGATCCGCGACGCCGGCCTGACCGGCACGGACATCGTCCACGTCAACGCGCACGCCACCTCGACCCCGGTCGGCGACATGGGCGAGATCAAGGGCATCCGCGCGGCCATCGGCGACCACCCGATCCTCACCTCGACGAAGTCGATGTCGGGCCACCTGCTCGGCGCCGCCGGCGCGCTCGAGTCGATCGCCACCATCCTGGCCATCCGGGACGGCGTGGTGCCGCCGACGATCAACCTCGACGACCCGGACGACCGGCTCGACCTCGAGGTGGCGGCGCACAAGGCCCGTCACCTGGAGATCCCCGCGGCGATGAACAACTCGTTCGGCTTCGGGGGCCACAACGTGGCGCTGGTCTTCACCCGGGCCTGACCGGTCCGGTAGCTGTGCAGGGGGTGTCCCGGCTCCGCGTGAGCCGCGAGGCACCCCCTCGTCACACCCGGACGACCACCTTCCCGCGCAGCGCGCCGGCCTCGGACAGCCGGTGCAGCTCGGGCAGCTCGTCCAGGTCGCGACGGTCGCTGATCGGCAACCGGATCACCCCGGCGTCGACCAGGCCGACCAGCGTCGTCAGGGTGGCGGGGTCGTTGCGCGTGACCATGTGCCAGGCCGCGACCCCCGCCGCCGGCGGCACCGCGGTGGCGACCGTGACGACCCGGCCGCCGGGCCGGACCAGCGCCGGCAGGGCCCGCGCGGCCGTGTCACCGATCGCGGCGCAGTTCACCACGGCGTCGACCGGCCCGTCCAGCAGCAGCGGCCCCGACGTGTAGTCGACGACCTCGTCGGCACCGAGACCCCGGACCGCCGCCGTGCTTTGCGGGCCCGCGGTGCCGATCACGTACGCGCCCAGATGCCGCGCCACCTGCACGGCGAACCGATGCCGCCACCGGCACCGTTGACGAGCACCCGCTTCCCGGCCCGGACCCGCGCCTGCTCGGCCACCGCCTGCCACGCCGTCATCCCGGCCAACGGCAGCGCCGCCGCGTCCGCGAGCGGAACACCCGCCGGCGCGGTCACCAGCCGGTCCGCCGGGACGACCGCGTACCCGGCGGCGGCGCCGGCGTCCAGCATCCCGACCACCGGCCGGCCGTCCACCGTGCCGGCCACGTCCCAGCCCAGCGTCAGCGGCAGGGTCACCGGCATCAGCGCGGCGAGCAGCCCGGACCGCAGCGCCGTCTCCGTCGGGTGCATCGAGGTCGCCGCCACCTCCACCAGCACCTGACCGGCGTGGGGCACGGGCGGATCCAGCTCCTCGATGCGGATCACCGACGGGTCGCCGTACGAGGAAATGCGCGCAGCTCTCATGACCACCGACCGTAAGGAGCGCAGCGAGCCCGGCCCATCCTTGAAAAGCGCGCGAACCTTCGCGACAGTCTCGGTCGTGGACGTGCTGACGGATGTGCTCACGGTGCTGCGCGGCGGACGGCCACGGACCGTCCTGCTCGGCTGGGACGCGCCGTGGGCGCAGGAGTTCGCCGCCGTGCCGGGCGCGATCGGCGACGAGTTCGCCTTCGCGACCGCGTTCCGGCGCGCGACCGGGGACTCACCCGGCCGCTACCGCCGCGCCGTCACCTGACGCAGGCGCTGCGAGGCAGCCCCGCGACCGGCACCGGGGACCGGCCAGGCGCCTTCGCCTTCCCCGCGATCACCGCCGCCAGCGCGGTCAACGACAACCGGCTCGACGAGTACGTCGCCACCAGCGCCGGGGACGTCGCCGCGGACAACAGCTGCGGCGTGTCCATGCTCACCGTCACGGCCGCCCCGGGGCTCAGATCGGTGCGCTTGTCCCCGTACCCGACGAGGTGCACGACCGTGCCCCCCGCGGCCTGGACCGTGACGCCGGCCTGTTGCAGAGCCTGGACCAGCGCGATCCGCGCGGTCTCCCGCCCGCCGGAAGCGGTGACCGTGACCGGGCCGCTGACCAGCGGCCCGGAGCAGGCCCCCTTGAGGACGGTGATCGAGGCGGCGTCCGCCTTGGCGACCGCCCGCTGATGATCGGGCGAGTCGAGCGTCGACAGGGCGGGCTGAGCGCGGCCGGCCTTGCGGAACTTGAGGGTGAGCACCCGGGTGACGGCCTCGACGAGCCGCTCCCGCTTCAGCGAGCCGTCCTGCAGCGCCGCCACGATGCCGTCCCGCGCCGCGGTGATGTCGGGCGGCATGAGCAGCAGGTCGTTGCCCGCGTTCAGGGCGCGGACCGCCGCCTCCCCGGCCGGCCACTTCATCGCCGGAGGCATGTTCATGGCATCCGTGACGGCAACCCCCGTGAACTTCATCCGCCCCCGCAGCACCTCAGTCATAATCTTGCGGGAGAACGTGGCCGCCACACCCTTGTCCAGCCCCTCCACATCCAGATGGCCGGACATCACCAGACCCGCACCGGCCTCGACACCCGCGTCGAACGGCGGCCGGTCCTCCTTCTCCCACTTCGCCGCGCTCTGCCGCACCACAGGCAGATCGTCATGGCTGTCGCCGGTCGTGTGCCCATGCCCGGGAAAATGCTTGAGCGCCGCGGAAACCCCGGCGGCCTGCAACCCCCGCACGGCGGCTCGCACCTGCTCGGCGTTGGCGACCGGATCCGCACCGTACGAGCGGGAGCCGATGACAGAGCTCCCCGCCGAGCCGAGCGTGTCGGCGACCGGCGCGAAATCGACGTTCACCCCCATCGCGGCAAGCTCGGAACCGGCGGCGTGCCACGCGGCCTCGGTGAGCAGCGGCTTACGCGCCGCCCCGAACGCCATCGCGGACGGAAGCACGGTCACGCCGGTCCGCACCCGGGTCACCACCCCGTACTCCTGGTCGGTGCCGATCAGCAGGGGAGCCCCGCCGGGCAGCCGGGCGGCAGCCGCCTGCAGCCCGTCGGTCAGCACCCGCACCTGCTGAGGCGAGTCGACATTGGTCGCCGGATTGGTCGCACCGGTCGGATCGTCGGGCGCGAACCCCACCAGGATCAGACCGCCCAGCCGGAACTTGGCGACCAGCTCCGCGGGCGTGTTCACCCCGCCGATCTTCTGGTTCCCGGCAGCCGCCGCGGCGTCCACCTTGTCGGCGTCGTTGCCGTACGCGTAGGGCATCAACACCTGCCCGGCCAGATCCGCGTCGGTCAGCGTCTTGACCGTCTCCCGGGCGCGGAGGACGGGATCGGCGGGCGGGGCCGCCGCCGGCTGGGTCCGCGAAGGAGGAACGCTGGGTGGCGCGACGCTTGCCGACGGTGCCGGACTGGTGGGCGCGTCGCTGCCGCAGGCAGCAAGAAGCGCGAGGGGTACGGCCACAGCAACGCGAAACGCCCTATTCACGGAAGCCATTGGATCAGCCCGCCACAACCGCCGACAAACCGACCGGCCCGTCGGCACGCCGCCCCCGTCCTCGCCGCACGGCCGGCCCTCGCCGGGAGGTTCGTCCTGTCGCCCGGGCGGGTCGGTCGCGGGGCCGGCTTCCCTGAGGGGTCAGCCGACGCGGGTGAGGAGGGTGACCGGTGCGCCGTCGCCGGCGTAGCGGTAGGGCTCCAGCTCGGCGTCCCACGCCGTGCCCAGCGCCTTCTCGAGGGCGTGCGACAGAGCCTCCGGGGCTCTCGCCGAGGCCATGATCGCGCGGAGCCGGTCCTCGCCGATCTGGATGTCACCGGAGGCGCCGATCGTGCCGCGGAACAGGCCGCGACCCGGTACGTGCATGAAGCGCTCCCCGTCGACGCCGGGGCTGGGCTCCTCCGTGACCTCGAAACGGATCATCGGCCACTGCCGGAGGGCAGCAGCCAGCTCGGCGCCAGTCCCTGGCCTCCCGGTCCAGCTGCACTCCGACCGCCGCATGCCGGGATCGACCGGTTGCGCAGTCCAATGCAGGGTGACCGGCGCGGTCAGGACGCGCGCGATCGCCCACTCGACGTGCTGGCACACGGCGAGTGGGGTCGAGTGGACGTATACGACGCCACACGTTGGCACGGTGACCTCCCGGAGACCGAGGTGCGTCTTCCCCTACGACCTCGACCGCGGTTGATCGTGCTCCATGATGCCGGGTGGTACGGATGGTGCGCCAGAGAAACCGCAATATCGACATGTGAATGGCCGTAGTGGCACACCTGACCTAACGGACCAGCCCGCTCCCGCGGTGCGGCCCCGTTGAGGTCGTGTAAGATTGCTCCGGCCATTTATGCCGACACCCGTTCTTTTCCCAAGGAGTACCGCCGTGGCGAGCAACACCTCGAAGACCGCCCGCGCATCAGTCCGCGCCGGCCAGGCAGGCCAGGGTGGCGCCCTCAGCGTGCTCGGTGAGTTCAAGTACCTCATCCCGCTGGCGAACGGCCGTTTCGCGTACGTGCGCAACCTGACCAACGGCAAGACCAACCACCTGAAGACCGACTCGGACGCGTTCGTCGAGGAGATCCGCAGCCTCGCCGCCGCGGGTCACGGTGCCAAGATCCGCGCCGAGCTGAACACCCTCGACGCGACCTTCCCGCAGCACGGCTGGGGCGCCACGGAGAAGCGCCTCGCCGACGCCGGCGTCTTCGAGGGCTGAGCCCCTCCGCAGCAGCTGAGGCGCTCCCGGGCTTTCGTGCCCGGGAGCGCCTTTTTGCACCCTCCGAAGATCACGACAACTTGATCGCCCCGCCACCAGGTCCGCGTGCTCCCCTGACCCATGCCGCTGGTCCGCGCCTCGCCTGACGGGGCCTGCGACGGGAAGAAGGTTCGGACGGCGTCACCGAGGTGCCGGGCGTGGCGAGCCAACGACGTGTCGGGCTCGAGAGGACGCCGAGGGGGCACCGGGCCGACGGCACAATCGCAGCGTCCGCGGGTCTGTCACGAGCGAGCCGGCGAGCCTGAACCTCTCCCCGCCGACCGACCCGTCAGCCGCGTCGGCGCCGAACAGGCGCATCTCCGCCGATCAGGGCCGACCCGCCAGCCGCTGCGGCGACGAGCCGGCTTTGGCGTCAGCTGAGGAGCTCGACGCGGCCGGTGTCGAGGTCGTACACGGCTCCCGCAATGTCCACCGTGCCCGCTGCCAGCAGCTCCGGGACGCCGGCCACGTCGCGCATGCGGCGTACCGTCAGGGCTACGTGGGCGCGCATGGCCTTGGCCGCCACGTCCGGGTCGTCCAGGCCCACGCTGTGTACCGCAGGGGCGATCTCGTCGACCAGGTAGCCGACGTCGCCGTCCGGGCGGGTGCCTGCGCGCAGTGCCTCGACGGTCGCGTCCACGGCGCCGCAGCGGACGTGGCCCAGGACCATGATCAGGGGGACGCCGAGGGCGGAGACCGCGAAGCCGACCGAGCCCAGGACCGCGCGGTCGACGACGTGGCCGCCGGAGCGGATCACGCAGATCGAGCCGAAGGTCTGGTCGAAGATGGCCTCCAGCGGCACCCGGGAGTCGATGCAGCCCACGACGACCGCGTGCGGGAGCTGTCCACCGGAGGAGGCTGCGGCGGCGGCCACGTCGTGGCCGTGCTCGGGGCTTCCGGTGACGAAGCGCCGGTTGCCTGCGAGCAGCTCGGCGAGAGCATCCGCCGGGCGCGTGATCCGCTCGGCCGGAGCGACGTCGGCCGGAGCCGCCGTAGCAGCCCCATCCGCCGGAGCGAGGGTCGTCGCGGACAATGCCGTCGTTGCCGCAGCAGAGGTGGCAGGTGTCGGTCCCGTCATGGCACTGATTCTCTACGAGCGGCCGTTCGTTGACACGCGGTGCGAGGCACATCACGTTCCCGGGGCGGCCGGGCACGACCGTTCGGCGCAAGATCCCCGACAAGATCTGGCTTTTCGGGTGATCGCGCGTGATGCTTATTACCCGTGGGTACAACGGGGCCGTGCGATACACGGAGGTGCCCATGTCCGAGCGCTCGGAGCTCACCCTCGCTGATGGCGTACGTCTGCATGTCGAGACGTCCGGTCCCGCCGACGCCCCGGTGACCGTCATCTTCCTGCATGGCTGGTGCCTTGACCGTCGCACGTGGCATTACCAGAGCCGGGCGCTGGAGGGTACGGACGCGCGGGTGGTCGCGTACGACGCTCGGGGGCACGGGCGGTCGGGCAAGACGCGGTTGCGGTCGGCGACGCTTGCTCAGCTCGGCGAGGATCTGGCGGAGGTGCTGGACGCGTACGCTCCAGCCGGCCCGGTCGTGCTGGCCGGGCACTCGCTGGGCGGGATGACGATCATGGAGTACGCCGAGTCGTATCCGGCCGAGTTCGCCGACCGGGTTCATGGCCTGCTGTTCGTCTCGACCACCGCCGAGGGCGCGACCCACACGTGCTACGGGTTGCCGACGCCGCTGACGCCGCTCGTTCGGGCGGCGGAGCAGACCGGTGCCGGGGTCCTGGCCCGGCTGGGTGCGTGGCGCCCGCACAAGGCCGTGCTGCCCGCGCTGCGGCCGGGGGTGCGCTGGCTGCTCTTCGGCGACGACCACGAGCCCGGCGATCTGGAGCTGACGATGTCGGCGGTGGGCCGGGCGTCGCTGCGCTCGATCGGTGGTTTCCGGGCGTCGGTCGGCGCCCAGCACCGGCTCGACACGCTGGCCGCGCTCGGGGACGTACCGGCGGCGGCTCTGGTCGGTGACCGGGACCGGCTCACGCCGCCGGCCTGCGCGGAGTCCATCGCCGACGCGCTGCCGGGCACCGAGCTGACCGTGTTCCCGGGTGCCGGGCACATGCTGATGATGGAGCGGCCCCGCGAGGTGACTGCCGCTCTCACCGCGATCGTCGACAAGGCCGCCGCGAGCGCGGAGGCGCAGCGCCGGCGGCGCCGCAACCGGGCTGATCGCCGCCGCGGCTACGACCAGGCGGCCTGAGAGCACCCGCACTCCAGGACGCGGCCCCAACCGGGGAGACGCGCCCAGAAGCCACAGCTGCGCGGCCCGCCCAGACGCCGCAGGAACGCGGCCAGGGAGGCGGGCACTGCGGGATCGGGCGTGCCGCGATCGACGTGGGCCCTTCGGGGGGAGTAAGTTCGATTGCCCCCTTCGTGCGGCTGGGCGCGGGGCGGCAGCCAGCTGGTTCACAAGCGGGGAGCATGACCGACTTGAGCGACGCTCACATCCTGCAGCAGGAGATCGCCGTCGAGCAGGAGCACGTCGACCGGGTGTACGCCCGGCTCGCCGAGCTTCGCCGGGAGGCGTCCCGCGCCGAGAAGGAGGGTTATCAGCTCGCCGGGGTCGGGACGTTCGGGGCGCTCGTCGAGCGGGACGCGATGGTGTTCCATGCTGCTCGCCGCCGGCACGCGCTCGACACCGAGTACGAGGGGCTGGTGTTCGGCCGGCTCGACCTGGTGAGCGGGGCCGTGCACTACGTGGGCCGGATGGGTATCCGGGACGAGGATTCGCAGTCGCTGGTGGTGGACTGGCGGGCGCCGGCGGCCGCCGCGTTCTACCGGGCCACTCCCGCCGACCCGCTCGGTGTGGTGCGGCGCCGGATGATCCAGTCGGCTCGTGAGCGGGTGACGGGGATCGAGGACGACCTGCTCGACCCGGAGGCCGCGCCTGCCGACATGCGGATCGTGGGTGACGGGGCGCTGCTGGCCAGCCTGTCGAAGGCGACCGGCCGGGGCATGCGGGACATCGTCGCCACCATTCAGCGGGAGCAGGACGAGGCGATCCGCTCCCCCGCGTCCGGGGTCACGATCGTCACCGGGGGGCCGGGCACCGGCAAGACCGCGGTCGCGCTGCACCGGGCGGCGTACCTGTTGTATTCGGATCGCAGCCGCTTCGCCGGCGGCGGGATTCTCGTGGTCGGGCCGTCCGGGGTTTTCGTCGACTACATCGCGACCGTGCTGCCGTCGCTCGGTGAGGAGACCGCGACGCTGCGGTCGCTCGGTTCGCTGGTCGCGGGGTACGACGCGACCCGGGTCGATCCGACGGCGGTCGCAGCCGTGAAGGGGTCGCTGCGGATGCGCCGAGTGCTCGAGCGGGCGTCGCACGACGCGGTCCCGGGCGCTCCGACGGAGTTGCGCCTGCTCTACCGGGGGACGCTGCTGCGCCTCGACGCGGCCGAGCTGGACCGGATCCGGCGCAAGGCGCTGCCGCGGGGGGCACGGCGCAACGAGGTTCGTGGCCACGGCTTCGACCGGATCTTCGACGCGCTGTGGGCGCAGGCCCGGCAGACGATCCGCAACCTGCCCGAGAAGGCGGAGTTCGAGTCCGAGCTCGCCGACCGCACGGACTTCCGGGAGTTCCTGAAGGCCTGGTGGCCCCGGTTCACGCCGATGCGGGTGCTGCGGTGGCTGGCCGATCCGGCTCGGCTGCGGGCGTACGGGAACGGGCTGTTGTCGAAAGAGGAGATCGGGCTGCTGCAGGGGTCGTTCGACGGGCTCGCCGAGCACGGCCCCACGATCGCGGACGTGGCGCTGCTCGACGAGCTGGATGAGCTGATGGGGCGTCCGCGCCGGCCGCAGCAGAAGACGAAGAACCCCTTCCATGTACGCGACGGCGTGCAGGAGGTCAGCACGTTCGCCGACCGTCAGGCCGCCGCGCGTGCGCAGGCGGTGCAGCGCGACGACGACTACCGCGACTACGCGCACGTCGTGGTGGACGAGGCGCAGGACGTGTCCCCGATGCAGTGGCGGATGATCGGCCGGCGGGGCGCGTACGCGTCCTGGACGATCGTCGGCGACCCGGCGCAGACGGCGTGGTCGGGCGATGTCGCGGAGCTGGACCGGGCGCGCGACCGGGCCCTGGGTTCCCGCAAGCGCAACACGTACGCGCTGACCACCAACTACCGCAACTCGTCGGAGATCTTCGCGGTGGCCGCCCGGGTGATCCGCACGATCATGCCGGACCTGCCGCTGCCCCGGGCCGTGCGCAGCACCGGCGTGGAGCCCGTCGAGCAGGTGGTCGCGGCGGCGGACGTGCCGGAGGTGACCAGGCACGCGGTGGAGAAGCACCTGGCGGACGTCGACGGCACGATCGGCGTGATCACGCCGGTGCCGCGGCGTGACGAGGTGGCGGCGTGGGTGGCCGGGCTGCCCGAGCGGGTGCAGGTGGTGACCGCGCTCGAGGCCAAGGGCATGGAGTACGACGCGGTCGTGCTCGTGGAGCCGGCGGAGATCGCGACGGACGCCAGCGGGGTGCGGACCCTCTACGTGGCGCTCTCCCGGGCCACCCAGCGCCTCACCACCATCGGTATCAGGCCCTATCAGGGGCGGGGCACCGCGACCGCCGTGTAGGGCGTCGTCGGGGTCGGCGGCGTGGTGAAGCGGGCGTTCGGCAGGTAGAAGCGCTTGCCGTACTCCGCGATGGTGGTCGGGACGTCGAAGTCCGGGCTGGTGGTCCGGCTGACGACGGTGCCCCTGGTCGCCCGCTTGTTCAGCTGGATCTTGGCGATCACGTTGAGCCGGTTCTGCACCACGTAGAGGGTCGTGCCGCGCAGCCACAGCCCGTCGCCGTTCGGGACGGACTCGCCGCCGAGGTCGATCTCGGTGGTGACCCCCGCGTACGTGGTCCTGAAGAGCTTTCCGGTGTTGGACTGCACGACGATGAGACCGCGGCCGTCCGGGGTGGCCGTGATGCCGTTGGCGTTGTTGCCGGCGGCGTACACCATGTCGCCGGTGAGGGGCACCGGGACCGCGCGGGCGGGCAGCCTGCCGTGGCGGCCGAGCGGCAGCTGGAACAGCACCGGGTTCGTGGAGTCGGTGTACCAGGCGGCGCCACCGGTCAGCACGACGTCGTTGATGAAGGCGGGCACGGTCTGCAACGTGTACGACCGCAGCACCTTGCCCGAGGCCACGTCGATCACGCGGGCATCGCCGCCGTTGCCGCCGGCGACGAAGAGCCGGCCGTGACGGTCGAGCTTGAGGCCCAGCGACGGGGTGCCGGGCCCCTGGCTGATGACCCGGCCTCGGCCGGTGACGAGGCTGGCGCGGTAGATGTCGCCGTCGACGCGGGAGCCGAAGTACGCGTACGGGAGCTTGCCGATGGCGATCCCCTCGGGCTGGAAGCCGTCGGGCAGGTGGATGACGTGCGGCCTGAGGCCGGCCACCGGGTGGGCCGCGGCGGGCGCGGACGGCGCGGCGGTGGTGACGGCGAGGGCGGTCAGGGCAACAATCGCGAGAGTACGTCTGGACATGGGTGGATCCCTCCAGGCGGGGTTCGGTTGTCGTGGAGTCCATACCCCGGCGATGACAATCGAGTTCAAGTTGCATACATAGCGATGTGACCATATATTGGCCGGGGCGTGACCCCGCGACGGAAGGTGGGCTCATGGGAGCCGGGCACGATCACGGTGGTCAGGCGCTGCGCGCCGGCGAGCGGCACCGGTCGCGCCTGTGGTGGGCCGCCGGCCTGCTCGCGGCGTTCATGCTCGTCGAGGCCGTGGCGGCGCTGGTCACCGGCTCACTGGCGCTGCTCTCCGATGCCGGGCACATGTTCACCGACGTGCTGGGCATCGCGATGGCCCTCGCCGCGATCCACGCCGCCGGGCGCGCACACACGGACTCCCAGCGTACGTTCGGTCTCTATCGGCTCGAGGTGCTCGCCGCGCTGGCGAACGCGGCGCTGCTCACCGGGGTCGCGATCTACGTGCTCATCGAGGCGGTCCGCCGCTTCGCCGAGCCGTCGGCCGTGCCCGCCACTCCCATGCTGGTCGTAGCGGCCGGCGGCCTGGTCGTCAACCTGGTCGCGTTCGCGCTGCTGCGACCCGGCGCCCAGGAGAGCCTCAACGTCCGAGGGGCGTACCTGGAGGTGGTCGGCGACCTGCTCGGCTCCGCCGGCGTCATCGTCGCGGCCCTGGTCATCGCGGTCACCGGCTGGTCGTACGCGGACCCGATCGTCGCGGTCGTGGTGGCCCTGATGATCCTGCCGCGCACCTTCGCCCTGGGCCGGTCGGCGGTCAGGATCCTGGTCCAGGCGGCGCCCGAGCACCTCGACATGGCCCAGGTCCGCGACCGGCTCGCCGCGGTGCCGGGCGTCTGCGACGTCCACGACCTGCACGTCTGGACCCTGACCTCGGGCATGGACGTGGCGTCGGCGCACCTGAGCCTGGAGCCCGCGGCCGAGCTGGGCGCGGTGCTCGCGTCCGCCCGGGAGGCCCTGCACGAGGACTTCCACATCGACCACGCCACGCTGCAGGTCGAACCGGTCAGCGGATCCTGTACGCCCGTGGGCTGGTGATTCGCCGCCCCAGGGCGCACGCTGGGCACACCTGTCACGGAGTCCGCCACTACCGGCCCGCGACACCGCCACTTACCTACACTTGGTGACTATCCAACAGCGGAGGGACACCATGACGCAGTCCGTCATCCATCAGCCGCGGGTGGCCTGGGACGCCGCCCGGGCCTTCGTCCGGGCGGCCGCGGGGCCCGGCTACGACGCCTTCTCCGGCCGGGTGCTCAGCCGTCTCGGCACCGACCTGTACGGAGAGCTGGCCAACACCCGCCAGCGCCTGCTCACCGCGTCCGTGGAGAGCAGCGACAACGACCGGTTCACCGTGGATGTCGAGGCCGGCAAGTGGCGGGTCCGGTTGGAGGACCTGCTCCGCGCCCGCCCGGACCTGATCGGCACGGTCCGCGAGCTCACCGACGCCGCGCCGCGATAGCCCGTCCTCGTAAATCGCGGATAAGGCCCGCACTCCAGGCCTTTGGCGTAAGACTGTGCGCATGGGTAACAAAGGGGTCATGGTGTTCGTGCCTGCGCCCCAGCTCACCGTGACCATCGAGCAGCAGCACGACAAGGCCGAGCTCCACGTGCACCCCGGCGGCCAGGGCGTGTGGCAGGCGCGCATGATCACGCTGCTGGGCGCGCCGGTCACCCTCTGCGCGGCCGCCGGAGGCGAGGTCGGGCGGGTGCTGGAGCCGCTGCTCAAGTTCCACGGCATCACGCTCAAGACCATAAAGCGCGAGTCGGGTACGGGCTGGTACGTGCACGACCGGCGCAGCGGTAAGCGCGAGGAGCTGGCGGAGGACCCGGGCCAGCCGCTGTCCCGGCACGAGATGGACGAGCTGTACAGCCTCGCGCTCGCCGAGGGGCTGCGCGCCGGCATCGCCGTGCTGAGCGGGCCCGCCCACCCGTCCGTGGTGCCCGCCGAGGTGTACCGCCGGCTCGCCACCGACCTGGGTGCGAACGGCTGCAAGGTCATCATCGACCTCTCGGCCGCCCACCTCGCCGCCGCGCTGGAGGCCCGCCCCCACGTGGTCAAGGTGAGCCACGAGGAGCTGCTGCGCGACGGCATGATCGCGGACGACTCGATCGAGTCCATCACCAAGGCGCTGTTCAAGCTCCGCGACGACGGCGCCGAGATGGCCCTCGTGTCCCGCGCCGACGAGGGCGCGCTGGCCCTGATCGAGGACGTCGTCTACGAGGTGGACATGCCCCGCATGGTGGCCGCCGAGTCGCGCGGGGCGGGTGACTCGATGACCGCGGGAGTGGCCGCCGTATTGGCACAGGGTGGAACGCTGTGTGACGCTGTGCGTACGGGGGCCGCCGCCGGTGCCCTCAACGTCACCCGCCACGGTCTCGGGACGGGCCGCATCGACGCCGTCCAGGTCCTGACCGAGCGGGTACGGCTGACACCCGTCGACGCGAAGGTTTCGGCATGACCGCTGTTCGGATTCTGATCACGAATGACGACGGCATCGACGCTCCGGGGATCAGATGGCTGGCCCGTGCGGTGGCGCGCCAGGGGTTCGACGTCATGGTGGCGGCGCCGCTCACCGAGGCGAGTGGTACCAGCGCCGCCATGACGGCGGTCGAGAAGGACGGGCAGATCTGCGTGCAGCCGCGCGAGCTGCCCGGCGTGAAGAACGTGCCGGCCTACGCGGTCGCGGCCTCCCCGGCGTTCATCGTGCTGCTGGCCCTGCGCGGGGCCTTCGGGGCGGTTCCGAACCTTGTTCTCTCGGGCATCAATCGCGGCGCCAACGCCGGGGCGGCGGTGGTGCACTCCGGGACGGTGGGTGCGACGCTCACGGCCTCGCACGCCGGCCTGCACGGCATGGCCGTCTCGCTCGACGTCCTCTCCCCCAGCAACGGTACGGCGGCCAGCGGCGGCCAGGCGATCGCGGACCTCGACAAGGCGGACGACGAGAAGCGCCACTGGACGAGCGCGGCGGAGCTCGCCGTGAAGCTGCTGCCGACCCTCACCCACACGCCGCCGGGCACGGTGCTGAACGTGAACGTGCCGGATCTGCACGTCGACGGCATCCGGGGGCTGCGCCGTGCCACGCTGGCCCGGTTCGGCCAGGTGCAGATGAGCATCGCGGAGGCCGGCGAGGGCTTCGTGCGCACGGCCGTCCAGGCGGCGGACGAACCCCTGGAGCCGGGCACCGACCTGGCGGCCCTGGCGGAGGGGTTCGCGGTGGTGACGCCGATCCGGGCCCCGGGTGAGGCCACCGACGTGAAGATCAACCTCGAGAACATCGTGGTGCAGACGCCGGCGTTCTGAGCGCGTGTGAGCGCTCTCTCACCCGCCCCACAAGCCTGAAGCGGCCGATACCTGCATGCCCCCTCGCGTGAGCGGCGCGTGCCCTGTGTCGAGGATGTGCCAGAGGGTGACGGCGAGGTCGGCGCTCCCGGGGCGGTCCTCGGGGCGTTTCGCCATGCAGGCTCGGACGAGGTTGCGCAGGTCGCCTGGGAGGCCGGGGATGGCGAGCACCGGTGTCGGGGCGAGGTGACCGACGCGGCCGGCGGCGACGATGGTGGCGGCCACCGCCGGTGGGTAGGGCGAGCGGCCGGTGAGCATCTCGTAGAGCAGCACGCCCAGTGTGTAGACGTCGTCGGCGGGGCGGGCGAACAGGGTCTTCGGGTGCGGCGGGAGCGCTCTCCGGCCGCTGGAGCCCGTCATGCGGAAGTAGGGGACCTCGCCGCGCGGGTGGGGGCGGTGGCCGTGAACAGTCCTGACGCCGCCAGCCACGACATCCTCGGGTCGGTGTGGCGCCGTACCCATGAAGGGGTCTCCTGGCTGGAGGGCCGCGGTGGCAAGGCCGAAGTCGATGATCTTGATGCCGTCGGCGGTGACCATGACGTTGCGGGCAGTCAGGTCGCGGTGGACGACGCCGCGGCGGTGGGCGACGGCGAGCACGTCGGCGGCGGCCGCGGCGATCCGCACGGCCTCGGGCCAGGCGAGGCGGCCACGGGCGAGGCGGTCGGTCAGCGGTTCGCCGTCGAGGAGCTCGAGGACCACGTAGGGCACCACCGTGCCGTCCGGCAGCGGCGCGTCGCCGTACTCGAAGACGCGGGGGACGCCCGGGTGCCGCAGCCGATCGGTGATCAGGGCCTCGCGCCGGACGTCCTCGCGAGCGCCCGGGTCGTCGGCGAGGGTGGGAGCGAGGATCTTGACGGCCAGCTTGCGGCCGCGGCGGGTGTCGATCGCGGCGTAGACGGTCGAGACCCCGCCCTGGCCGATGGCGCGGGTCAGGACGTAGCGCCGCAGCAGAGCGGTGCCGATCGGGAGTCGCGCCACGGAAGCACTATCCCGTAGTGGCCGGGACGCGAACAAGTCGCCACAGGCAGGCTTAACGCACGATCACTCTCGGTCAGGCGGACGTCGCGCTCAGGCCCCGGGCACCAACGAACGGTGTGCCGGATCGCCGCAGTCGATGCACGGCTCAGGCGCGCCGAAGAGTCCCAGCAGGCCGGTGACCCACAACTGGCGGTGAGCGAAACGACTCGGACGGGTCACGACGAGCTTCACCCCGCTGACGCTGGCCAGCTGGAAAGCGGCCACGAGGGCCGAAATGCCCACGGAGTCGATGAAACTGACCCCGTGCATGTCGAGCTCGATGCGCTCCGGCGTGCCCGCCGCGAGCTGTGCCGCCACGGCGTCCTTGATCTCGTACGCGTTCTCCACGTCGATCTCACCCATCGGTGCGACCTCCACCACACCGGTGGACTTCGTCGACGTCGTTATCGACAGCGTCACGCCCTACCTCCACCCGCCCGGGTCACCCCGGGCGTCTTATCTTCGGCACGAGGAGACCGCTGACCTGCGGTGCTTCCTCGCCAGGGGCGGCGGTGACTACCCCCATCGGGTCCGGTGAAACCGCACCGGACAGTACCGCTCCAACCTGGCAGCTGGCTGTGTGCCGCGGGGCGAACCGGAGCAAGCCTACCCACCCTCGTCGAGCGGTTATCGTGCCCGGCGGTCCACAGCCGACAGACGCCGGCTCCGGCCATCCGGCCGACCACCGCTGTTCAGGAGACGTTTGCGCGCCGGCGCACCTGGGCACCTCCGCAGGCAGGCATCGGCGATCGCAGGAGGTACGACACGATGTTCTCTCGCAAGAGCAGGGCCGAGCGCACCGCCGCCGAGGCCTGGGACTACCTGTCCTCGGCCATGGCGTCCGCCGGCGAGAGCGCCAAGGACGCAGGCAAGATCACTGCAGGTCTGGCCGGCGCGAAGGCCGCCGAGCTGGCCGGCAAGGCGTCCAAGCAGAGCAACAAGCTCGCCGGGAAGGCCTCCCGGGAGAGCCACAAGCTGGCCGGCAAGGCCGGGGCCCGGGTCAACGCCGTGACGGAGGAGGCCTGGACCAGGGCGAACCTGGCCGCCAACGCCCTCGCGGGCCGCAAGCCGGGCCTGCCCTGGGGGCTGATCGTCGGGGCGAGCCTCATCGGCCTGGCACTCGGCTGGGCCACGGCGACCACGGTCCGCGCAGCGGCGGAGCGCCGGGAGGAGAACGAGCAGCTGGAGCTGGCCGAGACCGCGATCGTGGTCACGCCCACGTACGAAGGCTGATGGTTGTGGTCGCCGGGCGGAGCCCTTTGCCGCCCGGCGATCATTTTCCGCCTCGGGAGGTTGTCGTACCCGGGGCCTAGGTTCATCCCATGGAACCTGTGTTCTTCGCCTCCGAGGCCGAGCTGCGCGCCTGGTTCGAGCAGCACCACGCGGACGCGACCGAGCTGTTCGTCGGCTATTACAAGAAGCACACCGGCAGGCCGACGGTGAAACACACCGAGGCCATCGCGCAGGCGCTGTGCTTCGGCTGGATCGACAGCATCGGCAGGCGCATCGACGAGGACCGTTACCAGGTCCGCTTCACGCCGCGGCGCAAGGGCAGCGTGTGGAGCTCCGTCAACGTCGCGAAGGTGGCAGAGCTCACCGAGGCGGGGTTGATGCATCCGGCCGGCCTCCAGGCCTTCGAGACGCGAAAACCCGGGAAGGTCGCCGCCTACTCGTACGAGCAGCCGGCCGACGCGGTGCTCGACGAGCAGCAGAAGGCGCGGTTCCGCGGGGAGGAGGAGGCGTGGCGATGGTTCAGCGCGCAGTCGGCTTCGTACCGGCGGGCCGCGGTGCACTGGGTGGTGAGCGCGAAGCGCGCGGAGACGCGGGAGCGGCGGTTCGCGCAGCTGCTCGCGGACTCGGCGGCCGGGCGTACGGTGCCTCCGCTCACGCGGCGATGACTCCGCGTCGACCCTCGGACGGGTTGCTGGATGCGGGGGGTCACCCACCCGATCCGGTGGGTGTCTTTCGGGTCCCTTTCCGGGTCTTTCGCCTGGTTGGCGGCATCGTTCGGCGTGCCCTTTCCGCAACCCACCGACCTCGCCGCGAGGGGCGGGGAATCTGTATCGTTGTGCGCGGCTCGCGCGGTGCCGGGCCCCTTGGTCCGGTCGTGGCGACACTCGAGTAGATAGGTCCGCTGGTGCTCAGTTCGGGAAGCCTCCTGGACAACCGCTACCGGTCGGACGAGCGCATCGCCACCGGTGGGATGGGTGACGTGTGGCGGGGCACCGACGTGGTGCTCGGCCGGACGATCGCCGTCAAAGTGCTGCGCACCGCCATGTTGACCGATCCCGAGTTCGCCGCCCGGTTCTACGGCGAGGCGCGGATGATGGCCGCGTTCCGCCATCCCGGGGTCGTCGAGGTCTACGACTACAGCGCCGGCGACGCCGGTGACGAGGATCAGTGCGCATACCTGGTCATGGCGTTCGTCGACGGGGAGCCGCTCTCCGCCCGGCTGAAGGAGCAGGGCCGGCTCGGCGTCGCGGAGACCATGTCGATCGTCGCGCAGGCCGCCGACGCTCTGCACGCCGCGCACGAGAACGGCACCGTCCACCGTGACGTGAAACCGGGCAACCTCATCGTCAAGCCCAACGGCGCGGTGATCCTGGTCGACTTCGGCGTGGCCCGGTCCGCCGCGGTGACGAGCGTGACCGGCCTGAACGCCATCGTCGGCACCGCCCTCTACATGGCCCCCGAGCAGGTGGCGAAGGGCAACGTCAGCCCGGCCACGGACATCTACGCGCTCGGCGCGGTGGCGTACCACTGCATCGCGGGTGTTCCGCCCTTCGACGGCGACAACGCGCTGCAGGTGGCACTGCGCCACCTCGAGGACGACCCCGACCCCCTCCCCGACAGCCTCGCACCGCCGGCGGTGCGCGAGCTGATCAGCCGGGCGATGGCCAAGAACCCGGCGGACCGGTTCGCCAGCGCCGCCGAGTTCGCCGAGGCCGCGCTGGCCGCGGCGGGAACGCTCGACTGGCGTACGCAGACCGCGACCGGCATGACCCGTACGGCGATGGTCCGGCCGGCCGTCACCGGCACGGCTCTGAGCGGTCCCGCGGTGACCGGCGCGCGGATGAACGCCCAGTCGATGACGGGGACGGCGCTGACCCGGCCGATGAGCCCTGGCGCCCCCACCGGCCGCACCATGCCGGTGCAGCGCAACCTGCTGGAGGCGGCGCCGGCCGCGATACCGGCTCGGCGACGGCAGTCGAAGGGGCAGCTCGCCGTGCTCCTCGCGGTCATCGCCCTGCTCCTGACGGCCGGCGGCATGAGTATCGCGCTGTGGCTGCAGAGCAACAACCAGGACGACAAGGGCAACAACGGCACCGCGGTGGTCCCGACGGAGTCGCAGACGGCAGACGAGACCGACGAGCCGCTCGAGCCGACGGACGACGCGACGACCCGCCCCACCCACCGCCCCAACGGGGGAACGGCCCCGCAGAACCAGCCCATAAAGCCCTCCAAATCGGTCACCCCCACGACGACCGCCCCCACACCGACGAAGCCCACCGCCACGGCGACGACAACACCGCCGCCGACGGAGCCGACGAGCACGACCACCCCGCCCACCAGCGACCCGCCGGAACCACCCCCCACCGACGAGGAGGACGGCGGCGACGCAGGCAGCGGCAACAACGTCGCGAACTGACAGCTCGAACCCCACGCCCGCCGGGTCGCCGGGTCGCCGGTGGGTGACCGTGCCGCGCAACCCTGGGCGGCGGTGTTCTCAAGTCCGTGGCGGGACAGCCGATTGATGGGCCTGGACGGGCGCTGCACCCGAGCCGCTACCGGAAAGGCCCCCTGAATGACGACGCAGATTCCGTACGGCCCCCCGGGCTCGGACTATCCTCAGTTCGCGTCGGGCCACGCGCAGTACCCGCCGGCCGGCTACCAGCACCCCGAGCACTCGCATCATGCCGCGCCCCAGTACCCGGTCGACGCTGCTCCGGCGGGCTACCCGGCCCCGCAGAACCCGATGAGCTACCCGGTCGAGGCAACCCCGGCGGGCTACCCGGCGCCGACCGCCTACCCGGCCGAGACCACCCCGACCGCCTACCCGGCGCCGACCGCCTACCCGGCGGAGGCCGCCTACCCGACTTCGGCGCACTACCCGGCGTCGGCCGCTCCCGGGGGCTACGCGACGCCGGCTCTTTATCCGACGGAGAGCACCCCGGCCTCCGCTGCCCCGACCACGGGCTACGGCGCGTCCGCCGCGTATCCGGTGGAGACCACCCCGTCGCAGGTTCCGCACCAGCAGCAGCCGCCGTCCGCGTACCCGACGGCGCCTCCGTGGGCGGCTCAGAGCACCGCCGCGCCCGCGGCGGCCGAGCCGGCTGCTCAGTCGGATGCCGTCGTCGTGACGCCGTACGGGTCCGTGCCTCAGATCGGTGGGCTGCTGGTCCCGTACCCGGAGGAGATCCGCAATGCGCCGCGGGCGCAGCGGCCGGCGGTCTGGCCGGTGATCCTTTTTACGTTCTTCTTCAGCGTGTTCGGGGCGATCTCCGCGGCTCGCCGGTCCGACCAAGCGCGGCGCGGACGCAACACCGTGGCGCCGTACTGGGTCGCCTTCGCCGTCACGTTGGTGGTCGGTGGTTTCGCCTGGATCACGGCGGGGGGCGCGATCGCTGTTCCGACCTACCTGAACTGGCGGGAGAGCGCGATGATCAAGGCCCTCGAGAGCAACGTGCTGCACGACGGGCAGCTGGCCAAGGCGAAGGTCAACGCGACCGAGGCGGACTGCCGGCCGGTCAGCGAGTGGCGCGCCGGGAAGCGCGAGTACCTGTGCGAGCTGAAGCTGAGCGGCGGGCGGACGGGCCGGGTGCTCGTCTCGGCCGACGAGAAGGGCAACTGGAAGTCCGTCACGAAGCGGTGACCGGGCCGTGAGCCGGACGGCAGTCGGACCGAAGCGATGACTCGGACCGTCGTGGCGCACCCCGCGGGGGCCGGGTGCGCCACGACGTCCGTCACTACGCCGGGAAGACCGGGACGCCTTCGCGGACGAGACGCCAGTTCGGCACGAAGAAGTCCGCCGGGTTGATCTCGCCCTTGGCCTGGGCCCAGTCGATCAGGAGCTGCCTGATCTCCTGCTGGGCGTTGTAGACCTGCTCCTTGACGATGCCGGGGAAGTTGCCGCCCCCGCTGCGGCGGTAGTTGTTCACCGCCACGACGAAGCGGGCGTCGGGGGCGACCGGCGCGCCGGCGATGTCGAGGCGGGTGATGCGGGAGCCCGCCGGCTTGCTGATGTCGATGTCGTAGTCGATGCCGGAGAAGACGTCGTAGTTGTAGTCCGGGATCGCCGGGTCGCTGATCGTCTCCGGGTCGGGGGTGGCGCCGACCGGCAGGGTGACGAAGTAGCGCGCCGAGTACTCGAGGTAGGCCCGTACCTCCGCGCCGGTCAGGACGACCGCCTCGAGGGTGTTGTCGTAGATGTAGAGGCCCGCCACATCCTTGATCTTGACGTCGCCCTTGGGGAAGATCGCGGTCCGGCTGAACGGCGCGGCGATCGACAGGACCGGCAGGCCGGCGTACGGGGTGCCGGCCAGCGCGGCGGTCACCGTGTCCGTCTGCACCTTGTTGATGTAGTCGAGGATCGGCGTGTCCTTGTACCGCGACTCGGCGGCCGACAGCTCCTCCGTGGACGTGGCGACGACCTGGTTGACGTACGCGACGGTCTTGGCGTGCTGGGACCGCACCGCCGCGAGCACCTTCGGGTCCTCGGGGACGGTGTTGGTGTTCAGCGAGGCCGACTTCTTCTCCGTGATGGTCCAGCGGCCGCGGTCGCGGACCAGCGTGAAGTCCATCCGGGTGAGGCGCTGGCCCCACTTCGACGGCTCGGCGAGCAGCACCTGCGCGCCCGTCTGCGTGTTGGTCACGAAGCGCTGCGGGACCTCCCGGTGGGCGTGTCCGAAGAGGATCGCGTCGATGCCCGGCACCTGCTCGGCGATCAGCGCGCTCGGATTCTCGTTCGGCAGCTCGGGTCCGTAGCTGCTCGTACCGCTGTCGCCGCCGTGGGCCGAGATCAGCACGAGGTCGGCGCCGCGGGCGCGCATGATCGGGACCCACTTCGCGGCCGTCTCGATCATGTCCTTGAAGAGCAGCTCGCCCTCGACGTTCGCCCGGTCCCAGATCGCCACGCCCGGGTTGGTGAGACCCAGGATGCCGACCCGCAGGGTCGGTACGCCCGGGCCGAGGCAGACCTTCTTGATCGTGTACGGCGTGAAGGCGGGCCGCCCGGTCTTCGCGTCGACGGCGTTGGCCGCGAGCGCCGGGAAGCCCAGCTGGCGGATCCACAGGTGGAGCAGCGGCAGGCCGTAGTTGAACTCGTGGTTGCCGAGCGTGACGGCGTCGTAGTGCAGCACGTTCATCGCCCGCGCCATCGGGTGCCGTTCGCCGGTCTCGGTGATCGGCTCCTGCTTGGCGTAGTACGTGGCCAGCGGCGTGCCCTGGATCGTGTCCCCCGCGTCGAGCACCAGCGTGGCCTTGCCGCGCCGCTCGGCACGGATCTGGTTCACCAGCGCCGCGAGCTTGGCGACCCCGACATCGTTGTGCGCGCTGTCGTCGTACTCCAGATCCTTGTAGTAGTCCCAGTTGTAGACGTTGCCGTGCGTGTCGGAGGTGCCGAGCACGGTGAGGTCGTACCTCCGGGCCGCGCCGGACGCGGCAACGGAACCGGCAGCGGAAGCAGCGCCGGACGCGACGACGGGAGCGGCGGCACCGACGGCGGCGGCCGCCAGCACACTGCGCCGCGAGACGCCTGCGGGAAGGGCCATTGGTGAACCTTTCAGAAGAATGTCCGGGCGCCTCGTGAGCACCCATCGACGCACCATAACCGCCGATGCATCGACGTGCGCGACCGGCTGCGTCAACGTAATGAACTGATGCGATCTCGGCTTCGGCCATCGGACCAACGGTCCACCGCCGCGAGAAGTGGCGTGACCCCAGCGGTCGGCCAGCATGGCAGCGCCGCCGAACGGGACTCGCCCAGCGCCCCGCTCAGGTACGACAGACTACATACGCGCCAACCACAGAGGTCGGAAGGCGGTCGAGCCGAGCCTTTCACCGCGGCTGCGCTGTACAGACGACCCGGGAGTTGCAGCGGACAGGTCAGTCACGTCGCGAACCGTGCCGTCGTGCGCGGCGCGAACCCGCGTCCTGGCTC
The DNA here is from genome assembly GCF_040676695.1 of Actinoplanes sp. NPDC049548. Taxonomy (NCBI): domain Bacteria; kingdom Bacillati; phylum Actinomycetota; class Actinomycetes; order Micromonosporales; family Micromonosporaceae; genus Actinoplanes; species Actinoplanes sp. NPDC049548. The sequence continues at coordinate 407,913 of NZ_JBFAPM010000003.1, forward strand.
AACCGCGTTTGAGTACCGCTGAACACATCGCAAGCGCACTCTCCACAGCAAACGACACTGCCGTCGAAAGTGATCATCACCCGTTTGCTCGCGCGGTCATGGGCTCGGCGAGTCGCCATGCTGGAGGACTATCGGGAGCGGCGCGTCAAGTCGCCGAGCGCAGTCCCATCAGCCGGTACGTGTCAACCTTTTCTATACACCGCGAGTATCGGCAATCAGACACCGGCCGCAAGCGCTTGGGACCGTCGAGGGCTCGCACGAATTCGTCACTACGGCAATGATGCTCTTTGCGGCACGCCCCGACCGCACTCCCGACGCGGAAGATCATCGCCATGCCTGTTGCCCTGAGTACGCCTGCCCGACAGGCTTTGATCGCCCTGATGCTGCACGTCACCGAAGCCTCCAATCCGGATCTTCGAAAGCTGTATCACGTCACGATCGAGAAGTCCGCACGTGATCAATTGACTCGCGAAAAGCTGATCATTTGGAAGAAGGGGCAGCGTGGCGCAATCTTTCATGAGTTGACCGATCAAGGTTGGGTCCGCGGCAGGGACGAGTTGACAATGGCACCGCCAGCGGGAGTGGGCGCTGCCTGGCACCTTCTCTGTGGCACGTTCCGCCACCTCAACGGCCTGATGGTCAAGAGCGGGTACCACCTCTCCGACGTCTTCACCCACGAGGACCCAGGCCCGCTCTCCATCGAGGATCGGATCCGGCAGGCGTACGGCGACCTGGCCGACGAACCGGGAGCCCTGGTCAGTCTTGCTCGGCTCCGCGACGCAATGCCGGACGTCCCGCGGGGACGTCTTGACGAAGCCCTACTGGCACTGAATCGGCAGCGGGCGATCCAACTCGATCCCGATCCGAACCGCAAGGCCCTGAGCGACCGCGCAAAGGCGGCCGCGATCCCGCTCGGTGGAGAGGACATGCATCTGATCACGATCGGCCCCGCATGATCGAGCCGCGCGAGCGGCGTGCGCTCACCGAACTACGCCGGCTGGACTGGGCGCCGACCCAGGACGACGTCTGGTCCCGGCTTGACGTCCACATCGACGGACTGAACGGCGATATCGGCGCAGCGGTCGTCCGCGCGTATCAAAACGCAGACACCAGTACCGGCCGCAGCCCGGTCGGCCTGGTCGTTCAGGGACGGCACGGGGCCGGCAAGACGCACCTGATCCGATGGGCGCGTGAACAGGTCCAACTTCAACGCGGCTACTTCTTTCTGATGGGAATCGCCGACGGAAAATCATTCTGGCCGAACGTGGTGTCCGCGTTCCTGCGCGGGCTGCACCGATCCGGCTCGTACCGTCATCCGCAGCTCGAGGTGCTGTTGGAACGGCTCGCCGAGATCGCGGGAATTTCCCATGACCTACGCCTACGAGTGCGGGGCGCAAGTCCGCTGACCCCTGAAGCGCTCGATCAGTTCATCTCCGCATTTCGCCGTGCCGTGCCCGAGGCCGGCCGCGAGTGCCGGCACACCCTCCGTACGCTGGTCATGCTGGCCTCATCCGAAGAGAATGCTAACGATCTCGCAGAGAACTGGCTGACTTCCGCACAGGATGAGACCTCCGCCGGATTAGAGCGCTGGGGGGTGCCTGTCACCGTCAAGCCGCCGCAACGAGTGGCCGAGGAACTTTCTCTGCTCATCGCATGCACCGGGGCGACACTCTTCGCCGTTGACCAGATCGACCCGGTGTTCGCACAGGCTCGCACATCGGCTGTCGACGACGGTTCCAACCGGGGAGTCAACGAGCCGATCGCGATGGCCGCCGACCTCGGCGACGGTCTGATGCAACTTCGTGAGGTGCTTAGCCGGACGGTGACCGTGGTGGCCTGCCTACCGGGATCCTGGGATCTGATCGAGCAGAACGCCCTGGGGTCCGTGAGCGGACGGTTCCGCAAAGAGACCCGGCTCGCCCTGATCCCGTCCGCCGAGATCGCGGTTCAGCTGGTGACCGCGCGATTCGAGCCATTCTTCGAAACCGCCGACTTCGTGCCGCCCTACCCAACGTGGCCAGTGGCCCTGGAAGCGTTTCAGGACGCTCCAGCCTTCACCCCGCGCGGTCTGCTTCAAAGGGTGGACGAGCATGTCCGGGCATGCCTTGCGGCGGACAACGCGACACCGCTCATCAGCCTGCTCCAGGTCGACTCGTCACCTACCCGACCCGCCCCGATACCCCCACCTGCCCGCCTGACCTTGCTCGACGAACGGCTGACCGCACTCCGCGCCGAGGCGGTGGTTGACGCGGCACTGGCGCCCGCGACCGAGGACCGCGAGATGTCCAGGCTTCTCGTTGCGGGCCTGCAGGCTTGGACCATCGAGCAAGGCGACCGCCGCGGTCGGTACAGCGTGCAGCCGGGTGAAGACGGCAATCCGTCGATGCACGCGTGGCTCCGGGAAACCTTGGACGAAGAAACGGAGGATGAGGCTCACTGGTCGTTTCGAGCGCTGTCTCATCCCCATGCACTGGCGGTGCAGGCTCGACTCCGGCGCCTGCTCAGCTTCGTCAACCTCGACCCTGCAATCACCAAGCGCCGTGCCGTGCTGCTTCGCAACGAGGCATGGCCAAACGGCAAGGTGAGCCAACGTATGAAGCAGGACTATCTCGACCGAGGCGGGATGTTGACTACCATATCCGCGGACGACCTGCGGACCTTCGCCGCTCTCGCAACGTTGCTCGACGAGCACGATCCAGCCCTACCGGAGTGGTTGCGGGCGCGGCGTCCGGCCGGAAACACCGTACTCTTTGGACGGGTCTTCGGCGCACCGCCGGACGACAGACGGAACCAGGCACCAGAACCCGACTCGACCGGCGGACCGGCGGCGTCGTCGGTGGAGGCGAAGCAGGCAGCCGCAGCCGGCCCGAGCCTGGACCTGGGGACCGTGCTGGAGACCGGCGAGTCCCTACGCACGCCGCTCGAGTCCCTTCGCAAACACGCGGTGATCTTTGCCGGATCGGGTTCGGGCAAGACCGTCTTGATCCGGCGCTTGATCGAGGAATGCGCGTTGAATGGCGTATCCGCCATCGTGCTCGACCCGAACAACGACCTTGCCCGGCTCGGTGACGCTTGGCCGGAACCGCCGAGAACATGGCGGCCGGGTGACGCGGAGCTGGCCGCGACCTATGTAGACCGCACGGACGTGGTGGTGTGGACGCCGCGGCGGTCGTCCGGCCGACCGCTCAGCTTCCAGCCGCTGCCGGACTTCGCAGCGGTTCTCGACGAGCCGGACGAGTTCGGTCTTGCCCTGGACACCGCCGTCGCAGCGCTCGCGCCACGGGCTCGGATGGCAGCAAACACCGCGAAGGCGGACCGCGGGCGGGCGGTTCTCCGGCAGGCCCTGGACTACTTCGCACGCACCCGCAACAGGGACCTGGCTGGCTTCGTCGATCTGCTCAGCGACCTGCCGGAGGGAGCAGCATCCCTCGGCCGAGCGCGCGAGCTGGCCGCGGACATGGCCGAGACGCTACGAGCCGCTATGGTCAACGACCCGATGTTCGGCGGCGCCGGGGAGACGCTCGATCCGGCCGTCCTGCTTACGCCCGCGCCAGGAAAGCGTGCCCGGGTATCCGTCGTCAGCCTCATCGGGCTGCCGAACGACGAGCAAAGGCAGAGCTTCGTCAACCAGCTACAGATGGCGCTGTTCGCCTGGATCAAGCAACATCCCGCAGGTGACCGACCACTCGGAGGGCTGTTCGTGATGGACGAGGCACAGACGTTCGTGCCCTCCGGAGCGATGACCGCTTGTACCGAAAGCACACTCGCCCTGGCCAGTCAGGCCCGCAAGTACGGCTTGGGCCTGATCTTCGCGACCCAGGCGCCGAAGGGCATCCATAACCGCATCAGCGGCAACGCCGCGACCCAGTTCTACGGTTTCCTGAACAGTCCTGTGCAGATCGCCGCGGCGCGTGAAATCGCATCAGCCAAGGGCAGCTCGGTGCTCGAGATCTCTCGCCTGGAGGCCGGCCAGTTCTACGCCGTCGGCGAGGCGACACCGTTCCGCAAGGTGTCCGTACCGATGTGCCTGTCGTATCACCCCGCAAGCGCGCTGAGCGCCGAGGACGTTCTGGCCCGCGCTCGGGCGTAAGCCGTACCGCCGACGGATCGAGGAGCAGCGGATGGACATCGTCGTCGAAGGTCTCGTGAAGCAGTTCCAGGCCGATCACGACCTCGACGCGCTTGCGGTCGAGGAAGCGTTCGAGGCGTTCGCCGGCTTCTGCGTGCTCAGTTCGTTCTACGAGAGCGACTTCACACCGGAGGTGTTCCGGGTCGGCGGTGGTAATGACTACGGCATCGACGCGTACGGCATCCTGGTCAACGGTGTGCTGCTGCGCGATGCGGTCGATGTGCGGGCAGCCACGGAACAGGCCCGGCAGTTGGATGTGCACTTCATCGTGGTGCAGGCCAAGACCAGCCCCAAGTTCGAAGCAAAGGTGATCGCCGACCTGGCGGACAACCTCACGCATGTAGTCGGCACCGGCGAACTGCCATATCCCGCGTCGCCCGACGTCGGCAATCTGCGCGCCTGTCTCGACGCGATCTACGCCAACATCGCCAAGTTCTCAGGCGGCCGGCCCCGACTGCACGTCCGATATGTCACTAACGGCAATCAGGTGGCCGAGATGCTGCGTCGCAAGGCGGCGTCAGCTGAACGCAACCTGATGCGCCCGGGCCGGTTCGACGCCGTCGAGGTTCGTTGCGTCACCCGCGATGAGCTCTGCGAGCTGTACAAACGGGCGACTCAAGCCGTGCCTGCGACATTCGACATGCCTAAGAAGCTTTCGTTGCCCCGGATGCCGGGCGTCGAGGAGTCCCTCCTCGGCCTGCTGTCCGCGCACGAACTGGTCGTCAAGGTGCTGACCGACCCGACCGGACACATTCGTAAAGCACTATTTCACGAGAACGTGCGCGATTTTCAGGGTTACAACGGTGTCAACGCCCAGATCCGTGACACGGTCCGCGATGAACCTGGGCGCCGTCGTTTCGCGGTCCTCAACAACGGCGTCACCATCGTCACCCGCAATCTCCGAGTCGTTGGCGACGAGGTTCACATCCGTGACTTCCAGGTGGTCAACGGCTGCCAGACCTGTCACGTACTGTTCGACGAACGGGACCAGCTTTCCGACGAAGTCCAGATCAGCGTCCGCATTGTGCACAGCGAGGACGAGGAGGTCATCTCCGGCATCATCGCGGCGACGAACCGGCAGACCGCGGTGAGTGAGGACGACCTCTCCTCACGCGAGGACTTCCACAGACGGCTGGAGGACTGGTTCGCCGCCCAGGAACCTTCCCGACGGCTGTGGTATGAGCGACGATCCAAGCAATACGCGACCCGTCAGGATGTCGAGAAGACCAGGGTGATCAATCGCGCGCAACTGACCCGCGCATACGCGGCGATGTTTCTCGGCGCGCCCTCGGCGGTCGGCCACTACAGGGAGCTGACGACCCAGCGCCGGGATGAGTTGTTCCGACCGGAGCATCTGCCGGATACGTATTACGTTGCGGCGGCGACGCACTACCGCATCGAATGGCTATTGCGCACCCGTCGGATCGGGACGACGTTCCGCCCGGCGCGCTATCACCTCATGGCGGCACTTCGCTGGCAGGTACTGGGGCCGGATCGGCTGGCGGCCAATCCGCGGCGCGCCGCTGAGCAGTGTCGCCGCATGCTCGACATCATTTGGGATCCGGGAGCAGCCGAGCGGGCCGTCGTGAAGCTGCTGCCGACCTTCCATCGAATCATGGCCGAAGAGGAGTCCGCGGGCGTGCCGCCGGGCGAGATGGTGCGCAACCGTCGCTTCGCAGAGGCAGTTCGCGCTGCCATGTTGCCCACGCAGCGCCACAACGGCGGGTAGCGCGATTGAGCACCCCGTAGATTGCAGGCTGACTCACCCCTGCAACGTTGCGTCGCGGTGCTGTTGCGCCGACCAGCCGGGCTCTGGAACGCGCTGGGCCGGCTGAATCCCCAGCCGTGCTCACGCCGGGTGCCGCGATCGCCTAGGATCGCCGCCATGTCCGCGCAGCCCGATCTGCCGCTGCGTCCCATGACGCTCGGTGAGCTGCTCGACGCCGCCATGACGCTGCTCCGGGCCCGGGCGCTGCCGTTGCTGCTCACCTCCGGTGTGCTGGCGGTGCTCGAGCAGGCCCTGCTCATGCCGTTGCGGGCCGCCGCCTCCGCCACCGCGCCCGTCTACGGGCCGGCGCGCGGCAGCTTCGGGTCGTGGTGGGTGCTCGCCTCCGCCGGCTTCGCCACCGAGGGGTTCATCATCTGCCTGCTCGGGGCCATCGCCGCGGCCGCGGCCGGGCCGGCTCTGCTCGGGCGGCCGCTGCGGGACCGGGACGTCTGGAAACGGGTACGGCCGGTGCCGACGCTGCTCGCCGCCGTCGTGTTCGGGGTGGCCTGTGGCGCTGCGGCGTTCGCCGGGTTCGTGGCGTGGCTCGCCGTGTACGGGCTGCTCGGACTGGTCAGCGCCGTCATCGTGATCGACCGGAAGGGGTCGTTCGGGCGGGCCGCGCGGCTGGCGGTCCGCGGGGGGATGCGGGGCGGGTGGACGCGGCTGGCGGCGTACCTGACGTGGTTCGCCGTGCGGGTGGCGCTCGGGGCCGGGTGGGTCGCCGTGTTCACCACCGTGTCCGGGGGCCGGCCGCAGGGGCTGGCCTGGATCGCCCCGGCGGCGTGGGCCTTGGCGAACACCGTGGCGTACGCCGCCCTGGCCTGCGTCGACGCGGTGCTGCTGCTGGAGACGCGGATCCGTACCGAAGGGCTGGACATCGCCATCAGCCGGGCCCGCAGCCGCGGCCAGGACGAGGCCGCGGCCCTGGTGTACGCGCCGTGACCCGGGTGTGGGACGAGTTCGCGGCGTCGGTCTTCGACCGGATCTCGCCGCAGCTCCTGCTGTTCCTGCTGCTGCTCCTCGCGGGCGTGGCCGGCTCGCTCTGGTACTGGTATCCGGCCTGGGTTCCCAGGCGGATGCCGCGGCTGCGGATGCCGAAGATCAAGCGGCCCAGGCGCAGGCCGAGGACGAAGAAGAAGGCCGTGGAGGAGACTCCGGCCGCGCCGGCCTTCGAGCCCAGCGTCGTGCTGCCCGACGGCACGTTGCTCGCCGACCGGCTCGCCGCCGAGGGCCGTTACGCGGAGGCGATCCGGCAGCGGCTGCGTGACCTCGTCGGCGACCTGGCCGCGGCCGGCATCGTCGCACCGCTGCCCGGGACGACCGCCGCCGAGGTCGCCGCGACCGCCGCGGTGCAGCGCCCGGCGATGGCGGGCCCGCTGGGCGGTGCCACCGAGCTGTTCTCCGAGATCTGGTACGGCGACCGCCCGGCCCTGCGCGATCACGACGAGCACATGCGCGCCCTGACCGGCGAGGTCCGCACCCGGATGACGGGCGGTACGCCGTGAAGAACCCCCGCCGGCTGCGCCTGATCGCGCCGCTCGCCGTCGTCCTCGGCCTCGCCACGATCACCGGCGTCGCGCACGTCGTGCAGCAGCCCGATCCCACCGACGCCACCTTCCTCTCCCCCACGAGCGACGAGGGCCAGGGCGCACGCCTGCTCGCCGACGGCCTGAGCCGCAAGGGCGTCGCCGTCGAGGTGCGCCACACCAGCCAGGAGGCCCTGGACGCGATCGGCACGTTCGGTGAGACGACCCTGTTCGTGACGACTCCGGGGCTGGTCCACCCGACGTACCTGGAAAGGTTCGCCGCCCTGCCGCCGCGGGTGCGGGTCGTCATGGTGGCGCCCCGCGCGAACGAGCTCAACAAGGCCGGCCTGGACGTCGTCGTCGGCGGGCCGCGCTGGACGGCCGCCGCGGTCGGTCCCGGCTGCGGGGCGGACTTCGCCGGGGCCGCGGGCCCGGCGGCGGTGCTGCGCTGGCGGTACGACGCGGCCGAGTACGCGCCGGTGACCTGCTACGACGGCGGGCTGGCCGAGTTCCGGGCCGGCGGCTTCGCCGACATCACGCTGGTCGGCGCCGTGGATCCGTTCCGCAACGACCGCGCCGACGAGCACGGCAACAGCGAGCTCGCCGTGGGTGTGCTGGCGCGCAGCCCGCGGGTGATCTGGCTCGACCTGCACGAGCGGGAGCCCGCACCCCGGATCCCTCCGCCGCCACCGGCCGGGACCGGGTCGCAGCCGGGCGGTGACAGTTCCGGCGACGACGACGGCTGGACGGACGACAGCGACCCCGACGGCGAGCCGGGCGGGGAACCGACCGGCGAACCGCAACCCGGCGACGAGGGCGGCGAGACCGTCACCGGCGGCGCCGCCGGCGAGAGTGCGCTCGCCCAGGCCTTCCCGCCCTCGGTGTGGGCGACCCTGGCGCTGCTCGTGCTGGCGGCGATCGCGCTGGCGCTGGCGTCGGCCCGGCGCCTCGGTGCGCCGGTCGCCGAGCCGCTGCCGGTCCAGGTCCGCACCGCGGAGACGGTCCGTGGCCTCGGTGGCCTGTATCGGCGGGCGAGGGCGCGCGGCGCGTCGCTGGCCACCGTACAGTCGGCGGCGCGGGCACGGCTGGCCGACCACCTCGACCTTCCGCCCACCACGCCCGTCGACGAGCTGGCCGCCCGGGTGGCGGCGTACGCGGGGCTGCCGGAGGACGACGTCCGGCACCTGCTCGGCGGCGGGGTCGAGGACAGCGACGCCGAGCTGGTCCGGGCCGCGACGGCCGTGCAGGACCTGGTCCGGTTCGTTACCGGGCAGCAGAACGCGCAACAGGCACCGGACGAGGGGAATGTGACGTGACGTCTTCCGTACCCGTGGAGGCCCTCGCGGCCCGCGACGCGCTGCAGCGCCTGCGGGCCGAGGTCGCCAAGGCGGTCATCGGCCAGGACGCGGTGGTCGGCGGCGTGGTCATCGCCCTGCTCTGCGGCGGCCACGTGCTGCTGGAGGGCGTGCCCGGGGTCGCCAAGACGCTGCTCGTCCGAGCCATGGCGACGGCGCTGGACATGGACACCAAGCGGGTGCAGTTCACGCCCGACCTGATGCCCGGCGACGTGACCGGCTCGCTGATCTACGACGCGCGCTCCGCGGCCTTCAACTTCCGGCCCGGCCCGATCTTCACCAACCTGCTGCTCGCTGACGAGATCAACCGCACCCCGCCGAAGACCCAGGCCGCCCTGCTCGAGGCCATGGAGGAGCGCACGGTCAGCACCGACGGCGAGTCCCGCCGGCTGCCCGAGCCGTTCATCGTGGTGGCCACCCAGAACCCCATCGAATACGAGGGCACGTACCCGTTGCCGGAGGCACAGCTCGACCGCTTCCTGCTCAAGCTGGCCGTGCCGCTGCCGGAACGCCAGGAGGAGCTCGGCGTGCTGCGGGCGCACCACCTCGGCTTCGACCCGCGCGACCTGAAGGCGGCCGGGGTGGGGCCGGTCGCGTCCGCCGCCGACCTGGCCGCCGGCCGCGAGGCGGTACGCGCGGTCGCCGTCGCCGAGCCGGTGCTGGAGTACATCGTCGACCTGTGCCGCGCCACCCGCGTGGCACCCGCGCTCGAGCTGGGCGCGTCCCCGCGTGGCACGACTGCGCTGCTGGCCGTGGCAAAGGCGCGCGCGTGGCTCAGCGGCCGCGAGTACGTGATCCCGGACGACGTGAAGGCGTTCGCGGTCCCCGTCCTACGGCACCGCGTGCGGCTGCGCGCCGAGGCCGAGCTGGACGGCGTGACCACCGACTCGGTGCTGCGGTCCGTGCTCGGCGCCGTGCCCGCGCCCCGCTGAGCCGACCGTGGTCACGAGGCGCTTCGCGCTGCTCCTGGCGCTCGGCGTACCGCTGCCGGCGCTGCTGCCCTCGCCGTGGCTGCTGACCCTGGCCGTGCTGGGGCTGGCGGTCGGCGCGGCGGTGCTGGACGCGCTCGTCGCGGCCCCGCTGACCGCCGTGACGCTGCGGCGTACCGGGGCCGAGACGGTCTGGCTCGGGGAGACGGCGACCACGACGCTGACCGTCGGCAACACGGCGCGGCGGCCGATGTGGCTGCGGCTGCGCGACCGCTGGGTGCCGTCGGCGGGCGCGGACCGCACCGAGCACCGGCTCAACCTGCTCGCCGGCGAGGAACAGCAGGTCACCACCACGCTGACGCCGACGCGGCACGGGGATCGGGCCGCGGTGCGGGTGACGCTGCGGTCGTACGGGCCGCTCGGGCTCGCGTACCGGCAGCGGTCGCAGCGGTGGAACGAGCAGGTGACGCCGACGTGGACGCTGCGGGTGCTGCCGCGCTTCCCGTCCCGGCGGCTGCTGCCGGAGAAGCTGGCGAAGCTGCGCGTGTTCGACGGGGCGGTGGTGACCCGCGGGCGGGGGCAGGGCACCGAGTTCGACGTGTTGCGCGAGTACGTGGTCGGCGACGACGTGCGGTCGATCGACTGGCGGGCGTCCGCGCGTACCCATGATGTGGTGGTCCGGACGTGGCGCCCCGAGCGCGACCGGCGCGTGGTGTGCGTGCTCGACACGGGCCGCACGTCGGCGGCGCGCATCGGCGACGAGCCCCGGCTGGACGCCGCCATCGACGCGGCCCTGCTGCTGGCGGTGCTGGCGTCCAAGGCCGACGACCGCGTCGACCTGCTGGCGGTCGACACGGCCGTACGCGCGAAGGTCGAGGGCGGTGGCCACCGCACCAAGCTGCCCCGCCTGATCAGCTCGATGGCGTCGCTCGAGCCGGCGCTGGTCGAGACGGACTTCGGCCTCGTCGCCGGCGACCTGCTGCGCCGCGACCACAAGCGGGCCATGGTGGTGATCTTCTCGGCCCTCGACGCGGCCCCGATCATCGAGGGCCTGCTGCCCGTGCTGTCCCGGCTCACCACCAAGCACCGGGTCGTGCTGGCGGCCGTCCGCGACCCGGAGACCGCCCGGCTGGCCGAGCTGCCGTCCACCGGCGCCACCGCCGAGGATGTCCATCTCGCCGCGGCGGCGGAGCTGGCCCTGGGCGAGCGCGACCGGGTCCGGGCGCTGCTGACGCAGCAGGGGGTGATCGTGGTCGACGAGCTGCGGGAGACCTTCGCCTCGAAGGTCTCCGACGCCTATCTCATGCTGAAGGCGGCCGGTCGGCTCTAGCTGCTCGCAGATACACTCGGCTGGCCTGCACGCGGGTGCGCACCTGGAGCTTGTCGAAGATGTGCCCGACGTGCACACCGACCGTACGCTCGCTGATGAACAGCGCCTGCCCGATCTCGCGGTTGGTCAGCCCCTCGGCGACCGCGGCGAGCACCTCACGCTCGCGCTCGGTCAGCATCTCCAGCCCAACGCCGTCCGGCTGCCGGGCCGGGGCCGCCGCCACGTCCTCGTCACCGTTGAGCGTGACCCGGGCCCGCGCCGCCACCTGGGTGATCTCGGCGGCGAACGGCTTGGCGCCCATCGCGCGGGCGGTCTCGTACGCCTCCCGGATGGCGGTCGTGGCGGCGGCCCGCCGGGTGCGCCGGGCGAAGCACGCCTCCGCCTGCCGCAGCCGTGAGTACGCCGCCGGATACGGCTGTTTGCGCCGGTCCCAGGCCTGTGCGGCCCGGGCCCAGAGGTCGGGATCGTTGCGGTCCCCGATCCGGCTGAGCTCGGCGGCGCACAGGTCGAGGTAGCCGTCGACGACCGCGCGGACCGGCGGGGCGGCGTTGCCGGCACTGCGCGCCACCCGTTTGACCACGGCCTGCAGGCGCCGGACCGCGCCCCGGTCGACCGCGACCTCCCCGCCGGCCTGCGCCTCGGCCTCGGCCCGCAGGCCGTGCCAGGCCAGCACCCCGAGCAGCACCAGGTCGTCGGAGCGGGTCTCGGTGAGGCCGCGCTGCACGGCCGCCCGGGCCTCGGCGTGCCGGCCCTGCCACATGGCCAGGCCTGCCTTGAGTGTCAGCATCGGCAGCACGTGCCGGGCCCCGCCGCCGGCAAGGATCGTCGTGACCGCGTCCAGATCACGGCTCGCTTGCTCCCCATCGCCGAGCCCCAGGGAGAGCCGGGACCTAGAGAGCAGGATTTCGACCGCGTCCGCACCGGACGGGCGGTGCCGCATGGCGTCGTCGAGAACCTGACCGGCCTCGGTCCACTGGCCGATCCGGAAAAGCCCGTTCGCCGCGATCGCGAGCAGCCGGGTCTGGTACGTGCGGCCCTGCCCGATCGCGGCGAGCTTCTCCGCGCCTCGCCGCGCTGCCAGCACGCCCTCCTCGATGTTGTTCAGCGGGTTGGTGAGCAGCTCGGCGAGGTGCAGGTAGGCGCAGCCGATGTCGTCCGGGTGCCCGGCGCGCTCGGCGATCTCCACCGCCTGCCGGATCACGGCCAGCCCGGCGTCCGGATCCTCCCGGAAGGCGAGGCTGAACCCGAGGGCGGCGCTGGCCCGGACCAGGTCGGTCGTCGCGTCCTCGTGGCGTTCGGCCAGCTCGAGCGCCTCCCGCGCGCGGACCCCCGCGTCGGCGTAGCGGCCCAGGTGCACCAGCAGCTCGGCGAGGTGCGCGCTGGCAGACGAGCGATGTCGCATGTCGGAATCTGTCATGGCGAGCACCCGCTCGTACTCCATCTCGGCGGTCGCGGTGCGTCCCGCCGCGGCCAGATACCGGGCCCGCCGCAGGTGGATCTCGCAGATTCCGGGCCCGTCCTCGCGTTCGGCCAGCTGTTCCAGCGTGCTGAGCGCGCGCTGGTGCTCGCCGCAGCGGTGCGCCGACTCGGCGGCGTGTCCCAGCAGCTCCGTGCGCTCCGGGCTGTCGTCGGAGGTCAGGGCGAGCGCCAGGGCCCAGTAGCGGTACGCCTCGGCGAAGCCGTACAGCTGCTCGGCGGCGCGTGCGGCGGCGATCACCGACGGCAACGCGCGCGTCGGCTCGCCGGCCTGCTGCCAGTGGTGTGCCAGCCGGGCGTGGTCGGTCTCGCCCGGCGCGGCCTCGATCGCCTCGGCATACCGGCGGTGCAACGAAGCGCGCTCGGCCGGCAGCACCTCGTGCTCGATCACCTCGGCGACCACCTGGTGGCGCAGCCGGTAGCCGTCGGGCGCGCTGGTCAGGAAGCGGTGCGCGACGGCGGCCCGGACCGCCTCGATCAACTCCGCCTCGGGCAGCGGCAGCACCCGCGCCAGCAGGGCGTGCTCGACCGGCTCCACGCCGGCCGCGACCGCGTGCACCACGTCGTGCGCGTGCTGCGGCAGCTCGTCGACGCGTGACAGGAAGATCTCACGCAGCGTGTCGGACAGCTCCACCCGCCCATCGCGCAGGTCCCGGGCCAGCTCCTCGGCCACGAACGGGTTACCGCCGCTGCGCCTGAAGACCCGGCCGGCGTCCTCGGCCGCGATGTCGCCGGCGATCGCGGTGACCAGCTTCGCGGTCGCGTACTGGTCGAGCGGGGCCAGGTCCAGCACCCGTACGGACCGCAGCCGCCGCAGCTCGGCCAGCACCCGGCGCAGCGGGTGCGCGCCTTGCAGCGACTCCGAACGAACCGCCGCCAGCACCGACAGGCTGACGTCTCCCAGGCCGGCGAGCAGGTAGAGCAGGAGTTGACGGGTGCTGCGGTCGGCCCATTGCAGGTCGTCCAGCACCAGCAGCAGCCGACGCCCGGCAGCGTACGAACGCAAGCTCCGTGCCACGCTCTCCAGCAGAGCAGCGGAGCCCTCGCCGCTGGATGCGGCTCTCATCAGCTGGTCGGCGTCTGAATCGACCCACCGCAACGCTTGCAGGATCGGCTGGAGAGGTGTTGCATCGCCGATGTCCTGACAGGAGCCGTACAACACGACGATGCCTGCCGCACGCGCCGCGGTCGTCGCTTCCTGTAGGAGGCGCGTCTTGCCGATGCCGTCCTCGCCTATAACGATGACCGCTGCTACGCGCCCGGCAGAGGCATGCCAGAGAGCCGCGCCGAGATCGGACAGCGTATCGGTACGTCCGACGAAAAGGCTCTCCAGCTGCCGGTCCGCCGCGCCGACGGGCGCTTGACGCGCCTGAGCGACCCGCATCGCCCTGCCGTCGGAAGCGGAAGGGGCATGCGGCAGGTCCCCCAGCAGCCCGCGTATTTCTCCGGCGTCGAGGTGTTCCATCGCTCGGACCACGAGCTGGTGTCCATGGACGAAAGAAGGTAGATCATGAGGTGAGTGGCCGGGAAGGACGACCGCAACTGCTCGGTGCTTCCATCGCGAGGGGGACCCGGCGATGAGTTCCTCGACCGCTTGATATGCGTTCCAGGCCTCGCCCTGATGAGAAAGGATGAACAACCTATCGACGTCCCGGCTCGATTCGGGGAACCACGCCTGCGGTTCAGTGTTCTCGCCGAGCGGTGGACCGATGATGGCGTCGCAGCCCCGCGAACGAAGGAGCAGCAGGAACCGCGTCGCCGCCGAATCTCGATCGGCCGGTGCCGGCACGGACACGTAGGCACGCCCGTATACGAACCGGCGGTCCCGGGCCTGCGAGTCGATTTCGTAGAGAAGCCCCCTGCCCGTCTGGAGCCACACCGGCTCTCCAGTGACCCGGAGTTCAAGACCGTTGCGAGAACCGACGCGCAGCGGTCCTGTCTCGATAATGTCGCCGGCCTCGGAAACCCATGTCGCCGTCAGAAGCCTCGGATCGGTATCGGGAACAGGGATCGTGGTCGCATCGAGCGGAGCCGCCTTCCCGAAGCGCACGATGCCGCTGTCGTAGGACACTTCGATCGACGTATCCTTCACGACTGCCAGAAGCGTCGCGACATGTGACATGTCGAGCTCACCGGCAGCCATCGGTTCCGGCGAGAAGAGACCGGCGCTCTCGGTCCTCGCCACCTGAGCAAGCTGCCATGCCGCGGGACTGCGCCGGACCGGCTCAGGGAACCGGCGCCAGGCCCGAGCGAACCACCGTGCGACACCGCTCCGCTCACCACCGAGCGCCGCACGGAGCGCCGGCTGCAAGACTTCGTCGATGTCGCCGACCTCGGGTTGCACCGCCAGCCACGACAAGTGCTCCTCCAACCGGAGTGCAGGAGAGATGTGGGCGTGTATCGGACCGAACACCTCCTGCCACACCCGATTCGCGGGATCCCGAGGAGAGCCCGACCTCAGCCGCTCGGTCAGACGCCCGCGTAGCTCCATGACTATCTCGTCGCGAAGAACTATGGATTCCCCGCCGCGCGTGGCCACCCAGTGGCTGAACCAGAGATCGCTCTCGGCACTGACGTCCAGCCGCGGAACCAGATTAAGACGGCAGGCGCGAATCAGCTCCGGCTCGATGCGGACGGCGACGCTGAGCAGCGTCGCGAGTTCGACGGCGCCCGGCGAGGGCGCCGGGAGATGCGTCGGTGGTCTCGTGGCCGTCCGTGCGATCGTCATGAGCGCGCCGGGCGTTCCGACGTCGTTCTCCTGTCCCACGGCAGAAGAGTGAAGAGACCATCGGCCCATACCGGCCACAGCCGCCGCGGTCTAGGAATCAGGACCGCCACCGTACAGTTGCGCCGGTAAGCCAGCTCGGCGAATCTCTTCCACTCGGCACGCACCGCATGCGGCGAGGTCCACCCGCCGCCGGATCCCAGCGTGGAAAGCAGCAGAATACGCGTACGCGGAGGCGGCAATCGATTCTCCCGCCATGTCCATGCGGGTTCTTCGCTGACCCTGCCCTGCAGCGGAGACTCCGCGAAGTAGACCACTTCGGTCTGGGTAGCGCCGACCAATGTACGGACCTGATGAACCACATCGGCCTGGTCGCGGCGGAACGGCGCCATCGCCTCTCCCTGATCGACCAGCACCTGGACGCCGAAGCGCATCGTGCGGACGGATAGCCGGGGAAGATCGGTGAGTCGGCGACGGGCGACGTGCCGTACCAATGCGTTGTGGTCGATGGGGCCGTCCGGACTGTACTGGGTGAGGAGTCCGTGGAGAACGGCCCTGCTGTATCGGCGTGCGAACAGCGGAGTGTGCGGTGGTCTCGCCAGTAGACCAGCGGCCGACGCGCGCGGCAGTGTCTCCTCGCCGACCGGAATGGTCCTCAACGAGGTGTAGCCGATCAAACGCGCCTCCGCCCCCGGAACACCGCCGGTCGAGCGCGCGTCGGGCAGTCTCGCGGTGACCTCGTCCGCGGCGGCGCTGGTATCCTCTTCCCCGTTCGCCGAAGCACGGCCGCTTACCGGCTCGCGGGTTGCAGACGTGTTCGGCGCTTTTCGGAGCGGAGCGGAGGGCGGCAATCGATGGCCGGCCGATCTCCCTCGAAAGCCCAGCATGAGAGCGACCATGCGCCGCTGGGCAGCGGTACCCGAGCCGACGGCGTCCAATGCCCGGGCCATGTCACCCAGCCAGATCTCGTTCACGGTCCCTCCTCCGGACGAGAACCTTTGAGGAAGACGAATTCCCGGAGGTGCCGCCATCGATCGTCGTTGACGGTAATCTGCAAGTCCAGGCAGGCGTACAGCGCGTCGAGGTACTCCGCCGTACTCGGTTCACGCAGTCCGGCATCCCTTGCGGAGATCCGGATGAAGTCCAGCTCGCCGGCCAACTCCTCAGCGAGCAGACGCGTCTGCGCCGTCCACGATCGATTGCCGAAGTGGAGGTGTTCCTTCGCGATCTCGACCAGGCGCGATCTCGTCGGCGAGGGCAGACTGATGACGACGCAACGCCGCACGAATGCCTGTGGGAGCTCGCGTTCTTCGTTGGTGGTTACCACAATGAGGCAATCCGTGACGCTGTCAGCGCCGGCGCTTCCGCACACCCGCGTTCCCGTGTCCGACACGGTGAACTCTCGGGAACCGAGGGCGACCAGAAGCCCGTTAGGTACGTCCGGATCCGCCTTGTCGATTTCGTCAATGAGCACGACGACGCCTGCACCGCGGACGGTGTTGATGTCGGGGCGAGGCTCCTCCGCCGGCGCCACGGCGGTCGTCGCGCCGGGTGCGCCCCTGCGCAGCGCCGACGTCCGGTCGAATGCCCACCACAGGACGCCTGGGCTGATGTACCGACAGTCGTCGAGGTCCTCGCCCCTCGCGGCATGGATCTGGGCGTCCGCGAGCCTGCGGACGTGATCGAAGGTCCAGAGGAGATCCTGCGCGAGAGTGCGAGAGGTGACGACATGCTCGTAGTAGCGCCAGTTACGCCGCGATGCGACACAGGCCGCGAGTGACGACTTCCCAGCTCCGGGATCCCCGCGAACCAGAAGCGGCCGCCGCGTGGCGAGCGCTACCTGTACGGCGAGTTCCAGTTCCTCGCTCATCAAATAGGCCGTGCCGTCGCGCCGGTCAGGGCCGCCGAAGTTCGCCGATGGCTGGGCGGTGAGTCGCTCAGGCATGTACGCGCCTTTCTTCGTTGCTCAGTTCCGTCAGAGCAATTCGGATAGCGTCAAGGTCGGCCTCGTCGTTCGGCGAGAGCGGCGGGTCGATGGCCACCACCACGCCGCGGCCGAGGTCGCCCAACTCTTCGACGCCGAGCTTGTGGTCGCCGGTCAGGACGATGACCGTCAGCCACGGACACAGATCGCGCAGCTCGCTGAGCGCGGGCACCAGATCGCGCAACGGGACTCCAGCCGGATCCACGATGAGGAAACCGGCATCCAGTGCGGGGATGCGGCGGGTCCGGTACGCCGCGAGCTTGCGGCGGAACCGATCACCGTGAGGGTCGTCCTGGGCACGCACCAGGATGGCCACCGCCTTCCTGAACTCGGCCATGAGCTCAGCGGTGAGATCGTCGCCGAGTGCGGCGGACACTTGGACCGATCGGTACGTGCGAGCCGCACAGCCGGCGCGCATCACGAAGATCTCGGCCGTCGTCGCGTATTCCGCGTTGATGACCACGACCCTTCGCGGATCGTCGCGGCGTAGGAGTACGCGGGCTGCCTGACCGTCGACCAGCGCCGGCAACGCACGGTGCGCCAATCCGGCCGTGCCGGCGATGTGACTGACGACGTCCACGGCCCTGAACGTACTCTCGGGTTGTGGTCTTCCGAGCAACTGATGCGCCAGAAACCGATAGCAATCCGGCACGATGAAACGACCGAATTCTTCCGGACCGACGCCGAGTTCCAGTGCGAAACGGTTCAGAGTGTTCCCCGGACCGACGTGGCGAATCAGGTCGGTGATCTCGTCGAGCCACCGACGCATCGGATCGCTACTGACGACCTCGGCCTTGTCGAATTCGGCGACGATGGATTCCGCCACCTTCGCGGGCTCCTCTCCGGCGTCACGGAGCAGCTGGAGCTCCACCAGTTCCCCGTAGCCGGCGGCGCGTACCTGTCGAACGTCGACCGAGTCCATCAGTACGCCGTAGATGTGGACGGAACCCAGGTAGTGGCGCCACATGAGGTTGTAGACCTCTCGACGGACCCAAAAGGACCGGGGCCGCATCGCATTGTGGTCCAGCAGGACGATTGCCGCGTCACACTGGGCCAACTCGTCGTAGATCTGTGGCCGCCAGCGCCGCCCGGGCCGGATCCGATCGTCGACGAAGACAGAATGATTGTCGGCTTCGAGGCGAGCCCGGACGGCTTCCAACACAGAGCGCGCGGGAGTGCCTGGGCGCGCGCTGTGACTGATGAAGAACTTCGCCATGCCCCATCCGTCGCCATCTTCCTGGTGACATGCGAGCCTGCCCGAGTGGAGAACTCAGGGTCAATAGACGAACCCGAACGATGAGCAGGAGATGGAATCGTCAGCGTTTTGTCAACTTCCTGACAGCACTTTTGATCGATACGCTGTTCCATGCCCGGTGATGAGGGTCAATCAAGGGGTTGCCCCCGTGATCGCCGTGGTAGGCAGCCTCGACGTCTCGAGAGACGACTACCGGCCTCCGTTGCGGGACCATGATCGCGGCCACGAGGCGTGCACGGAGCTGGGAAGGGCGCTGGCCGATGCCGGCTGCGACCTGGTCCTTTTCTCGAGCAAACCCAAATATGTCGAAGCCTGGGTAGCGCAGGGATACGCGGCCGCGCCCCAGCATGGCGAGATACGGGTCCGTCCACCTGCGCACGCGGAAGTCGAGTTCGGATTCCCGCAGGGACCGGCCGACGTTCTCGTGGAGCCGGATCCGGGTAACGAGTGGGAGTTGCCCTACTATCGTTCTCTCCTGACCGCGGACGGCGTCATAGTGATCGGCGGCGGTCAGTCGTCGCGGGTGGCCGGCATCTTCGCAGTGCTGCACGAAGTGCCCCTGATAGCCGTGGCCGCGTTCGGCGGCGGCGCTGCATCGGTCCGCGCCAATCTTGCCAAGCAACCCAACGACGCCTCTGAGCAGGACATCACCCTCATGGGCCGGCCTTGGGGTGACGAACGAGCGCACCACCTCGTAGCCGCGCTCCTCGCACAGATCGCACGTCGCCGTGACCGCGTGGTGTACGCCGGAGCCACCGCTCGGCGCCGGACGCTGGCTGCCAGGCTGGCGCTGTGTGTCACGCTTCTCGCCCTCGTCGGCTCGTGGCTGGTCGCCGCATTCGTCGGCAGCAAACCGCCGCCGGGCGTGGTGGACTTCCTCCTGGTGCTCGCAACACCCATGGCTGCCGCCGGCGCGGGAGCGCTGCTTCGTCAGCAGGGTTCCGGCCCTCAGTGGGGATGGGCGGTCGCTCGCGGACTGGGTGCCGGTCTTGTGACGGTCTTCTTGTACATCGCCGGCGAACTGGTGAGCGTTCCGGACCTGTTCGCGCGGCTGGACGCTCAGCGCCTGCTGTTCTTCCTCGTGCCCTTGGGCTTCACCGCTGGTTTCACCTTCGATCTGGTCTTCACCAAACTGTCGGCCGGCCCGCCTACGGTTCCGCCCGCGCACAACCAGACCCTGCCGTGAGACCTCAGCGGCCCTCCTTACGCCGGACTCGCCCCAGTCATCCGCCGTTCCGGCATCTCTCTCCGCGGTGCGCACCCGCCCAAGGGAGGAGCTGCGAT
This sequence comes from Actinoplanes sp. NPDC049548, assembly GCF_040676695.1. Classification (NCBI taxonomy): domain Bacteria; kingdom Bacillati; phylum Actinomycetota; class Actinomycetes; order Micromonosporales; family Micromonosporaceae; genus Actinoplanes; species Actinoplanes sp. NPDC049548. The sequence continues at coordinate 427,674 of NZ_JBFAPM010000003.1, forward strand.
GGCCTGTTCGCTGTGCTCCGAGACCTACCCATTCCGACCGACAGAACACGCCCTCGCCGCTTGACCAGACCCCTAAGGCCCCCGTTCCCCTTGTCGGCGTCGGTGAGCTGAAGGCGGCCGGCCGGCTCTGAGCGGGACCCCTCACCGTGCGGGAGGATGGGCGTCATGACCCGCGGTCTGACGTTGTTGTTCGCCGTAGCCGGTGGCGCGGCGGTCGGAAACCTGTACTGGGCGCAGCCGCTGCTGGAGCTCATCGCGAGCGACCTGCAGGCCTCCACCGCCACCGCGGGGTGGCTGATCACCGCGACCCAGATCGGGTACGCGACGGGCATCGTGCTCCTCGTACCGCTCGGCGACGTGCTCAACCGCAAGCTGCTCGTACCGGTGATGCTGCTGTGCTCGGCGGCGGCCCTCCTCGCCTGCGCCTTCGCACCGTCGATCGGCCTGCTCCTGGCGGCGATCACCGTGCTGGGCCTGACCACGGTCTCGGGGCAGATCCTCACGCCGCTCGCCGGCGACCTGGCCGACGACACCAACCGCGGTCACGTCGTCGGCACGGTCGTGTCGGGCATCCTCACCGGCATCCTGGTGTCCCGGACGATCAGCGGCCTCGTCGCCGACGTCGCCGGCTGGCGGGCCATCTACGCCGTCGCGGCGGCCGCCGCCGTCCTGTTCGCCGCCCTGCTGTACCGGGCGATCCCGCCGCTGCCGCCCAAGACCCGCATGGCGTACCCGGCGCTGATCGCCTCGGTGGCGGCCGTGGTGGCCCGCGAACGCACCGTTCGCTGGACCCTGGTGCTCGGCGCCACGGGCTTCGCCGCCTTCACGATGTTCTGGACGGCCCTGACGTTCCTGCTCAGCGGGCCCCCGTTCCACTTCCCGGTGTCGGTGATCGGCCTCTTCGGCCTCGCCGGGCTCGCCGGTGCGATCGCCGCGCAACGCTCGGGGCGGCTGCACGACCGCGGCTGGTCGTTGCCGGCCACCGGCGCCTCCTGGGCGGTCGTCCTGCTGTGCTTCGTCGCCGCGGCCTTCACCGGCCGGTCCGTCGTCGGCGTCATCGTGGTGGTCGTCCTCATCGACGTCGCCCTGCAGGCGGTCGGCATCCTCAACCAGCTGCGCGTCTTCGCCGTCTCGCACGAGGCCCGCAGCCGCCTCAACACGGCGTTCGTGACCAGCAACTTCATCGGCGGAGCGATCGGTTCCGCGGCGGCCACCGTGCTGTGGTCCGCCGGCGGCTGGACGGCCGTGTCGGTCGCCGGCATGGCCCTCAGCGTCTTCGCCCTGGCGGTGTGGGCGATGGGCCGCCGCGGCGCGCTGGTGGTGACCCCGGCGACCTAGGCCATCGGGACCGAGGCGACCGTGTGCTCCGGTGCCAGCTCCGAGCTCTCGCCGCGCCGGTGGGCCGCGCCGCCCACGCCCAGGGCGTACCCCAGGAAGGCGAGCCAGACCGCGAAGCCGATGCCGAGCCGGACCGGGTCCGGCCAGCCCGACGGCGTCACGTACGCCTCCAGGATGCCGGATACCAGCAGCATCGCGACCAGGCCGAGCGCGACCAGCATGCCGGCGCGGGCGCGTTCGGCGAGGGCCCGTCCGCGGGTGCGGTGCGGGCCCGGCGCGATCCAGGCCCAGCCGATGCGCAGGCCCACCCCCGCCGCCACGAAGATGGCGGTCAGCTCCAGGAAGCCGTGCGGGAGGATGTACGCGAAGAAGGTGCCGCCCTTGCCGGCGTTCATCATGAGCGCGCCGGTGAGGCCCAGGTCGAAGGTGTTCTGGGCGAGGATCCACAGGACCGGCACGATGAGGACGCCGGACGCCAGGCACTGACCGGCGATCATGGCGTTGTGCGTCCACACGTTGGCGGCGAAGTTCTGGGCCTGGTACTCGCTGTAGTAGTTGACGAAGTCCTCGCCGGCGTACTGCTCGACGGCCGACGCCGGGATGAAGGTCTCGATGATTTCCGGGTGGGCGGCGAAGTACGCCATCAGCACCCCCGCGACCAGCACGTCCAGGGCCATCACGGTCAGCCACCAGCGGCGGGACCGGTAGAGCTCGAGCGGCAGCGTCGTGGTGAAGAAGCGGGCCATCGGGCGCCAGGAGAAGCGCCGGCCGCCGGTGACCGCCGAGCGGGCGGCGATGACGAGCTGGGACAGCGATGCCAGCAGGATCGGGTCAGGCGAGTGGCTGCGCACCACCGACAGGTGCGTGGCCGCGCGCTGGTAGAGCAGCACGAGCTCGTCGGCTTCGGCGGCCGACAGCTTGCGCCGGTTGGTCAGGGCGTCGAGCCTGTTCCACTCCCCGCGGCGCTCGCTGACATAGGCGTCCAGGTCCACCGGCGCAGCGTATCGGGCGGCGATCAGGTTAACTACCGCGTATGACAGTGGTGGTGCCGGCCGGCGGCGGACGCGGCGAGCAGCTCGTCAACGGCGAGGCCGTGGAGGTCGACGTCCGGCATGCCCGGATCGGCTCGCGGGGGCTGGCGCTGCTCATCGACATGGTCGTGGAGCTGGTGCTGGGCGTGATGGTGTTCTCGCTGGCCGGGGCTCTCACGTCCTCGCTGCTCGGTGACGCCGTCGACGAGGCGCTCATCCAGGCGATCGGCACCGTCTCGGTGATCCTGGTCTTCGTCGGGTACCCGACGGCGCTGGAGACCCTCAGCAACGGGCGCAGCCTCGGCAAGCGGGCGATGGGCCTGCGGGTGGTCCGGGAGGACGGCGGCCCGATCCGGGTACGGCACGCGCTGGTCCGCAGCCTCGTGGGGGTCTCCGTCGAGTGGCCCGGCCTGCTCTTCCCGCCGCTCACCTGGGCCGTGGCGCTGACCACGATGCTGTTCTCGCCGCAGGGCCGGCGCCTCGGCGACCTGGCGGCCGGCACGTTCGTGATCCACGAGCGGTCCCCGGCGCCGTGGGGCTGGGTGCCCTCGATGCCGCCGCAGCTCGCCGGGTGGGCCGCCGGCCTGGACCTGACGAACCTCGACGACGACCTGGCCCTCGCCGCCCGGCACTACCTCGCCCGGGCGGCCGGCATCCGGCAGCCGATGAACGGGCGGTTCGCGTACGGACTGGCCGCCGAGGTGAGCGAGAAGATCGCCCAGCCGGTGCCGCCCGGGGTGCCGCCGTGGATGTTCCTGAGCGCCGTCCTCGCCGAGCGCCGGCGGCGGGCCAACGAGCGGGTGCACGCCTCCCGGGCGCTGACCCAGCGGATCTGGCCGGGCTTCGGCAAGCTCGAGTGGGCCCGGGCCACCGGTCCCACCTGGGATCCGGCGGGCACGAACCCACCCCTGCTCGGCGTCGTCAAGGAAGAGGGCCGGCCCTCCTAAAGCTCGGCGGGCGTGGCGATGCCGAGCAGGTCGAGGCCGCGCCGCAGGGTGCGCCCGGTGAGCAGGCAGAGCGACAAGCGGCTCTCGCGGACGCCGTCGGGCGCCTTCAGCACCGGGCACTGCTCGTAGAAGGTGCTGTAGAGCGAGGCGAGCCCGTACAGGTGACCGGCCAGCCGGTGCGGTTCCAGCGTGGCCGCGACCGACTCCACCGCCGGCTCGAAGGCGAGCAGTTCCAGGGCCAGCGCCCGTTCGGCCGGGTGGGTGAAGCGCACCGACGGGCGGAACTCTCCCGCCCGGTCGAGGATCGAGCGGATCCGGGCGTACGCGTACTGCAGGTAGGGGCCGGTGTTGCCGGTCAGGGCGAGCATCCGGTCCCAGTCGAAGACGTAGTCGGACATGCGGTCGCCGGCCAGGTCGGCGTACTTGATCGCGCCCACGCCGACAGCCGCGGCGATCTCCGGGCTCGGTGCCAGCTCCGCGGCCCGGGCCACCGCCTCGTCGAGCACCTCGGAGAGCTTCACCGAGTCGCCGGTCCGGCTGCGGAACATCTTGCCGTCGGAGCCGAGGATCGAGCCGAACGCGACGTGCTCGGCGGTCACGCCGTCCGGCAGCCAGCCGGCCTCGGCGGCGACCGCGTAGACCATCCGGAAGTGGGTCCGCTGGGGTGCGCCGACCACGTACAGGAGTCTGGTGGCGCCCAGGTCGCGGACCCGGTGGCGCAGGGCGGCGAGGTCGGTGGCCGCGTACCCGAACCCGCCGTCGCTCTTGCGCACGATCAGCGGCAGCGGGGCGCCGTCGCGGCCGGTGAAGCCGGCCGGGAACGCACACAGCGCCCCGTCGCTCTCGGTGAGAAGGCCCTTGGCGTCGAGCTCCTCGACGACCGACGCGAGCATGCCCTGGTAGCTGCTCTCCCCGGCGAAGTCGGCCTCGGTGAGGGTCACCCCGAGCCGCTCGTACGCCTCCAGCAGGTACTTCTGCGACTCCGTGACGAGCGTGCGCCACAGCCGCAGCGTCTCCTCGTCCCCGGCCTGCAACCGCACCACCCGCAGCCGGGCCCGGGTCCGGAACTCCTCGCTCGCGTCGAACTCCGCTCGCGCCGCCTGGTAGAACGCGGTGAGGTCGGCGGCCTGGGAGACGCCCGTGGCGCCCACGTCGACCAGGTGCTCGATGAGCATGCCGAACGCCGTGCCCCAATCGCCGACGTGGTTGGCGCGGACGACGTCGTGGCCGAGCCACTCGAGGGTGCGGGCGAGCGCGTCGCCGATCACGGTCGAGCGCAGGTGGCCGACGGTCAGCTCCTTGGCGATGTTCGACGCCGAGTAGTCCACGACGACGGTCTGCGGCTGTGCGGTCCGGGCGACGCCGAGCCGGGCGTCGGCGGCCACGTCGTTCACGGCGGACGTGACCAGCTCGTCGGCGACGGTCAGGTTGACGAAGCCCGGCCCGGACACCTCCGCGGTCGCGATCCCGGTCAGGTCGGCCCGGGCGATCACGTCGGCGGCGAGGTCGCGCGGCGAGCGGTCCAGCCGGCGGGCCAGGGGCAGCGCCGCCCCGGACTGGAAGTCGGCGTGCTGGGAGCGCCGCACGGCGGGATCGACGGCCGCCTGCGCGACCTGGGCGAACGCGGGCGCGAGCCGCGCGGAGAGCAGTGCTTCGAGATTCATGGTCAACCCATCGACGGTACGCGGGGCAGCGGGCCGGCCGGCGTACCACGGGGAGTTCCTGCGACACCGGCGGACGACCCGCCGGTGGAGGACACGTGCTAGCTCAACCGGAGGGTGATGACCCGGCGTCGCTCGCGGTTGATGCTGTGCACGCCGCCGAGCCTAGCGGATCGGCCGTCCCCGGTGCGAGCAGACTGGTACGCGTGGGAACGCGTGAGACGTGGGAGCCGACGGCCGCGGGCGTGCTGAGCCTCCCGTCGGGTCGCCTGGTCCGGGGGCGTGCCCTGCGCCGGCCCCTGCCACCGGGTCCCGAGCCGCAGTTCGGTGTCTACCTGCTGGGCGCCCCTCCCCCGGCGGTGGCCTGGGAGAGCCGCTGGCTGCGCTGGCCCGACTTCCGCCTGCCGGCCGACCGGGAGGCCGCCGCGGTGGTGCTGCACGAGGCGTGGGAGCGGGCGGCCGGCGACCGGGTGGAGGTCGCCTGCGGCGGCGGCCGGGGACGCACCGGTACGGCGCTGGCCTGCCTCGCGATCCTCGACGGGGTGGCGCCCGCGGAGGCGGTCGCCTTCGTCCGCGACGGCTACGACCGGCATGCCGTGGAGACGCCGTGGCAGCGGCGTTACGTGCGGGCGTTCACGGCACCCGCTCCGCCCCGCCGCGGGTGAGCTCGTCCAGGTAGCGGTCGATCCGCTCCGCGGTGCGGCCGTCGGTGACCATGAACTGGAGTCCGGCTTCGTCGTGTGCGGCGCCGCCGCGCAGGCTCTCGACGCGGGCGCGTACCGGGATGGGGTCGGCCGGAGGGCCGAAACCGTCGACCTCGACCAGCTGGCCGACGGCCAGGTCGCCGCCGGTGAGCCGGACCCCCAGGCCGCTGCTGCTCACGTCGATCAGCGCCGCCTCGACGGGGTCGCTGCCGCGCCGCTGCAGCCGGACCGTCCCGGACGCGCTGATCCGCTCCGACTGGCGGCGTTCGAGCTGGGCGGCGAGGCCCGACATCTCCTCGACCCGGCCGATGGTGCGGCTCATCCGCTCGGTGAGCCGGCCGACCACCGTGCCCTGGTCGGCGGCGACCGCCCGCAGCGAGGTGGCGGCCTCGCCCACGCTGCCGATCCCGGCCACCATCTCGGCGATCGTGCCGGCCATCTGCGCGGTGTCGTTCTCGAGCTCGGCGATGGTCGCCGCGATCTGCTCGGTGGAGTCCGCGGTGCTGGTGGCCAGGTCCTTGACCTCGTCGGCGACGACCGTGAAGCCCAGGCCCAGCTCACCGGCGCGGGCCGCCTCGATGGTGGCGTTGAGCGCGAGCAGGCGGGTCTGCCCGGCGATGCCCTGGACCAGCTGAGCGGTGGACGCCACCCGGCGCAGGCTCTGCTCCAGCGAGGCGATGACCTGCTCCGCCCGGCGGGCGTGGTCCACCACCGCGGAGGTCGCCGCGTCGGTGGCCGCGATGCCGCCGTCGATCGTGTCGGCGGCCCGGCGTACCTCGGCGACCTGCTCGGTGACCTCGCGCAGCTCCTCGGCGATCACCGAGGTCGACTCGTCGATGACCGCCTGCGCCCGTTCCCGCAGCCGCAGCTCGGCCTGCTTCTGGTGCTGGAAGCCGACCTGGAACTGCTCCTCACGGACGGCCTGGACCTCGCGCTGGCGTTCCTTGCGGGCCAGCATCCGGCCCCGCCCGGCATCGAGCGCCCGGCCGACCTCGCCCAGCTCGTCGCGCCCGGTGGGCAGCGCCCGTTGGCCGAAGTTCCCGTCGGCGACGGCCTTCACCGCGCCGGCGACGAGCTCGGCGTCGTGGCGGGTACGCCAGTGCACCCCGATCGCGAACCACACCGCCAGCAGGAGGCCGATGCCGCCGACGGCCGTCAGGAGCCCGCCCCGGGTGCCGATGGCGCCGGAGGCCGCCGCGAGGACGGCGACGGTGGCGAGCCGCAGGCCGGTCCCCATCCGGCCGGCGGCGGCGAGCACGGGGCGCAGCAGTACGGGCGTGGCGCGGTCACTGCCCATCGGCCGCTACAGCCGGTCCGCGCCCGCGAGGATGTCCGGTGCCAGCAGCCGCTGCGCCCCGAGCACCTCGACGCCGAGCAGATGACCGTCGGCGTCGAAGTCCAGCACGATCATCCCGTCCGGGCGGTCGACGGTGATGTTCTCCACGGACCGGTGCTCGGCGCTCGCGATCTCCACGTACGCCGCGTCGGCGTCGGGGTCCAACGTCATCCGCATGCCTTCGATTCCACCACGGGGACGCGCCGCCCAGACCCGGTTCGGGTCAAGACGCCGGACCCCGCCCCGGGCGCGCTCAGGCGCGGATCGCCAGCACCTCCAGGTACGCCGACGGGATCTTCGCCGTACCGTCGGTCGCGACGTTGTACTGCTCAGCGAGCTCGACCAGGTCCGCGTGCAGCAGCTTGCCGTCGTCCTCGGAGAGCGCCTCGAAGGCCTTCAGCGTGGGCCCGTAATGGGTACGGAAGTAGTCGGCGAAGTCCTCCGGCGTGGGGAAGCGGAACACGAACTCCCGCCGGGTCACGCTCAGGTCCCTCACGCGGTCGCCGACGAGTTCGCGCAGCCGTGGCTCGTGGCCCCACTCGACCGGCGCGCGCAGGCCCGGCGGGGGCGGTACGCGACGGCCCACCGTGCGGAAGAGGTCGCCGATGAAGCCGTCCGGGGTCCAGTTGGCCAGGGCGATCGTGCCGCCCGAGCGGCACACCCGGGTCAGCTGGGCGGCGGCGCGTTCCTGGTCCGGCGCGAACATCACCCCGACCACGGAGAACACCGCGTCCCATTCGCCGTCGTCGCAGGGCAGGTCCTCGGCGTCGGCCTCGACGAACCGGACCGGCAGATGCTCGGCGGCGGCCCGGGCGCGGCCGCGTTCGAGCAGCTCCGGTACGTAGTCCACGCCGACGACCTCGCACAGGCAGCGGGCGGCGGCGATCGCGGCGTTGCCCGTACCCGTGGCCACGTCGAGCACCCGCGAGCCGGCGGACAGGTCCGCGGCCTGCACGAGCAGCTCGGAGATGGGTTGGATGAGGGCGGCTACGGCGCCGTAGTCGCCGCTCGCCCAGGTCTTCTGCTGGCGGGCCTTGATGTCGGCCGGCCGGGGAGAACTCGTCATGCCGCCGACGCTAGGGCGCGGGAGGCTCCGCGGCGTGGGGAGATTTCCCCATGTTCGAAGAGCGGCGGCTCAGGGCGGCGGCCTGGCCCCGGGAGCTGACCCCGAGCTTGCCGAGCACCGCCGAGACGTGGTGGTCCACGGTCTTCGCCGACAGCGACAGCGCCGCCGCGATCTGCGCGTTGCTGAGCCCGTCGGCGAGCAAATCCAGCACCTCGCGTTGCCGCGCGGTGAGCCCGGTGGGGTCCGCGGCGGTGGTCGCTCGGGGCCCGCGCGGGACCCGGGCGCCGCGCTCGCGCAGCTCCGCCCGGACCCGCCGGGCGGCGGCCACCGCGCCCAGACCGTCCATGATGCGCAGGGCCTCCGCGGCGTCCTCGTCGTTCCCGCACGCCAGGGCCTCGGCACGGTGGTAGCCGTAGCCGAGCCGGTCCCATTCGCGAGCGGCGCCGCGCACGTCGTCCTCGAGCAGCAGCCGCCACGGCGGCGCGGCACCGTCGGCGCCGACCCCGGCGCCGGCCCGGTGCAGCCGGAACGCCAGCCGGCCGGTGAGCCACGGGTGCCCGGCCCGCCGCGCCATGGCGTAGCCGCGCCGGGCCTGCGCCGCCGAGAGCTCCGGGTCGCCGGCGATCCAGTGGTGCTCGGCCAGCGCCGCCGCCACCGGACCGACCCACTGCAGCTCCCCGGCCTCGTACGCGGCACCCGCGGCCTCCTCCAGCACCTCGGCCGCGCCGGGCCGGCCCTGCCGCGACCGCAGCAGCCCGAGCGTCACCTGGGCCTGGCAGCGGAACGGGCCCGGCTGCTCCGGCCCGGCGATCGCCTGCCCGGCGTCGTCCCCGGCGCCCGGCCAGTCACCGCGGGCGAGCCGCAGCGCCGCCCGGTAGCCGAGCAGGTGGCGCACGTACCCGCCGAGGTCGTGGGCGCGGGCGAAGGCCAGTGCCTGCTCCAGCGCCGCCTCGGCGAGCTCGGGCTGGTGCCACTCGACGGCCTGGCAGGCCCGGTTCACCAGGGCCCGCGCGGCGTGGTCGGTCAGCCCGGCGGCGACGGCCAGGCGGTGCGCCCGGTCCAGCTCCTCGCCGCCCGCCGGGTCACCGCGCTGCAGCCGCCACGAGCCGACGTTGACCAGCGCGTGCACCTCGGTGTCCCGGTCGCCGAGCCGGCGGGCGAGCGCGATGGCCCGCTCACCCCACTCCACGGCCGGCTCCTCGTCCGCCAGCATGTGCAGCTGGGACAGGTTGCTGTACGCCATGGCCAGCTGCGGCCCCGGCGCGGCGGCCTCCAGCACCTCCACCGCCCGGATCCCGGCCGCGCGGGCCTGCGCCGTACGCCCGGTCCACCAGGCCAGCCGCGACACCCACCGCCAGTTCTCGCCGACCCGGACCGCGTCCCCGGCCGCCTCCCGCAGCGTGAGCGCCTCCCGCCGGGCCTCGAGCGCCTCGCCGTTGAGCCCCGCCAGGTGGGCGACCGTCGCGTACGCCTCCAGCAGCTCGGCCCGCTCCGCCCCGGTGACCCCGGCGGCGTGCCGCAGCGCGGTCTCGTAGTGCGCGACGGCCTGCCGGTTGGCGCCCACCCCGGCCGCACGCCGGGCCGCCACGGGAGCCCAGTGCAGCACCGCCGCAGCGTCTCCCGCGTGGTGCGCGTGGTGGACCAGCCGCGCCGGGTCCACGCCCGGACGGCCGGTGAGCCGCTGCAGGACCTCGGCGTGCAGGGCGGCCCGGCGTACCGGTGACAGGGACTCCTCGACCGCGCGGCGCAGGAGCTCGTGGCGGTAGGCGACGGCGTCGGCCGTGCCGGTGAGAATGCCGCCGGCCAGGCACTCGTCGACGCCCTCCGGGTGGCCGGCGAGCAGGGCGGCCTCGGCGTGCGACGGCACGACCGCGACGAGGCCCGCCGCGTCCCGGGCGGCGGCGGACAGCGCGCCGAGGCGGGACAGCACGAGGTCGCGGACGGTCGGCGGAACGCCCGCGTCCGCGCCGGCCAGGACCTCCGACACCAGCAGCGGGTTGCCGCCGGTCTCCGCGTGCACGACGCCCGCCGGCCGGCCCGCCCGGCGGGCGAGCTCCGCGACCGCCGCCGCCGAGAGCGGGGGCAGGGCGATCCGCCGGACCGTGCCGTGGGGCAGTCCGGCCAGGACGGTCCGCAGCTGGTGCTCGGGCCCGAGCTCGTCGTCGCGGTACGTGAGCACGAGCAGCGCCCGGCACAGCGCCAGCCGGCGGCCGAGGAAGGCGACCAGGTCCAGGGTGGCCTCGTCGGCCCAGTGCAGGTCGTCCAGCACCACCACCGGGCGGCGGGCCGGCAGCGGACCGTCCAGCTCGTCCAGGAGGGCGTCGAAGACGGGACCACGCTCGCCGGCCTCCACCCGCTCGCGCAGCGCCCCGCCGGCCTGCCGTGCGATGTCGTGCACCGGCCCGAGGGCCCGCGGGGTCAGCAGCGGATCGCATGCTCCCCACAGGACCCGCGCCCGCGACCGTACGGCGGTGGTGAAGGCCCCGGCGAGGCTGGACTTGCCCGCCCCGGCCTCGCCGGCGACGAGCGCGATCCGCCCGCCGCCGGCTGTGTCGGCCAGCAACCGGTCCAGGTCGGCGAGTGCGCTGTCGCGTTCGAGCAGCTCCATCGCCGCGCAGCTTAGTCAGACGGTGAAGCCCGCCACCAGCTTCTCCAGCTCCGCGCTGGTCCGCGCCAGGTCCTGGGCCGAGGCCTGCGCCTCCCGGACCACCGTGGTGGTCTCGCCGACCGCGGTGGACACACCGGCGATGTTGGCCGCGATGTCCCGGCTGCTCTGCGCCGCCTCGGTGACGTTGCGGCCCATCTCGCCGGTGGTCGCGGTCTGCTCCTCGACGGCCGCGGCGATCAGCGTCTGGATGTCACTGATCCGGGTGACCACGCTGCCGATCTGCGCTATGGCGGTGACCGCGTCGCCGGTGTCGGACTGGATCGTCTGCACCAGGCGGCCGATCGTCTCGGTGGCCTTCGCCGTCTCCTGGGCCAGGTCCTTGACCTCACCGGCGACCACCGCGAAGCCCTTGCCCATCTCCCCGGCGCGGGCCGCCTCGATGGTCGCGTTGAGCGCGAGCAGGTTGGTCTGCTCGGCGATCGACGTGATCAGACCCACCACGGCGCTGATCTCGGCGGAGGACACGCCCAGCTTGCCCACGCTGACGTTGGTGCGCTCGACCACGGTGACCGCCTCCGCGGCGACCCGGGCCGCCTCGCCGGCGTTGCGGCTGATCTCGTCGATGGCGGAGCCCATCTCCCGGCTGCCCGCCTCCAGGGTCCGGACGTTGCCGGAGACGTCGCCGGCCGCCCGGGCGACCGCGGCCGCCTGGTTGTCGACGTGCTCGCTGGAGTCGGCGACCCGGGCGGAGATCCGCGACAGGTCACCGGACGCGGTGGCGATCGTGCCGGCGTGCCCGGCGATCGAGGCAACGGTGTCCCGCAGCGACGCCGCGGTGGTGTTCAGCGCCTCGCCGAGCTTCCCCAGCTCATCGCCGCGCCTCAGGTCGGTACGGACGGTGAGGTCACGCCCGGCCAGCCGGCGCAGCGCGGCGACCACGACGGCGAGCGGGCCCACCACCGACCGGGTCGCCCAGACGGCCAGCAGACCCGCCAGGATCAGGGCGAGCCCGAGCGTGCCGTAGAGCACCCGCTCGCTGGTCGCACGCACGTCCGCCGCCTGGGCACTCAACTTCTCGGCACGCGCGAGGACCGACTTGTACAGCTCACTGGTGACGTCGAGCACCACACCCCACGAGTCGGCGGCGTCGCCGTCGTTGATGCTGTCCATCACCTTGCGCAGGGTGGCCTGGCTGTCGTCGGCCTCCAGCCACTTGAGCATCCGGTCGTCCCAGGCGAAGAAGTCGTCCCAGGCCGGCTTCAGCTTGGCGAACGTGGCCCGCTCGCCGTCGGTGAGGTTCCTGGTGTCGATCTTCGCCAGCAGCTTGTACACCGAGTCCTTGGAATCCAGCAGGCCCTGGCGGTTGAACTCGTCGGCGCCGCTCAGGTACTCGAAGCCGTACGCGGCGACGTCGTTCACCCACAGCGACTGCCACCCCGACACGTCCGCGGCGTAGTACTCGACGTCCTGGATCTGGCTCCGCAGCTTCTCGAGGACCGCCACGCGGTGCTGCGATTCGCTCTGCTGGCGCATGCCCCACCAGCCGGCGGCCGCGGCGACCACGATCAGGAGAACCAGCACGAGAAAGGACGCGCCGAGCCGCTTGCCGACGCTGACATCTGAGATACGCACGGGATGCTTTTCGGGTGCAGCACCCCGGACCCTGAGCAAGTGTCAGCTGGATCGCCTTTGCCGGGCCGCCTCGTACAACGCCACGGTGGCCGCCGACGCGGCGTTCAGCGAGCTGGCGGCTCCGGTGATGGGGATCCGTACCATCCGGTCGCAGGCGTCGCGCCAGGCGGCGCTCAGGCCATGGGTCTCGTTGCCGACCGCGAGCACGGTCGGCCCGGTCAGGTCGTGCTCGGCGATGTCGACCGGCCCGCGCTCGTCGGTGCCGACGACCTGCACGGGTACGCCCAGAGCACCCACCCACTCGAGCACCTCCCGATGGCTCGGCACCCGCACCACGGGCAGCGCGAACAGCGAGCCGGTGGACGCCCGCACGGCCCGGGGGTCGTACGGGTCGGCGGCATGCCCGGTGACGACCACACCCGCCGCGCCGAACGCGTCCGCCGAGCGCACCAGCGTCCCGACGTTCCCGGGGGTCGTGGGCCGGTCGAAGACCACGACCAGCAGGTCCGGGCGTACGGGCACCCGGGCCAGGTCGTCGGCGGGCAGCCCGACGACGGCCAGCAGCTCGGGCGCCTCCTCGTCCTTGCCGCCCAGCTCGCGCATCAGCTCGGCCGAGAGCACCGCCCGCGGCGCCCCGGCCGTGTCGAGCAGGTCGTGGGCCCACCGCGACAACCCGGGGCCTTCGGCGGTGAGCAGCGCCCGGATCTCCCACCCGTGCTCGACGGCCAGCGAGATCGGGCGTACGCCCTGCACGAGGAACTCCCCCGCCCGCTGCCGTTTCGTACGGTTGACGAGCAGCGCCTGCCACTGCTGGAAGGTGGCGTTCCGGGTGGTGATCCGCAAGGTCCTGGGCACGCCGTCCGAGGTTACTGGTTGGACCACGCCCGTTCCGACAGCACCAGGCGGTAGCCGTCGGGATCGACCACCGTGACACCCCAGCGGTCCCAGTACTCGCCCTGCTCCACCCGATGGCCGCCGGCCTCTTCCAGGCGCCGGACCAGCTGCAGGTCGACCGGCCCGTCCAGGTAGAGGACGAGCAGGTCCTCCTCGGTGGGAGCGGGCTCGGGCACCCCGGCGCCGCCGACCAGCTCCAGGTGCCAGGACGCCTGCGGCCAGCCGAGCATCACGATGTCGTGGGCGCCGGTCCCCTGCCAGAGCACCGACAATCCCAGGCCGTCGGTGTAGAACCGGGCGGCGGCGGCGAGGTCGCGGCTGGGGCGGGCGAGGCGTACGGAGACGCGTGGGTCGATCATGCCCCTAATCTTCGGGTATGGCACAGCTGCTGTACTCGGCCACCATGTCGCTCGACGGGTTCATCGCGGGCCCGGGCGGCGACATGGCGTGGATGACGCCGTACCTCGGTCCGGATCCGCTGATCGACGAGCTGGTGCCCCGGATCGGGGCGATCCTCGCGGGGAACCGCACGTTCCGCGGCGACGACCCTTACCGGGACACTCCCGCGGAGGGTGAGGCGTTCGGTGGGGCGTGGTCGGGTCCGCAGGTGGTGCTCACCCACCATCGGCCGTCCGTACCGTGGCCCGGCGTGACCTTCGCCGGCGACCTGGCGACCGCGGTCGCGCTGGCCAAGGAGGCCGCCGGCGACCTGTACGTCAACGTGCTCGGCGCCGAGGTGGCCCGGCAGTGCCTGGCGGCCGGCCTGCTCGACGAGATCCTGGTGTGTGTCGCCCCGATCATGCTCGGGGCCGGCACCCGGCTCTACGACCGGGCGGACGGCACCTCCGTGAAGCTGGAACGCATCCGCTCCGCGGAGGTGCCGCACTCGTCAGACCTGTGGTTCCGCGTCCTGCGGTAGGTCGGTCAGCCCGGCGCGCAGGTGCCGGTTGTGCCGCGGCTCCTGCTTGGTCTTCTGGTCGTTCAGGCGCCGGCGCAGGTCGTCGCGGACGTCGTGGAGGGCGGCGTGCAGGTCCTCCTCGGACGACGTGGTGACGATCTTCTCGCGGCCGGCGATCCAGCACTCCAGCGTGACCTTCTGGCCGCGGGCCTCCCGGTCCTTGACCGAGACCTCGAGCTCGGTGGTCTCCGCGGGGAAGGCCGCCAGCCGGGCGTCCAGCGTGACGAACTGCTCCGCGATCCACTCACGGTCGCCCTGCGAGAAGCCGGCGCCCGCGCGCAGGCACTGGTCGACGGTGGCCGGGTCTGCCGCGACACTCATCGGGGTCTCCCTTCGATCGGACTTGGTGATCACCCCCTACCCGTTCCGTACCGGAAAAGCACTTCGCGTCCGTCGGCGCTGTGGATCGTGACCGGCAGGCGGCCCCGGGCCGCCTGCCGGCCGGTGAGGACGTCGGCCAGGGCGACCACCGACGGCATCTGATATCCGTACGCGGCCAGATACGTCTGCGCCTCCGGGAGGTACGCGATGTCGTACGGCCCGCCCACGGCCGCCACGACGATCGGTTTGCCGGTGGCCAGCAGCGCCGACACGAGGTTCCGCTGGTTGCCGTCGCTCCACGCGTTGTACGTGGTCACCACGGTCACGTCGGCGGCGCGGGCGGCGGCGACGGCCTGGGCTATGACGTCGGCGTTCGGCGAGCCGGTGTACAGCCGGGTCGCCGTGATCCCTCGCGCGGTGAGGGCGTTGGTCAGGTTGGTGGTGGTACCCACACCCCATCCGGTGACCAGCACGTTGCGGCCGGCCTCCAGCGGCAGGGCGGTGTCGCGCAGCCGGGTGATCGAACCGGCGGCGATCTGCGCCATGACGTCGAGGTGCTCGGGAGTCCCGACGACGGGCGCGGGCACGTACGGGTCGTCGAACAGCCCCAGCCCCCGCTTCATCCGCAGGATCCGCCGCACCGACCGGTCGATCCGCTCCTCGCTGACCGTACCGGCGGCGACCGCGTCCAGCACGGTCCGGATGGCACCGGGCACGTCCTTCGGCATGAGCAGCTGGTCGACGCCGGCGTCGACGGCGTCGAGCACGATCCGCTCGGCGGGGATGTCGTTGAGGGCGGCGGCGTCCAGCGCATCGGTGACGACGACCCCGTCGAAATGCAGCTGCTCGCGCAGCAGCCCGGTGACGATAGGCCGGGAGAGGCTGGCGGGCCGCCCGCTCGGGTCCAGCGCCGGCGCGACGATGTGCGCGGCCATGACGCTCTGCGCGCCGGCCGCGATCGCCGCCCGGAACGGCGGCACGTGCGCGGCAAGGATCTGCTCCCGCGTCTCGTCGGTGACGGCCACGCCGTTGTCGGTGTTGACCGTCGTGTCGCCCAGGCCAGGGAAGTGTTTGGCCTGCACCCCGATCCCGGCGGCCCGGTACCCGGCGACGGCTTCGGCGCCGAAGACCGACACCTGACCCGTACGGTCACCGAAGGCCCGCGGCCCGTCGGCGGCGTTGCGCGGATTGGTGTTCACGTCCACGACCGGCGCATCCACCACGTTGATGCCGAGCGCCCGCAGCTCGGTGCCGCTGACCCGCGCCGCCCGCCGCGCCTCCCGCGGCCGGAACGTGGCACCGATCGCCATGTTGCCGGGCGACACGGCGAGCGGGGCCCCGATCCGGTTGACGACCCCGCCCTCCTGGTCGGTGCTGATCTGCAGCGGGACGCCCGAGTCGGCGACGGCGGCCCGCTGCAGCCCGTTGGACAGCTCGGCGATCTGCCCCGGCTCGGCGAGGTTGTCGCTCCACGTGAAGTAGATGACGCCACCGAGGTGGTACTTCGCGACGACCTCGGCGGGGGTCGCCACGCCGTAGAGGCTGGTGTTGGCCGGCGACGCAGTCGCGGCGCTGCGACCGTACACGTAGGAGACGAACATCTGGCCGACCTTCTCGGCGAGCGACATGCGCGCCAGGAGCGCGCCGACCGGGTCCTGCGCCCGGGCGGGCAGCGCGAGGCCGGCGGTCAGCAGCACAAGGACGGAGAGCAGCGTTACCGAACGTCGAACCATGCGTCCGAGCATAGGACGGCCGGTCTTGACAATCGACGTTCATAAATGAGCGAATGCGTCCCATGATGAGCGTTCTCCCCGCGATGCTCGCCGCCGTCCTGGCCGCCGGCACGCCGATGGTGCCCGACTACTCCACCGCCGAGGCCGGCAACCCGTTCGTCGCCGGCTGGTACGCCGACCCCGACGTCGCCGTCTACGAGGGGGAGTACTGGGTCTACCCCACCTCGTCACGCCCGTACGACGAACAGACCTACCTGGACGCGTTCAGCTCGCCGGACCTCATCCACTGGACCAGGCACCCGAACGTCCTCACGACCACCGACGTCACCTGGGCCCATCGCGCGGTCTGGGCACCCGCCCCGGTGCAGCGCAACGGCCGCTACTACCTCTACTTCGGAGCCAACGACATCCAGAGCGACGCGGAGCTCGGCGGCATCGGCGTCGCGGTGGCCGACCGCCCCGAGGGCCCGTACCGCGATGCCATCGGCGCCCCGCTCGTGGACCGTTTCGTCAACGGCGCCCAGCCCATCGACCAGGACGTCTTCATCGACGACGACGGCCAGGCGTACCTGTACTACGGAGGCTGGCGCCACGCCAACGTCGCCAAGCTGAACAGCGACATGACCAGCCTGGGCCGCTTCCCGGACGGCAGCACCTTCAAGGAGATCACCCCGGCCAACTACACCGAGGGCCCCCAGGTCTTCAAACGCAACGGTACGTACTACCTCATGTGGTCCGAAGGCTACTGGGGCGGCCCGGACTACTCGGTCTCGTACGCCACGGCGGACTCCCCCACCGGCCCCTTCAGCGCACCGACGAAGATCCTGACCCAGGACCCCGAGGTGGCGAAGGGCTCGGGCCACAACTCGGTCATCAACGTGCCCGGCACCGACATCTGGTACATCGTCTACCACCGTCGCCCCCTGAGCGAGACGGACGCCAACCACCGCCAGCTCGCCTACGACCGCATGAGCTTCCGCGCGGACGGCACGATCCAGCCGGTCTCCATGAAGGTCAGGGACAACTTCGCCGACAACGACGCGGTCGGTTGGCGGACGTACGGCTCCACCTGGTCCGCAGCCGACGGCACGTACCGCGCCACGGCGTCCGCGGGCGGCAAAGCCCTGCAGGACACCAACTTCGCGAACGTCACCTACGACGCGGACGTCACGATCGAGTCGGGCACCGGTGACGCCGGCGTGGTCTTCCGGGCCACGCAGCCGGCGGTGGGCACGGACAGCTACCGCGGCTACTACGCGGGCCTGACCACCTCGGGCCGCATCATCCTCGGCAAGGCGGACTACAACTGGCGCCAGCTGGCCTCGGCCCCGATGCCGGTCGCCCGGGGAACCCGCTACCACCTCCGGGTGCAGGCCACCGGATCCACCATCAAGGTGTACGCCGACGACATGACGACACCGCGCCTCACCGTGACCGACACGACCTTCACGACAGGGACGACCGGTGTCCGCGTCTTCAACACAGCAGCGGCCTTCGACAACGTGGCCGTGGACTAACGCCGCCGCCGCAGCATGAGCCCCACGAGGAGGCCGCCGATCAGCAGCACGACAACGGCGGCACCGCCGGCGAACACCAGCGGACTCACCCGCTTCACAGGCTTGCGCGGCGCCACCCCCACGGGGGCGTCCGCACGAGCCGAGGCGGGTGCGTCCGCGAGCGGAGGCACGTCGGCGGTGAGCGCCTTGACAAGGTTGAGCCGCCCGTACCCGTAAGTGTCGTCCCGGCCCGGCGCCCCGGCGTCCGTGGCGGTGGCGGTCAGCCGGTGCACCACCTCGGCCGCACTGAGATCAGGAAACTTCGCCCGGACCAACGCAGCCGCCCCACTCACGACCGCGGCTGCGTGGCTCGTGCCACTACTTTGGTAGTAACCGGAATCCGTGATCCCCGTAGTCGCTATGTCGACGCCCGGGGCGACGAGATCGACCTGCGGACCGGTGACGGACAAGTCCGCGATCTTCCCGGCGCGATCGACCGCGCCGACCGTCAGCACTTCTGGATAGCGGCCGGGATACTGCCCGCCTGCCTCGTCGCGGTTACCGGAACTCGCGACGAGCACCATGTCATCGGCAAGAGCTGCCTTGATCGCATCATGAACCGTGGAGTCATCGGCACCGCCGAACGACATATTGGCAACTCGCGCCCCGTGGGCGCGGGCGAAGGCCAGGGCGTCCGCGACCTCCGTGCCACTGGCTTGGGCGTCTCCCGTGATGCGCACCGGAAGGATCTTCGCGCCCGGCGCGATGCCGAGAATGCCGTTCTGATGACCGCGGCCATGGCCGCGGCCCGCGATGACGCCGGCCATCGCGGTGCCGTGGCCGTTGACGTCACTGCGACCGTCGTCGCCCGAGTCCAGGACATCCGTACCACGGAGGACAGCGTCGGCCAGGTCGGGGTGATCAGCGTCCACGCCACTGTCCATCAGGGCAACGGTGACTCCATCACCACGGGTGATCTCGTGCGCCTCGGCCGCCTTCAACGCAACAAGGTGCCACTGCCGGTCCCGAACCGAATCTGCGGCAGCGGGCGCGGCTGTCGACCCGATGAGAGCCGACACCGCCGCACCCGCCAGCGCGACACGTGCGCAACGAGCGATCACAGTCACCGAGGCATACCGATCACGCCGGGACCCGGATCATGGCGTGCGGGCCGGGTGTCCGGTTCGATGACCGGTGCGACGCCGTCGAGAACGTCCCAGGCCTGATCGGCCTTGCCCTCCAGCGACACGCCCTCGGTTTCGTCCCGTCGGCCGCGAGCGGTGGGCGTGGTGCCGGCGAGGGACTGCCGACCCGCCGCATTCCTGGCGCCTACGCCACCCTTGGCACCGCTTCCGTTTGCTCCGATCACCGTGCCGGACGGCATAGCGGTGCGCACCGGAACGGCCTGCCGTCCGGTCGACACCGACTTCCCGCCCGGTACGGCCGGCATCATGCCGAAGCCTCCAGCGGTTCCTCCCGCGCCGACACCGGTCCCCAGGCCGAGAAGGCCGCCTGCACCGATCACGGCACCCGGCAGAGCGCCGCCGCCGGGCACACCGGCCGTCGGCACCGTCGGCGGAGTGATCACGCCGCCGCCGGGCGCTCCGACGGCGGACGGAGCCGTCGGCAGAACACCCGCGAGCCCTGGACCGCTGCCCACTGATGCGCCGGGATCCGTCCCACCGCTGTTCAGGTCTGGGCTTACGGCCGGCGGAGGATGGTGAGGCACCGGCACGGCGACGGGCGTCGCCCGAACGTCGTCGATGCCGGATCCGCCGCTGGCTGAACCACCGAACCCGCTCGAGCTCGTCCCGGACCCGTGGGTGCCCGTTTCATCGGCACGGATCTCCGTGCCCGGTTCATCGAAGTGCGCCCGCAGCTGGAACAAGGACGGCGGCTGGATCTGGGTGCTGTGGTCGGCGATGGCGGCTTCGGCTGTGCGCATCGCCTGGCGGGCCTTGTCGTCGTACTCGTCCTCGGCGTGGTCCGCCCATCGCGGGATCCAGTCGTCGGCGACGCCCTCTCGCTCCTCGACCATGGGGGCGATCGCCTGCCGCGCTTCCGCGATCGCCTCGATGACGCCGCGCAGTCCCGCGCGGGTGTTCTCGGCCCGAACCAGAGTGTCGTTCATGGAGGCGGCGAGGCCTTTGACATACCGCAGGAAGACCTCGGCGGAGGCGTTCTTGTCCGGGGACCACACGGCCGCGAGGTCCTCCGCCGCCCGCTCGAGGCGGCGGTGCTGCGCCCGGACCTCCTGCGCGAGCGAGTCCCATGACAGGACGCGGTCCGCTCCGTTGCAGGCGTTCTCCGGCTGCAGCATCGTCCAGATGGACGGCAGGTTGTAGGCATCCCAGTTCGTGCCCGGCACTATGCCTGCCCTCCGTCCATGGCCGTGGCGGCCTCCTCGATCGCGTGGTTCATGATCTCCTGGACCCGGCGCTGCGCGGCCTCGGACGACATGTCGGCGCGGGCGAAGTCCTTCGCGATCTCTTCGGCCGCGGTGGCCAGAGCCATGGCGGCCTGCTTGTACGCGCGGAGGTTGGCCTCCGTGTGCGCCAGCGCCTCCGCGTAGCGCTTCTTGGCGTCCAGCACCGTGTCGCCCGGGATGCCGGCGCCGAAGACCACGCCGTGGCTGTGCAGGTCGGCGCCGCGGTCGGCCGCCAATGCGAAGCCTTTGTCCGCCTCTGTGCGCATGCCCTGCGCGAACTCGCCCACCTGTTCGGTGTCTATCTGGATACCGTCTGCCACTTCGCCTCCCCGTCGCCGCGACAGCACAGCATATCGATCGATCCGTACGCATGCGTACCGGATACAGCCGTCGCCGTGCTTGTCACACGTATGCCGGGCCGGTGGCGTTCAACGGATGCGGAAGCGTACCCCTGACCCGCCCGGCATGTGGCTTTTATGGGGATCAGACAGCTACCGGACTGAAAGGTCACGAACGCTCAGGACCGGGTTAGTTTTATGCCGAATTCACAGTCGACTGTCCGGCCAATCTTCAGACAGAAACGGGGAGCACCATGTTTTCGGTCACGCGTCTTGTCACCCTGTCGGCGATCGCCGCCGTCACCTTGATCGTCCAGATTCCCGGTGCCGGGGCGTCGGCGGCGCCACCGGTCGGCGGCGGTTTCAGCGGGGTCGCCGGGGATTTCAACGGGGACGGGCGCGATGACATCGTGACCTTCACCCGCGGTTCGGCCGCCGACGTGTACGTCGCGCTCTCCACCGGCTCCGGGTTCTCGGGCACCGGGTGGAAATGGCATGACTATTTCGCCGCCGGCACCGAGACACCGCTGGTCGGCGATTTCAACGGCGACGGCCGCGACGACATCGCCACCTTCACCCGCGGCTCGGCCGCCGACGTCTACGTCGCCCTCTCCACCGGGTCGAAGTTCGTCGGAACCGGCGTCAAATGGCATGACTATTTCGCCGCCGGCACCGAGATCCCTGCCGTCGGTGACTTCAACGGCGACGGCCGCGACGACATCGCCACCTTCACCCGCGGCTCGACGGCCGACGTCTACGTCGCCCTCTCCACCGGGTCGAAGTTCGTCGGAACCGGCGTCAAATGGCACAACTACTTCGCCGCCGGCACCGAGATCCCTGCCGTCGGTGACTTCAACGGCGACGGCCGCGACGACATCGCCACCTTCACCCGCGGCTCGGCCGCCGACGTCTACGTCGCCCTCTCCACCGGATACTCCTTCTCCGGTACGGGCTGGAAGTGGCACGACCTCTTCGCGGTGGGCACCGAGCTGCCGTCCGTGGGCGACTTCAACAACGACGGGCGCGACGACATCGTGACCTTCACGCGCGGCTCGGCGGCGGACGTCTACGTCGCGCTCTCCACCGGGTCGAAGTTCGTCGGTACGGGCGTCAAGTGGCACAACCTCTTCGCGGTCGGCTCCGAGATCCCGGGCACCGGCGACTTCACCGGCGACGGGCGTACCGATATCGCGACCTTCACCCGCGGATCCGCCGCCGATGTCTACGTGGCCCGCTCCACCGGAAGCACCTTCCTCGGCACCGGCTGGAAGTGGCACGACCTCTTCGCCGTCGGCTCCGAGATCCCGCAGCCGGGTGTTCTCTGGTGACGTCCTGACGCGGTCGACCGGTGGCGCGTCAGGGCGCCACCGGTCCTCGCGGCGTTCAGGGCGCGGCGCGCAGCTCCATTCCGCGGCCGTCCGCGCGGGTGAGGGCCAGCTTGTCGCCCCTGATGCGGAACGAGATCTCCCCGCTGAGCCGCCCACGGACCTTCTCGTCCAGTGCTTCGAGCTCCGCAGCGCACTTCCGCGCGCGCGTGGTGAGGCGGGAGACGGAGATCGTGCCCTGCCCCACGGACGCCGCACCGTCGAAGTCGGTGCAGGTCGTCGAGCCTTCCACCCGGCCGTCGCCGAAGGTCAGCCGCACGTCGGCGCCCCGCGGGACGGACGACGCTGACTCGCCCTCGACCAGGGACTCCAGCGACCAGCGGGTGCCGGCGAGCGGCCGGTCCGGCTCTGCGGAGCGTACGTCGACGAGCCGCAGCCGGTCGTCGCCGGTGGTCAGCACGAGGGTGTCGGCGTCCAGTTCCCAGCGGGGGCGCTGCTGCAGGAAGGTGGTCAGCCAGGTGTCCTGGTTCATCCGCTCCGGCGAGCACGCCATCATCGTGCCGCCGACGTCGGTGACGACGAGACGGTCACCCTCGACGGCGAGCCTGCCGGTGAGATGGTTGCAGCCGGCCTCGGCCGCCACGGTTCCCGGTGTGAAGGTCAGCCGTACGCGGGTCCCCGGGACGAGCTGCCTGCCGGCGTCGTCCGCCGAGACGAACGTCCGGTCCCAGAGCCCGGAGGAGTCAGAAGGTCGGGCCGCGTCCCCGCCCTGCCCGCCGCATCCCGTGATTGCCATGATCGTCACCGCCGCCGGGAGGAGCCACCGTGTGGTCGTCATGCCGCCTGAGACGCCTTTCCCGCGTCCGTCGTTCCCACGGTTCTCCCGCCGTCCACGAGGGAGACGTCAAACGCGGGCGATCGTCGCGATCCAGGCCGGCGCGCCGTCGTCGTGGAACCGGGTCTCGACCCGGCCGGGCTCGAGGGAGGTGATCCGCCACCCGCGCCCGGCGGTGAACGCCGCCCGCAGGTCCTCACGGCTGACGGGGTGCGGGCCGGTGGCGGGACCCTCGTCGCTGAAGCACACCAGGTGCAGCGTGCCGCCGGCTTCGGTCACCGCGGCGAGGCCGGCGACGTAGCGGAGTCGCTCGTCGCCGTCGAAGGTGTGGAACAGCCCGCAGTCCAGGACCGTCCCGAAGGTGCGTCCCAGCCGCTCGAGGTGCAACGCGTCGGCCACCGCGAACTCGGCCGCGATCCCGCGTTCCTCGGCCTTGCGCCGGGCCATGGCGAGCGCCGACTCGGCCACGTCGACGCCCAGAACGGGCAGGCCCCGCGCGGCCACGTACAGGGCGTTCTCGCCGGTTCCGCAGCCGGCGTCGAGGACGGTTCCGGCGAAGCGGCCCTCGTCCGCCAGCCGGACCACCTCCCGCTGCGGCCGGCCGACGTCCCAGGGGGCGGGGCCGTCCGCGTACGAGGCGTCCCACGGTTGGCCGGTCATCCGCTCGTGGCTGGTCGGCGCACGGCCGGCGAGCGTGGCGCTTCCCCGTACATGATGCGAGCTGGGACTTCCCGGACCGGAGGGCGGGAACCGGAAACGGTGCACGTCGTCGACGGTGAACCCGGCCGCGGCGATCGCCGCGAGGGTGTCGCGGCCGGAGTGGCAGCCGCCGAACAGCCGCGGCCAGATCGTGGCGTCCACCAGGCGCTGCACGCGACGCAGCGCACCGGGCCGTTCCGCGACGACGTGTTCGAAGAACCGCAGGCTTCCACCGGGCCGCAGCACCCGGGCCGCCTCCGCGAGGGCGGCGGCCTGATCGTGCACGGAGCACAGCACCAGCGACACCACGGCGGCGTCGAACTCCTCGTCGCCCAGCGGCAGCGCCTCGGCAACGCCGTCGATCACCCGTACCGGCACCGGCGCGGAGCCGGCGGCGACCTCCGCGGCCGCGCGCAACCGGGGTTCCGGCTCGACCGCCACCACCTCGGTGACCTCCGGCGGGTAGTGCGCGAACATGCGGCCGTTGCCGCACCCGACCTCGACGACCCGGCCGCGCAGCCCGGCGACGAGGGCGCGCCGGTGCTCGGCGACCCCGGCGCGGTCCATGGCCACACTGAGCCGTTCGTAGACCCGCGCGAAGAGCGGATGCGACGTCCCGGCCATGGATCCTCCGCGAAAGCTATCCGGCGAACACCCGGGCTTCGGTACGGCCGCTCGGCGCGCCCGCCTTCTGCACCGCCACCAGGTCCAGCCGCCCGTCACCGTTCCAGTCGGCGACCTCCGTGTCGTACCGGTCGTCGGTGGCGCCGAGCGCGGTCCGGGCCTGCACCACGTTGCGCTGGAAGAGCGATCCCCCGTTCAGGACCCGGATCTCGGTCTTGCGACTCGCCGTGCCGGACTTGCGCACGGCCACCAGGTCCAGCCGGCCGTCACCGTTCCAGTCCGCGAAGGCCAGGTCCTGCCGGGCGTCCGTCACGCCCAGCGCGGTGACGATCTCGCTGAGCTGCAGCCCGAAGCTCGATGCGCCGTCCAGCACCCGGACCTCGGCCTTGCGGCTCGCGGTGCCCGCCTGCTGCGCCACCACCAGATCCAGCCGTCCGTCGCCGTTCCAGTCGGCCAGGGCGAAGGTATGGCGGTCGTCCGTCGGGCCCAGCAGGGTCGCGGCCTCCAGCAGGTAACGCTGGAACCCCGCGGCGCCGTCGAGCACGCGTACCTCCGTGCGGCCGCTGGCCGTCCCGGCACGCTGCACCGCCACCAGGTCGAGGCGCCCGTCGCCGTTCCAGTCCGCCATCGAGAAGACGGTGTGCTCGTCCGTGGGGCCGAGGAGGGTGCCGGTGTGCAGCAGCAGATGCTGGAAGCTCGCCGCGCCGTTCGGCAGGGTCGAGGTGGCGTCCAGGATGTACAGCTCGGTGCGGCCGGTCGCCGTGCCGGAGCGCTGCACCACGACCAGATCGGGGCGGCGGTCACCGTTCCAGTCGGCCATCGACAGGTCGTGCCGCGCGTCGGTGGCGGCCAACCCGGTCGCGGCCGCCATCAGCTGACGCTGGAACGGCCCGGTGGGCTTCTTCTTCGCCGGCGCCTGCTCCGCCGTCGCCTTCTGCGTCCACAGCTCCGCCACGATCAGCTGCGCGTCGTGCGCTTCCGGCGCGTACGCCAGGGGGAAGGCCGACCCCTGCACCCGCTGGCAGATCTGTCCGATGTCGCCGGCGAGCCAGCCGTTACCGGGATGCTTGCGGATCATGGCGTTGAGGAAGGCGAGCGTGGCGAAGCGCGGGTCCACGAGCTCGCCGGGCCGGCCCCAGCCCTGCGACGGCCGCTGCTGGAAGAGCCCCAGACTGTCGTGGTCGGTGGCGACGGTGTAGTTGTGCAGCGTGCTCTCGGCGATGGCGGCGGTGACGGCGATGACGGCCGCCCGCTGGTTCAGCCCGCGAGCCCGGACGTTGCCGACGATGGCCCGGGCGCACGAGATGTGATAGCCGTCGACGGACCGGCCGAGCCGCGGGCCGTTCATCGCGGGCCGCACGCGTTCGGCGATGGCCTGGTCGGTCGCCGAGACACCGTCGGGCTGGCACGGCGCGTACGGGATGGCGGCACGGGCGGAAGCGGGCGCGACGAGCGAACCGGCAGCAAGCGAGGCGGCCAGGATGAGAGTCCGCCCTACCCGACCACCTGCCATGTTCAGTCCCCCCTGCCTGACCCTGCCACAAACCTGCCATATGTCGCGGCTGTCGGGAAAGGAGGAACCGGCTGGGAGCTGGCTGTGAGATTGCCGTCAGTCGGACTCGAGGAAGACGACGGGCACCTCGTTGTCGAGCACGACCCGGCCGAGCAGCGACGCCAGCATCTCCCGCTCGGCGTCGCTCAGCCCCACGGCCAGCGTCTCGATGCGCCGGCAGGTCTCGTCGTAGAACTTCCGGGCCACCACGCTCCCGCGCGGCGTCAGGGCGACCCGAACGCCGCGGGTGTCGCGCAGGTCGGGCTCCCGGCGGACCAGGCCGTTGCGCTCGGTTCGGTCGACCAGGGCGGCTGGACGCCTACGCCGCGATCGGGCTCGTGCTCGGCCGGACCCGCGGATCGCCGGCTTCGCCAACGTCACCAATCTGCCGACCCGTCCGCCCGCGATGCTGGCCCGCACGGTGAGCACGCTGTCCGCGCTCACGGACGGGCGCGTGGTGCTGGGAATGGGCGCCGGCGGCCTGTGGGACCGCATCGCTGACATGGGCGTACCGGGACTGTCACCCGGCGCCGCTGTCGAGGCGTTCGAGGAGGCGATCACCCTCATCAGGAAGCTCTGCGGCGGTGGCTCACCGGTCACCTTCGGAGGCAAGCACTACCGGGTGCACGAGCTCGAACCGGCACCGGTGCCGCCGCCCCCGGTCTGGACCGGCTCCGTCGGGGCCAAGTCACTCGCGGCGACCGGGCGCGTGGCCGACGGCTGGATCCCCGGGCACGCGGCGGACTGGCTCAGCACCCGCTACCGCGAGTCCCGCCCGATCATCGACGAGGCGGCGGCGTCCGCGGGGCGCGACCCGCGGGACATTCGTACGATCTACCACCTTCCCGGCCGCATCACCGACCGGGCGTTGCCGGCGGCGCGCAATGCCGACGGGCGCTGGATCGGCGGACCGGCGGCCGTGTGGGTGGAGGAGTTGACCGGCGCGGTGCTGGAGCATGGGGCCGCCGGCTTCATGCTGTTCTCCCCCGGCGGCGGCACGCCGGACAGCGGGACGCTGGGGCGATGGGCCAACGAGATCGCCCCCGCGGTTCGCGCGGCGGTCGCTCAGGAAACCAGAACCTGAAGAGCAGTACACCGCCGGCGCGTTCCCTAGGAAACGCGCCGGCGGTGCGTCGTCAGATGCTGTGAACGTGCACGATGCCTGACGGGTTCAGGGCGACCGCCTCACGAGCGACATCCTCGTGGGCGGAGGGAAGCAGCAGCTCACCCCCGGCGACGCGAGGCGCCTTCCGCACGGCCGCCACGACGCGCGGCCCGTAACCCAGCAGGACCAGGACGAAGGCTGCGAGTCCGAGGACCCCGCCGACGGTCCGTCCGTTGGACACCGTGTCCGACCAGTCCAGCACCAGGAACAGCAGCGCCAGGACGAACAGCAGCGCGATCACCGGAATGACGACGTATTCGTACAGCTTCTGCAGCCGCGTGACGGTGGCGATCCGTTCGGCGACGCCTGTCCCGACCGGCACCCGCACCGTCGTCGCCCGCGTCCATGCCAGCCGAGGCAACGGCACCTCAACCGGCGCGGGCTCACCGCCGCCGACCAGCGGCCGGGCCGGCCACTGCACGGCGGCCAGGTCCGTCAGGCTGATCCGCACGTCGACGGAGTTCCGGTGCTGCCCAGAGGGCTCCGACGTCATCAGTTGCATCCCATTCTTACGCTCCAGTGCGCCCGCTTGAACCAGCCGCGGTTCTTCCAGACACGCGACTGGGTCCAGAAGCCCTTACGCCGCGAGCAGGAATCCTCATAGATCTTGTCCGCGAACCACACGACCGCGCCGATGATGGCGCCGACTGCTGCCAGCGCCGCGGGAACGAGGAGGCCGACCCCGGTGACGACCAGCGGTGACGTGAGAGCCGCGAAGATTCCCCACATGGAGGCGCTCAGCACGCCGTACGCCATCATGAACCGGACCTCCCAGTTGGCGAACGAGCACCGGCGCCTGAGATCGTACTTCCATCCTCGCCAGTTCAGCGACACCGACTTCTTCGTCTGCTTGCAGCTCAGCGCGCCCGAGACGTCACTGCAGTTGACGGAGTCACCGGAGCAGTAGTCGTAGTCGTTGGCGTTTCCGCCGCGGACCGGGTCGACGGAGAGGAACCGGGCGGTCGCCGGGTTGTAGAGGCGGACACCCATCAACGTCAGCCCGTTGGGCGTGTCGCTCGCGCGCTGCTCGGCGCCGAGCCAGCCGTACCGCTGAGCCCCGGCGTCCGCGGCGTTGCGGAGCCGGCCGTCCTCGAGGTAGTCGGTGGTGTCCGACAGGCCCTGGCTCGTCCCCGCCATTGTGGCGACGACGTCACCGTGCAGGTTGGTGATGAACGACGTGACGCCGGTTGCGGTGCCGTGGCTGCCGACCAGACCCGTGACACCGAAGATCGACCTGGTCGCCGTGTTGTTCCCCTCGTCGGTCCAGCTCGGCGAGTCGGCATCGGCGCTGTAGTGGTTGGTCTTCGTGGTGGTGAGGGTGCCGCGGGTCTCGGCCCACGAGCGGTAGCGGTTGCCGGTGACGTCGAGCTGGTACACCGACGGCCGGTCGTCCTGGACGATCTTCCGGGTCAGGTCGGTGCTGTAGTACGACACCTCGGCCTGTCCGCCACCGGGCACCGCGGAGTCCGTGGCCGGCACGATCCGCGTCCGTCCGAGCGCGTCGTACTCGTACCCGGCGGTGTTCAGCCGGTCCGCCTTGTCGTATCCCCGGGTGATCCGGCTCGCGACGGTGTCGGTCTGGCAGGCGCCGTCCTCGGCGGGGTCGTACGAGACCTCCTCCTTGCGGTTCGTTCCCGCGTCGTAGCCGTACTTCCGGGTCACGCAGTTGCTGTCGGCCGTGTCCTGCACGCCGGTCAGCCGGCCGGCAGCGTCGTACGAGAACTCCTGCTGCGACAGGCTGGACCTGCGGGTGGTCACCTGGTGGTGGACCGATGCCGTCAGTGCCTCGGTGAACAGGGTGCAGTCGTCGCCGGCACAGCCGGTCTGACTGTAGGTGACGCCCACCGCCTCGCCGGCCTCGTTGGACTCCACCTCGACGGTGACGCCGTTGGGCCACTGCTGGGTGGCGATTCCGCTGTTCGCGTCGTACGTGGCGGTGTACGTGCCGCCCTGCGAGTCGGCGACCGACGTGGGCAGGCCACGCCTCTCGGTCCCGCCGTCATAGGTGTACGTCCGCGTGCCGAGCCCATCGCTGGTCGTGGCCGGACGGTCCAGCAGGTCGTAGGTGAACGTCGACGTGGTGCCTTCGGCGTCCTTGTACGTCTTCGTCCGGCCCAGCCCGTCGAAGGTCTGCACGATCTCGGCGGTCACGGTGCCGCCGGCATCGAGACTCTGCGTACGAGTGATCAGGCCGGTCGCCGGGTCGTACACGGTGCGGGTGGCCGGAACCGCTTCACCGAGACCCGACGCCGCGGTGACGCTCTTCTGGACCGGGCGGTTCGCGGCGTCGTACGTGACGACTGTCGTGCGCAGGACACCGGCCGACGTCGACTCCTCGGTCTTGCGCAGCAGACCGAACATGTCGTACGTCATGGTCTTGACCGGGACGGCCGGTCCCGACTCCGCCTGACCACCGGGCTCGACCCGGCAGGCGAGGTCGGCGAACTCCGGACGGTTGTCGCAGGCGCTGCTACCGGAGCCGGAGCCGGCTCGGTAGTACAGGGTCCGCTGGGTGGACGGGGTGTCACCCGAGGCGTTACCGCCCGGCCCCGTCTGTGCGATCGGCCGCTTCGTGACCGGGTCGTACTGGTATCGCGTCACCAGGTTGAGCCCGCCCGGGTCGACCGTCTCGGTCAGCGGTTCCCGCAGGGTCCAGTCGTAGGTGGTCCTGGTGACTCGCTTGTCGGCGTCGTAGGAGCCCTCGCTCCCCCAGACGCGAACCATCCGCGTCTCGGTGGTGACCAGGTCGAACGGCTCGTCGGCGGCCGGTGCGCCCTCGTCGTAGACGAACTCGGTGTAGGGCCGGCCCCGCACGGAGGAGCCGTCCGGCAGGGTGACCTCCCGCTCGGGCTCGAGAGTGCTGGTCACCCGGCTGCCGTCGCCGGAGTAGACGTCGAGGCTCGACAGTGCCCGGGCGAGAACGGCCTCCTGGTCGGCATCGTCGGACGCTGAGTCGTCCAGCGCCCGCTGCCGGTTGGCCGCGTCCAGCGTGCGCGTGGCGTTGCCCCACTTGTCGTACCACTGCGAGCTGATGTAGCCGCCCGGCTCGGCCGCGTTGATCTCGCGACCGTTGGCGTCCAGGTAGGAGATCGAGGCCCGCTCGTACGACGACGGCAGGGTGCCGTTCGCCTGGTTGCCGGTGGGCACCTGGGTGGCCGGGAACACGGCGGTCGCGAGGACCGGAGCCTCCGGCTGGGCCCAGCGGGTGGTCTGGGCGGGCGACAGGTCGTACGGTGCACCGGCGCCGGCGACCGGAACGCCGTAGACGACCGTCGTCCGGGCGATATCGTCGCCGATCCCCCGGCTGACCTGGACCAGCCGGCCCTTGCCGGAGTCACCGGGGACCGCCGAGTAGGCGAGGTTCCAGGCTTCCTGACCGGAGGGGCGCAGCTCGGTGAGAACGCCGTCGGCGTCGTAGGCGTAGGTGGTCGCCGCGTGGCGAACGGCACCGGACTCGGTCCAGTCGAGGCGCGGGTCCCAGGCGGAACGGAGCCGGCCCGTGTTGTCGTACGCGTACCGCTTGAGCACCACGGTCCTCATCTGGGCCGGAGAGGCATCCGGGTCCCATGCGGTGAAGGTGACCTCCTTGAGCCGCCCCGCGAAGTCGCCCCACTGAGCGGCGGACGTTCCCGAGGCAGTCGTGGCCGACGCGTAGCTGAACCTGGTGGCTCGGCACCCCCGGACCAGGTTCGTCGCGGTGCACGTGATGCCGGCCGGCGGCGGGTTGAGGGCCAGGGTCGGCCGGGTCACCGCAGCGCCGGAGACGGTGACGGTCTCCCAGGAGTAGGTGACCTTGTCGTCCGAGCCTCTGGCCGCCGACGACGTCGGCACGTACTGTCCGGCAGGCTGCGTCGCGGACCGTCCGAACGTGACAGCGATGCCTTGTTCGCCGGTCAGCGTGTACGTGTCGCTGGTGGCGTTGTACGACAACCGCATTCCCTCCAGGCCGACCTGGGGCTGGAAGGACGTCGCCGTCTTCTTGGTGAAGCCCATGGTCGCGCCGTCGTCCAGCCCGACCTGGACCAGGGAACCCGTGACGGTCAGACCCGTGTAGCCGCTGTCGCCACCGGTCACGGAGATGCTCGAGGCCCATCCGGGACCGAACATCGGGTCGACGTCGCCAGCGAGGCGCGAGTTCGCCGTACGGCCGAGAGCCGCGCCGGCGTCGGAGTCGTGCTCCTCGACGGAGAGGCTGCCGGTGATCAGGTTGACCGAGCCGACCCCGACCTCCTCGGTGGCCGCCCATGCCCGGTTCCGGTCGAGCGTGAGCTTCACCGGGGTCGACGTAGCGCCCGCACCACCGGCGAAGACGCCGCGAATCTGCACCGGACCGTCGAGAGGATCGGGTCCCGCCTCGGCGGCGTTCACCGTCTGGGCGAGGTTCCAGTTGAGCTTGGGCGCCGTGCCGCCGGCCGGCACGGGCAGCGGCCAGGTGACGGCCTGCTGCCCGGCAGCGACGGTGACATCGCCCGTGGGAATGGTCGCCCAGGCATCGACGTCACCACGACGCCATTGGTACGTGACGCCGTTCGTCGTGCTGTTGCCGCTGCCTTCGATGGCGACGAATCCGGCCGACAGGTCACCGTCACGGGGCGCGGTGATCGCCGCACCGCCGACGGAGAAGGTGTACGCCTTCACGCTGGACAGGTTGCCCGCGCGGTCGCGCGAACGGACGTAGAGCGTGTGCGCCCCTGCAGTGCTCGGCGTGATCGTCACCGTGGCGGAGGCGCCGGGGCTCGCGGTGTTCACGGACTGGTCCGGCGGGTTGACGTCGAGACCGTACTGGTAGGCGGCGACGTCGGTCGTGCCGGACGCGGAGAGGGTGAACTTGCCGGCGGAGCCGACGCCTCCCGACCACTGGCCGGCCGGATAGTCCGTCGAGGTCACCGACGGCGCTGCGGGAGCGGTGGTGTCCACGGTGAACTCGCAGTACGCCGACCACGGCGAGGCCACGGTGCCGTCGTTACCCCTGACACGCCACCGGTACGAGCCGTTCTCCGCCAGCGCGTTCGCCGGGATCGTCGTGACGAACGTGGAACCGGAAGGCGCCTTGGCGGTGGTCACCGAGGTGACGCCGGCACCCGCGGTCGTCGACCATTCGAAGTTCGCCGTCATGCTCGTACCGTCAGGATCGGTGAGCTTGGCCTTGAGCTGCGGCGTCTTCGACGCGATGTACGGCCGGCCGGAGCCCGTGGCACACGCCGTGCTCGGCGTCGTCGACCGTGTTCCCACCACCGGGTACGAGTTGTAGGTGACCGTCGACTTCGGCACCTGCGCGCTGTCGGCGGCGTTGCGGGAGCGGAACTGCTTGTACGCGCTGGTCGCCGCCTCGTTGGTCGCCCGGATGCCCATCCAGCCCCGCGTCGCGTTCGCGGTAGCCGCACGCTGGAAGAACGAGGTCGCGGAGACGCTGACGAAGCCGTCGGCGCAGGAGGAGCTGAAGCCCTTGGTCGCGGTCGTGGACGCTTCCTTGGTCAGCCAGGCGGGCTGGTTCGCCCAGCGGGTGTCGCTGTTGAACGAGTTCGTCGACCAGATCTCCCACGAGTTCGCCGAGCAGGTCGTCGAGTAGTAGTTGTAGAACGACACCGACGCGGACGTGATCTGCTTGCCGCGCAGCGCCGTCGTGTCCCACGACACGAAGGAGCGGGTCCGCTTGCCGTTCGCCCCGCTCAGCAGGCCGATCTGCAGGTTGTTGGCACCGCCGCGGTCGCCGGTGTCGCCGTCGGTGACGTAGGTGTCGAAGACGGTGCCGATCGCGACCTGCGGGTCGATGGTGACCGGGAACGTCGTGGCCGGGTCGTTGATCCACGCGAGGTCGGGCGTCAGCGTGACGTCGACCCCGGTCGGGGTCGCGCTGCGACCCGCGGATGCGGCCCGTGCGGCGCGCTTCTTCACCGCGGTCTTGACATCGGTACGCCGGGCCGGCGTCTCACCGTCGGCGGCCACCCGCGCGTCCCACATCTGCGGCGTCGGCGAGGTGGCGACCGTACGGCCGGACTTGTCCTTGAGAACCAGCGCGCCGGACGCGTCGCGGGTGTGCGAGACCACCGCCTTGCCGGTCAGCGGCAGCGACAGCTCGGACACGCGGGCGACGGCCTCGCGCGACTTCACGATGACGAACTGCTCGAAGCCGGTCCGGGTGGCCTCGACCGCCAGGTCGATCCCGGGGAGCACCTCCGGGTAGGTGGCCCGGGGCCCGTCGAGCATGGGCTCGGGAAGCTTGCCGGACCAGCCCATGGAGACCTGCTCGGCGCCGGAGCCGACCGTGGCGAGCGCTCCGGCGGTCGCCGTACGGGCACCGGTGATCTTCAGACCCTCCGGGTGCGCGCCGGCGGCGATGGAGCCGTCGGCGTTGCGGTGCAGGTTCAGGTCCACCGGGACCCAGCGGCCGCCCTGGCGCACCCGCACCGGCGCGGCGTACACAGTGGCCTCGACCGTGCCGTTCGGCTGGGCGACGAACTCGGACGTCTCCGTCGTCAGCCCCGTGATCTTCACCGGGACGCCGCCGACGCGGGCGGTGGTCAGCGCCGCCGCCTCGTCCGGGCGTTCCAGAAGGCCGCCCTTCGCCGGCGGAACGGCCGGTGCGGCCGCTGCCGGCTCGGGCAGCGAAACGGTGTCGTTGAGCGTCACGACCAGGACGGCCGAAAGTAGAAAAGTCGTGGTGCGAACGAAAAGCAGGCTTCGCCTACCTCGCATGGTTCCCCCGTCAGCTAGAGATGGCGGCGAGAACATAGCGAGCGGACGATGATCTTCACAAGCATCTGTTCGGATAAATGCATCGATGCTTTGCGGACGGTCGGCGGTTGGCCCGGATTCGGGTACTTCAGCAGGCGGAACGAGGAACCAGCGACCCGGTCACCGTGTACCGGCCGGGTTCCGCGGCCCGGATCGTCGTCCAGCCACCTGCCGCCGGCTCGAGGCAACCGGCGGGACCCTCGAGAGCGAGCCACCGCGACCACCGCACACGGACCTGCACCGCTCCGGGAACGGCCACATCGACGACCACGCCGCCATCGGTCGACGACACCAGCTGGGCGCCGGCGACGACCGACGGCTTACCGAGCACCTCGTAGAGGGTCCAATGCCCGCCGCGCCACACCTTGCGGAGGTACGGCGGCTTCGCCCGTACCAGCTTCGCCTCTTGCCGTGCCACCGAAGCCGCCGGCGCGTCGGCGAGCGCGACCAGGCTGACACCGGTGTCGCGCAGCCAGCGTTCGTAGCCGGACGCGGTCAGCCGGCCTTCGAAGAAGACCGGGTTGCGGTCGGTGTCGGCCTGCCGGAGCCATCCGCGCGCCAACGGTACGACCCCCGGCACGTACGCCGCCTCCCAGTAGTTGACGGTCGGCACCACCTCGATCCGCCCGGCCGGTTCGCGGCGCGCAAGCTCATCGAGCAGCGGCCGGAAGTACCCGGGCGAAGCGGTGGGATTCCCCGCCCCGCGCAACTCCAGGACCGCCACCGGGTGCTGCCACAGGGCGACACCGGCAAGCAACGCCGCCAGAACCGCCAGCCGTGGCACAGGCCGCCGCCACGCCTCCGGCACACGCA
Source organism: Actinoplanes sp. NPDC049548 (assembly GCF_040676695.1). Lineage (NCBI taxonomy): Bacteria > Bacillati > Actinomycetota > Actinomycetes > Micromonosporales > Micromonosporaceae > Actinoplanes > Actinoplanes sp. NPDC049548. The sequence continues at coordinate 461,913 of NZ_JBFAPM010000003.1, forward strand.
GACGCGCCGGCACGACGGCGTAGCCGGCGATCGTCGCAAGCGCGAACGTCGCCGACAACCGCCCGGCATTGAGCCCCACCGGCGTGGTCAGCACGGCGGCCGCAAGCACCCCACCGGCACTGAGCAGCGCTCCGATCCGCACGGGCCGGTGCGGCACCAGGACGGCGACGAGCACGCTCACGGTGAACGACCGCAGGGTGTCGGAGTCGATGGTGTTCATCGGCCCACCGGTCCCGAACAGAACCCCCATCACCACCGTCGGCACGCCCGCGGCGACGGCCAGCAGCAACCCGTCGACCCGCCGCCGCCCGCCGGAGAGCAGCAACGCCGTCCCGGCCAGCCCCAGGAACAGGCCCGCCACCGGACTCGTGCACGCCGCGACGACACCGGCAGCCACGCCGCCACCTCGCCGTACCCACGGCCGGTCATCCGTCAGAGCCAGCAACGCCGCCAACCCGAACGCCAGCCCGACCGTGAAGGTCACCCGCCCCGAGACGATGTTGCCGAAAATCCCCAGCGCCCCGAGCAGACCGGCCACAAGAGGACGCCGAGCATCGGTACGCACGAGCAGCAGCGTCAGCACCACCGAGGCGACGGTCGCCGCCAGCGCCCCCAACGCCTCGGCCCCGGCCGTACCACCACCGAGCCAGGCCATCAGCGCGGGCGTCAGCAGGCTGTACCCGTACGGCGACGTGCCGCCGTACCACCCGAAGTCGATGACCGCGGCCCCGTGACGACTCCAGAAGTCGGCGTGCGCGACCTGCGCGGCAAGGTCGATGCCCATCGGCGGCGCCAGCAGAAACGCGGCCGCCGCCACGATCGAAACGCCGAGGACGACCGCCACGGCGGGCACTTTCCGGGACCGGCCGGTCGATGAGCTGGACGGCCGCGCGAGCAGGCCCATGACCGACATGATCAGGACTATAGGCTCACTGTCAAATGCGTCAATCCATCAATGAAAAGTGCATCGATGGGACCGTGGAAGCGACCGGGCCCGACGATCATGCTCTGGTTCGCGGGCCCTCACAGCGGCCGCCGTGGCATTCACGACCACGGCCACCCTGGTGGGCGCGGCCGGCGCCACGGCGCAGGCAGCGACGTACCACAACGAGCTGCACGTCAACCGCACGATGCACATCAAGGACGACGACAGCACCGACGAGATCGGCGACTTCACGCTGGAGTCGAAGATCCTCACGCTGCCCAACGACGGCTTCCTGCTCTGGGACCGCTGCGAGGGCCGCGAGGTACGCGCACGCCTCGAGGTGCACGCCAAGAAGGACGACAGCCAGCCCGGAGCCGCCAAGGTCCACGCCGAGGGAACGCTGCTCGAAGGCATCTCCTGCGACCACGCTGGACGGCCACCAGGCTGACGGACGTTCTCCCGCAGGTGAAGGTCGCCGGGCCGGAGGAAGCGCCGTGTACCGGTTGCTGCCGAACGTTGCACCATGCGAACCGCCTGGACACCGCACTCGGTAGTCCGCCGGCGATCCGCGTCTCGGGTTCGCGAGGCAGCTAGGGAGTGTTTGAAATGTTGATCGTTCGTTGAGCATGCGTGGCGCGTGGTGACCTGACGAATGATCAATGGGCCAAGCTCGAGGCGGTTCTGCCCGAGGTGCGGATGGGGCGCCCGCCGCGAGACCGGCGGACAGTGATCAACGCGATCCGATGGCGGGTCCGTACAGGGTCGCCGTGGCGGGACATGCCCGAACGCTACGGGCCGTGGGAGACCGCATATGGGCTGTTTCGGCAGTGGCAACGCGACGGCGTGTGGGCCGAGATCCTGACCCGGCTGCAAGCGGCGGCGGACGCCGAACAGATCATCACCTGGGACGTGTCAGTCGACTCGACGGTATGCCGGGCGCATCAGCACGCCGCCGGTGCCCGCAAAAGGGGGACGATCAGAAACATCCGCCGGGTGGAGTGGACACCGAACCCAACGACCACGCCCTCGGCCGGTCACGCGGCGGGCTGAGCACGAAACTGCATCTGGCCTGCGAGCAAGGCCAGCGCCCGCTGTCGATGCTCGTCACTGCCGGGCAAGCCGGCGACAGCCCGCACTTCACCGCGGTCCTGGCCGGTATCCGGGTGCCGCGGTGTGGGCCCGGCCGGGCCAGGACCCGACCGGATCGAGTGCTTGCCGATAAGGCTTACAGCTCGCGCGGCAATCGTGCTGAACTACGCCGACGAGGGATCCGGGCGACGATCGGTGAGCCGGCGGACCAGGTCGGCCATCGGCTACGACGAGGATCGGCAGGCGGCCGGCCACCGGCCTTCGACCGCGACATCTACAAGCAGCGCCACGCGGTGGAGTGCGGCATCAACCGGCCCAAGCGGCACCGAGCCGTCGCCACTCGCTACGACAAGCTCGCCGTGCGATACCTCGCCACCGTCCGCATCGCCGCCATCGGCGAGTGGCTCCGATGACTTACCAAACACTCCCTAGGTGGCGTGGCCGCCGAGGCTGGCGCCTTTGACGCATCCTGGCTGCTTGGATCGACCGTCGCATCGTTCGATCGACGCCGCGTCGCTCGATGCGCGACAGGACGACACCGACTTCTGCAGCTTATAACTTGCAGTCTGTGGTTTAATGCTCACTGGATTACTTTCTCCTCAGGACCCCCACTTGGCTGTGGGCCGATCGAGACCTTGGGGAGAACCATGGACACTCCGCCCGTCACCTTCTACCAGCGCGGTGACAAGGTCATGGCACGCCTTGCCTCTGGTTGGACACCCAGCCGAGTCATCGGACAACATCACGAGCTGTACGTGAAAGTCGCCGCCAGCTCGCCTTTCTCTTACTACGAGGGCACTCGGAAGGTTCCAGTCGGCACCCCGTCGTACTTCCTGCAAAGGCCAGAATCGATACGGTTCCTTCAGCACGATCCGAACTGGAATCCGTACGGAGTCGCCCCTTTTCTGACACCATCGGAATACGCCCTCATGGGCGGCGTGGCCGGCTGGGCGACCCCTGACATCCCCGGCTTGCAACACGTCGGGGCGTACATAGCCGGCACCGATTACGACGAAGGCGACCCCGCCTGGGTATGGGAAAAGGACAGCGGCTGGCACCCTGCTGTGGTCATCAACGGTCAGCGTTCGTGGATCTCCGTCCGCTTCGCCGACAACTTCCGGCTCCCCAATGGCTGGCCGTCGAAGAGCTACCGTCCGGCCAAAGTCTGGCCGGCCATCTGCGACCACCCCGATCCCGTTCGAAAGATCACGGTTGACGAGAAGTGGTCTCAGACCACGGACCTCGAATGGGCTGCCGAACTTGCTCGACATCTGGGAAACAGATCGCCGCTACGACGGCACCCTGGGCTGTGATCGACGCGGGAAGCGTCGCAAATCGCCAGCACACCAACCAACTGAGGTAACGCGACCCTCATCCTGTACAGAGCGGATTCGAGTCGCCTGGCCTTCGTCGTCAAGGGACCAAAGATGAGGCCGGAAGTTAGCAACCGTACTCAAGGAAGATATCGCATCATGCCCCACTTACCGCATGCCTCTCAACCGAGCAAGCGGCACAGCCGCGCGCTCCTTCTTGGAATCGTGATGCTTGCGGCGCTGGTGGTCGCACTAACGGCGGCGATCGTGACCGCAGCAGCAGGCTTCGCACTTCCAGCGATTCTTGCATCGAGCGGAGCCACCTTCACTGCCGCTGTAACGATCGGATTTGCCACGTGTCAGTTCCTGGGCCTTTGATGGATCAAGTGGAAGAGCTCCACAGGTGAAGCGAGTAACGTGATGCAGGTGGTGAAGGCATCGACGAATTGATCGGAAGACCTACGCCGGATTACTCGGCCAACTCGACTGGGATGACCGAGTGGCTCCACTTGCCGATGACTATTGCAGCGATCGCGGGTGCGAGCGGATCTCGAACCCCTGATCCTTCGATGCGGAATAACGGCCACTTGGTCCCGTCCGGACCGTGCGGCGCGGTCGGTTGCTTCACTTCGCTGCTGCACAGACCGTAACGGTGACACCAACGCTGAGTCGATGAAATTCCCCGTCTTGCATATCAGGCCATCGAAGGTAGTATCTCGAAGCTTTGGTTTTGAACGGGGAGGAAGACGCACGTGCGACGAAAGATTTCGGCCGGCGTAATGATGGCGCTGGTGCTCCTGATTCCCGCGGCGCCGGCGGCGGCACGAGCCGAAACGCCCGGGCCTGACCCGGCCTGCCAGACGGTCGAGCGCAAGCTCTTCAAGGACATCCGCACAATGGTCACCATCGACCTCGACACCGCCACCGATGTGGAGATCGAGGTTCTTGCCACCCAGATCCTGTCCGAGGCACGAGCCGAGTCGTTGCCGGTCCTGCCGCGCGCGATGGAGGACCATCTGCGCGGCTCCGCGGATGACCTGCGGGCCTTCCTCAAGAAGGACCTGCAGAACGCCTGGACGGTGGATCTGCGGATCTCGGTCAACCGGACGATGACCGGTGCCGGCCCCCACGTGCAGGCGGCCGCGCAGAAGGTGCTCGACGACGGCACCACCGATGCTCTGCTGGTTTACCTGAACGAGGGTTTGTACACCGCACGTGCGCTCGACTGCGCAGCTCAGCCCACACCGACGACGAGCGCCACACCCACGGCCACGCCGAGCGCCACGCCGAGCGCCACGACGACCGCCGCACCCGTTCCGACTTCCTCCGCCGGCACAGACACCTCCGGCGGCGAGGGTGGTGGGCTGCCCGTGACCGGCTCCGACATCGGAACTGTGGCCGGCGTCGGAGGCGCACTCCTGATCCTCGGCGGCGCCGGCTACCTGATCGGACGACGCCGCCGTTCGCGCTTCGTGGCATAGCCGACCTGATCGCGCCCGGCTCATGCTCCGCAGAGCGGGGCGCGATCACCTCCCGCCAAAGGCGGCTCCTCTACCGCAGCGTTGTGGAGTAGCGGCGAATGCGCCTGATCGGCACGCGAACGCATCGGCTGGCCACAGTTCCGTACAGGGCGGCCGGTCCGGGTGGCGTCCCTTGTAACGTGCAGCTCAACGTCGACCGGGTGCCGGTCGACGAGCTCCCGCTCGGCTGCGACGCGTTGCTTGCCACCGGGGGCCTTCAAGGGGTCGCTGCCTCGCCGCTCGGCGGGGATCCTGGACTACTCGGCATCGCCGTCGCCGACTACCTCGGAGTATGGGCGGAGAGCGGATTGTTGCCGCCACCCGACCGCGTCGGCGTCCTGCTGACCGGCGACCTCTACTCGGCACCTGGCGCAGACCGGCGCGGCGCGTCAGGCGCAGTCCTCGACGTGTGGCTCGCCTTCGCCGCCGCAGGCTGCCCGATGGTGTACGGAGTGGCCGGAAATCATGACGAGGTAACCGCTGCGCAGGTGGCGGACCTCGGCCCGCATGTCGCTCTGCTGGACGGTGACCGCCGCAGCTTCGGGGACATCACGATCGCCGGAATCTCGGGGATCATCGGCGATCCGGGGCGACCCCTGCGGCGTACGGAGACGGACTTCCTCAGTCTCGTCGAGAAGCTCACCAAGCCACCCGTGGATGTGTTGCTCCTGCACGAGGGGCCGACCGGGGACCACTGGGTGACGTTCCGCCGCGAGTTCGGTATGAACGGGCGAGACATCGCCGCCGCCGCCGCGTGGGCGGTGGAGACGGTGCTCGACAGCATCCGCGACCGCGTCGCCCCGTGGCGGAGCGCATAAGCGCGCCACAGTGCCGTCCGAAGGGCTGGGCGTATCGCTTGGCCAAGAGGGCGTTGCATTCTTCGCTGCTGCACGGGGTTCCGCGAAACCCAGCCGCCGAACGAAGCGAGGCGCACGTCGGGCACCGGGCAGCCACCGGGCCAGCGGGGGCCACCGCACCGTCGGGCTCCGGGGGTCGCCTCGGGAGCAGGCATGGTGCTGCGCCACGGCCAGTTCCTCAGCCCCGCGCTGCCCGGTACGCAGGCGACCCGTGCTCGGGGCGTCGCTGCCGGGAAACCGCCGGTCGCGTCCCACGCGGAACGAAGTAAGGCTTGCGTCACGTCCCGCGTCACGAGAGGCGCTGAACGGCGGGCTGATGCTCGGCTCTGGGCAGAGGCGCGCCGGGTCCGCCCACCGCAACCCCGTAACGTGGGGTCTGGGGGTCGCTCCCAGGCAAGTAAGGTGGGGCGGGCGGGACTCGAACCCGCGACCGAGGGATTATGAGTCCCCTGCTCTAACCCACTGAGCTACCGCCCCCGTACCGGCGGCGATCCTATCCCGCCCCGTCCAACGCAAGCCAGCGATCTACCTCTCGTCGCCTGCCGGCGGCCCGTCCGTGACCTGCTCACCGGTGTCGTCCACCATTCCTGGGGCCATGCTGCCGCCGTGGGCTTCCTGGGCCGGGTGGTCCTTTTCCGGGTCGCCGGGATCCGGGCGGACTTCTTCTTCTCGTGCCTTGTTGTCGTCCATACCGCGACTCTTACCCGTCTCCGCGGATCGTCAACGTGCTGCGCCGGCCAGGGCTCCGAAGGAGGCAAGGACCGCGCCTGCCGTGCGCCAGCCTCCCGCGAGCGCGCCCTGGATGGAGGGGCTGTCGCGGTGGTCTCCTGCTACGAACAGTCCGTCCCCGAGGTCGACCGGCTTGCGCAGGCGGGACTGGGGCACCGGGGCCGCCGGCAGGGCATGCGGGATCGGCACCACTTCCAGGAGTTGCCAGTCGTCGGTCGGTACGCCGTACATGCGGGCCAGCTCGACCCTGATGACCGTCTCCGACGCTCCCGACGGGGCCGCCACTCCTACCGTCGACGCGGCGATCAGGGACTTGCCTGCTGGGGCGTATTCCGGGGCCGCGTTCGACATGACGATCGTGTTCGCCACGATCTCCCGGCGGTCGCCGTCGAGGAGGAGGGTCGGTTCGTCGATGGGTGCGTGGTCGGCGCCGAAGTAGTACGTCGTCAGGCCTCGCATGTCGGGGCGGGGCAGGGCCGGCAGGAGCTCCGATGCGGTGACCGGGTCGGTGGCGACCACCACGGCACGGCAGCGGATCTCGCCGCCTTCGGTGATCACCCGGCCCGGGGCGACGGAGATGGTGCGGGCGTTGACGAGGAGCTGGGGGTACGGCAGGGGGCCGGCGACCGCCGCGGGGAGCATGGCCATGCCGTTCGCCGGTACGCCGATGCGGCCGCGGGCGAAGGATCTCAGCACCATGGCGAGCACGTGGCTGGAGGTGTCGAGGGCGCGGTCGGCGAAGACGCCGGACAGGAAGGGGCGCAGGACCTCTTCGATGATGCGGTGGGACAGGCCCGCCTTGCGGAGGGCCTCCTGGGTCGTCATCTCCGGGGCCTCGAGGAGGCGGGCCGGCGCGTACGTGGCGCAGCGGGTGGCCAGCGCCGCGAACTTGAGGCGGTCGGCGAGGGAGCCGACGCCGCTGTTGAGCGCCTGGGGGGCGGCCATCGGGTCGCGGAGCGGGTTTTCGAGGCGGTGCAGGCGGCCGCCGCGGCGTACCAGGACGCCGGGGGTGAAGTAACGCATGTCCAGGGCGTCGATGTCGACGAGGGCGGGGACTCTCGGGTACGCCGTGTTGAGGACCTGGAAGCCGCGGTCGAGGTGCCAGCCGTCGACGACGTCGGTGGCGACGCGGCCGCCGAGGCGGTCCGAGGCCTCCACGAGCAGCCATTCGACGCCCGCCCGGTCCAGGCGCCGGGCAGCGGCGAGCCCGGCGAGACCGCCGCCCACGATGACGACGTCCACCTCTACCGGCTGGGACACGGGCACCTCACAAGAGGACAAACAACGCAGGCCCCAGCCTAACGGCGGAGGCCGTCCGGGGCAGGAGAAAGCGGAAGGGGGCACAATCGGGCGCGTGCCGATGGAGATCACCATGCTGACGCCTGCGAGTGCCGCCGACGGCGAGCTGGTCGCCACGCTCACCGCCATGATCAACGTTGCTTACGCCGACGGGGAGCGGGGGCTGTGGCGCGACGGTGCCGCTCGGACCTCCGATGCCGAGATCGTCGGGCTCATCGAGGACGGCCAGGTCGCGGTGGCCCGGCTGGGCGGCAAGACCGTTGGTTTCGTACGCCTGCAGCAGCCGGCCCCCGACGTCGCCGAACTCGGCATGCTGGTCGCCGGCGCCGACGTGAAGGGCACCGGTGTCGGCCGGGAGCTGGTCCGGTTCGCCGAGGACTGGGCCCGCGGCCGGGGCGTGCCGACCATGCAGCTCGAGCTGCTCGTGCCGCTGGAAGGCACGCACCCGTTCAAGGAGTTCCTGCGGGGCTGGTACACCCGGCTCGGGTTCCGGCCCGTGGGCAGCGGCGACGTCGCCGACGTCCACCCCGAGCTCGCGCCGCTGCTGGCCGTACCGTGTCAGTTCCTGCTTTTCCGCAAGGACCTCGCGGTCACGACAGGGTGAAGCGTTCGACCAGCGTCTGCAGGTCGTGGGAGGTGTCGCGGAGCGACGCCGCGAGGTGATGGGTGCGGTCGGCGTTCGCCGACGCGTTGCGGGCCGCGCCGGCGACGCCCGTCACGCCCTGGGCGATCTCTCTGCTGCTGCCCGCCGCGTCGGCGACGCCCCGCCCGATCTCCTCGGTCACCGCCGTCTGCTCCTCGACCGCGGCCGCGATGGTGTTCTGCAGGGAGCTCACCTCGGCGATGATGCCGTTGATCTTCGTGATCGCCTCGACCGCGTCGCCGCTCTCGGCCTGGATGGCGGCGACGCGTCCGCTGATGTCCTCGGTGGCGTCCGCGGTCTGCTGGGCGAGCGCCTTGACCTCGCCCGCGACGACCGCGAAGCCCTTGCCGCTCTCTCCGGCCCGGGCGGCCTCGATGGTGGCGTTGAGCGCCAGCAGGTTCGTCTGGGCGGCGATCGCGGCGATCGTCCGCACGACGTCGTGGATGGCGGTCGAGCTCTCCCCCAGCCGTACGACCACCTCGTTGGTGTGCGCGGCGACGGTGACGCCGTTGCCGGAGACCCGGGCGGCCTCGGAGGCGCTGCGGGCGATCTCGCCGATGCTGCCGCTCATCTGCTCGATCCCGGCGGCCACCGTCTGCATCGTGCCGCTGACCTGGCCCGCCGCCGACGACACCGTGCCGGCCTGCGCCGACGTGTGCGAGGCCTCGCTGCCAAGTTCCCGGCTGACCGCGGTGAGCTCCTCGGCGGAGCGGCTCAGCTCGCCCGCACTCCTGTTCATCCCGCCGACGGCCTCGGCCAGGATGTCCGTCATCCGGTTCAGGCCCTCGGCGATCCGGCCGACCTCGTCACGCCCGTCGACCGGCATGCGGCTGCTGAGATCGCGGGCCACGAGGCGGTTCAGGAAGGCGAGGGTGTCGCGCAGTGGCCGGGTGACGCTCAACGACACCCAGAAGACGACCAGCGACACCAGCAGGACGGAGATGACACCCACGGTCAGCTGCCGGCGCAGGAACGCGTCGTGCTGCGCGTCGGTGAGCGTGTCCGCGGTGAAGATCATGGCGGCGACGGTCTGGATGACCACGACGAGGGCGCTGAGGCTGATCGCCAGGAACATGAGCAGGGCGCGCAGGCTGGGAAAGAGCCGCCAGACACGGTTGAGGCCGGAGTTCGGTGCAGGAGAGGTCACACCGGTCCCATCGGCACGGGGTCGCGAAAAGCTGAACAGGCGCGGGGGCGGCTGCCGATGATGACGGATGTGGAGACCTCTGCCGACTTGACCACGCTCGTCGACGACGCGGCCCGGATGGTCCGCGATCCGCAGGGCCGGGTCTCGCTGGCCCGGGAGGGGCATGAGCGTGCCGTCGCGATCGGCGACGAGGTCGCCCGGGTGCGATGTGCGGCGATGGTGGCGGAGTTCACCGCCCGGCAGGGGCATCCGCTCGACGCCCTGGGCACGGCGTTGCAGCTCGTCGCCGAGGCGGGGACGCTCGGCCACCTGACCGCGACCGCGCAGACGCATCACACCGCGGCGATGTGCCTGCACATGCTCGACTGCATCCCCGAGTCGGTGGAGCACGCGCACGAGGCGCTGGCCTGCTACCGGGGCGCCGGCGACCGCTTCGGCGAGGGACGCGTCCTCAGCCTGATCGCCACCCTCTCGGCCGAGATGGGCGAGCGGCAGCATGCGCGCGAGGTGCTGGAACAGGCTCACGAGCTGTTCCTCGCCTGTGGCGACGAGAGCGGCGCCGCGACGATGCTCGCCATGGTGGCCGACGGGCAGCGGGAGGACGGCGACCCGGTCGCCGCCGCCGAGACCTGCGAGCGCGCGCTGCGGCTCTTCACCAGCGCCGGAATGCCGTTGGACGCGTTGCGGGCGATGACGGCGTACGCGGAGGTGCTGGCCGATCTGGGCCGGCCGGAGGAGGCGGAGGCGTGGCTCGACCGGGCGGGCGACCACAACCGCCTGGCCGACGGCGCGGTCGCGAACCTGGGGTACGAGGTCAACCGGCTCCTGGTGCTGGTTCGCACGGTGCTGACCCCGGCGATGCGCTGGGCGGAGGCGCGCGACACGCTGGAGAACGCGGTCGCCCTCGCCGACGAGCTGCATTCCGCACGCTTCGGGGCGCTGGCCGAGTCGCTGCTGGCGGAGGTGCTGCACAGGACCGGTGACGATGCCGGGGCGTACGGGCATCTCCTGCGGGGCCGCGAGCTCGCGGACGCCGCCGCGCGAGGCGCTCATGACCGCCGGATCCGGGCTCTGCGCGTACGGTTCGAGGTGGACCGCTACCGCGAGCAGGCCGAGACGCAGGCCGCCATCATCGCCGAGCTGGAGCGGACCAAGGCGGCGCTGGCCGCGCAGATGGCCGACCTGCAGCGGCTCAACGCGGAGGTCCTGCACCTGAGCCGGACCGACCCGCTGACCGGGATCGCGAACCGCCGGCGGATGACCGAACACCTTACCGACCTGGCGAAGCTGCACCAGCGGTACGGCGCACCACCGCTCGCCGTGGCGGTCTTCGACGTGGACTGCTTCAAGGCGGTCAACGACCGATACGGGCACGAGACGGGCGACCGCGTCCTGGTGGAGCTGAGCCGGCTGATGGCGGAGCACCTGCGGACCACCGACCTGCCGGCCCGGCTCGGCGGCGACGAGTTCGTGATCATCATGCCCGGCATCTCGCGGGAGAACGCCCTGCAGGCCTGTCACCGGCTGCTCGAGGCGGTACGCCGGCACTCGTGGGAGGAGCTCACGCCGGGTCTGCCGGTGCGCATCTCGATCGGCGTGGCCGACGGCTCCGGGGCGGTCAGCCCCGACGAGATGCTCCGGCTCGCCGATGCGGCGCTCTACCGGGTCAAGGAGGCCGGCCGGGACGGAGTAGCCGCCGCCTCTTAGGTCTGGAACGCGGGCGGCCCGGGTTCTCCGGCCGTCGGCGGCTCGGGCTGCGGTTGTCCCGTCAGTATGGCGATGAGCGCTTCTTCCGCCCGGCGGATCCGCGACCGCGCCGGCATCCGGTCCCGGCCTGCCACCATCGCCTCGTTCTCGGCGTCCACGGCGGTGACCAGCTCCTGCAACAGACCGCTGATCCGCAGCGACCAGTCACGTCGCGTCTCCCCCGCGGCTCGCTCGATCAGAGCGTTCCACCGTTGTTGCAGGTCAAGGAGGCTCGCCCGTACCGGAGGCCACGCCAGGCCCCGCTCGCCGACGGTCGTCGTGCTCAGCACCGGCGGCAGACGGACGCCGGTGACCGTGCGGGTCTCCGACCCCAGGGCGCGGGCCTCGACGTCCCATGCCGACCGTCGTTGCGACCGGTAGACCAGGAACCCTCCGACGACCAATGCCGCGATGACGACGAGCAGCAGCATCCACCCCCACGGCCCGAGAAGCCTCGATTCGGCGGCCGCGGCCGCGGCGGACGCGGAGCCGGCGGGCGTCGGCGTGGTCTTGGTGGTCTTGGTGGTTTCGGTGGTGGCGGCGGTCCGGGTCGGCGAGGTCGCGCCCGGTGCCACCACGGCGGTCGAGGTGGGCGGCCGGGTCGTGGCTTCGGCCGGTGTGGTGGTACCGGTGGTACGGGTCGGCTCCGGCGTCTCGGCCGCGGTGGTCCGCGCAGGTCGCGTGGTCTTCGCCGGCTCCGTCGTCTCGGCGGGACGGGTGGTCTCCACCGGCTTCGTGGTCCGGCCGGCCGCCGGCGACCGGGTGGCGTCCGGCTCGCCGGAGGCGGCGCCCGCGACAGAGCGTTCCGAAGCGCGCGCCGACGGCCGGTTCGCGGAGCTCCCGCCGCCGTCGTCGCAGGCCGTCAGTCCCATCCCCGCCATGAGCAGGAGACCGGCCAGAGCGGCCGCGACGCCCGCGCGTCGATGGCTGTGCACGCATCCCATCCGCAGCTCCTCCACCTCGAGTGGTGGCAGCGACACTAGGCCGGCCGCCCTCGCGCAGGATCATCCGACAGAGATGGATCGGGCACGTGCGATCGGCCGGCTGGCTCCCCCGCATCTGACAGTGGCCGTGATCGACGGCGCGGCGCACGCGATGAACTTCAGCCACCCCGGCGAGCTCGCTCACGTGATCGGCTGCTGGCTCGACGGCCGAGAGATCACCGACGACCCGGGCCAGCCGGACGTCGCTCGCGTGCTGCAGATCCGGCGCGGCGACGCGTGACCACGATGGTGGGTCGATCACGTCCTCACAGGTCATCCCGGCTGGATGACGCGCGGGTGCGCGCTCCGGGCGGATTCTGACGTGTCTGCGGCCCGGCCGTGCGGAGATCCGGGCGACGAGGAGGACGGGACACCATGGGCAAGCTCATGCGGCGGCTGGAGAAGGCTGCGAAATCGCCGAAGGCGAAGCACCTCGAGAAGGAGATGCTGCGCAAGGCCAAGGACCCGAAGACACAGGCCAGAGTCTCGGAGGGTTTCCGGAAGCTGAAGGCCAAGCGGCGGTAGGACCCATGATCCGGACGTTCGCCATGGAGGAGCCGGTGCCGGCACCCTGGTCCGCGTGAGCGCCGTCAGACCGCCTCACTGATCCGGCCGTCCGGCACCCCGCCGGCCTCGGCCAGGCGCCGTTCGACGCGGGCCGCCACGGCCGCGAGATGCGGCCTTCGGAGGGCATCGACCCGGACGTTCGCCGAGTCGGGCCGGTGTCGACCCATCATCTCGTCGTACCGCTGGTGCCAGGTGACTCGCTCGCCGGTCGGGCCGACCGTCTGATCGGCGTACGTGAGAGCGTCGTACAGGCCGATGTCGGTCACCGGGAAGGCGGCCAGCGCGGCGGCGTGCCCCTCGGCGGCCGCCACGATGGCCGCACCCGAGTGCTGGGCCACCAATCCGACGATCTCCGCCGGCCATCGCAGGCCATAGAGGTGCCGGGCACCGTCGAGCGGGTGGAATCCGGTGACCGCGACGCTGGGGGCGTACCCGATGTCGTGCAGCCATGCGGCCGCGGTCAGCAGCTCGGCGTCGGCCCCGAGCGGGCCGGCGAGCGCGGCGGCCCGCTCGGCGACGCCCGCAGTGTGGCGTAGCCGGTCCTGATCGCGCCTCAACAGCTGCCGAGCCAGGCGCTCGGCCTGGCGTTTCACCACGGTCACCCGACCGGGATGACGGTACGGCGCTGCTCCAGACCCCGCGGGTGCCGGTCGAGCTCCCGGTCCAGGGCGATGGCCGCGTCGATGAGCGCCAGGTGCGTGAACGCCTGCGGGAAGTTGCCGAGCTGTTCCCCCGTGAGTCCGATCTCCTCCGAGAACAGGCCCAGGTGATTGGCGTACGTCAGCATCTTCTCGAACGTCAGCCGCGCCTTGTCGATCTGACCCGCGCAGGTCAGCGCGGTGACGTAGGCGAAGGTGCACAACGAGAACGTGCCTTCCGAGCCGCGCAGGCCGTCGGGTGAGGCGGCCGGGTCGTAGCGGTACACGAGGCTGTCGGTGACCAGCTCGGCGTCCATGGCGCGCAACGTCGCGGTCCACATGGGATCGGTGGGCGTGATGAAGCCGACCGTGGGCATCCGCAGCAGCGCCGAGTCCAGCACGTCGGTCTCGTAGTGCTGCCGGAAGGCCCGCCGGGTGGGGCTCCAGCCGCGCTCCATGATCTGCCGGTAGATGGCGTCGCGCTCGGTCTGCCAGCGCTGCAGCGGAGCGGGCCGGCCGTGCTCGGCGGCCAGCCGGATGCCGCGGTCCAGCGCCACCCAGCACATCAGGCGCCCGTACGTGAAATCCCGTCGCCCGCCCCGGGTCTCCCAGATGCCCTCCTCGGGCTGGTCCCAGTTGCCGCTGACCCAGTCGAGCAGCTCGCAGATCCGCAGCCAGCCCTGGTGGCCGATGGCGACCCCGTGCCGGTCCGCGACGTAGATGCTGTCCAGCGCCTCGCCGTAGATGTCCAGCTGCAGCTGGTCCGCCGCGCCGTTGCCGATCCGCACCGGCGCCGACCCGCGGTATCCCGCCCAGTGCTCGAGGGTCTCCTCGGTGAGGTCGCTGGAGCCGTCCACCCGGTACATGATCTGCAGCGGGCCGCTGCCGTTCTTGTCGGCCTGCTCCTCCACCCGATCGCGCAGCCAGCGTCCCAGGGCCGCGGCTTCCTCCGTGTAGCCCAGGCCGATCAGGGAGTACACGGAGAACGAGGCGTCGCGTACCCAGGTGTAGCGATAGTCCCAGTTCCGCTCACCGCCGACCTGTTCCGGGAGCGCGGCGGTCGGCGCCGCCACGAGCGCTCCGGTCGGCGCGTACGTCATGAGCTTGAGCGTGATGGCGGAGCGGTGCAGAGTCTCGCGCCACCGGCCGGCGTACGTCGACCGGCCCACCCAGGCCTCCCAGAAGTCGACGGTCTCGTCGAACAGCCGCCACGCCTCGGCCACCCGCACCGGGCGCACCGGCCCCGCCGTGCCGGTCTGCACCGACAGGCCGCGCATCTGCCCCGCCACGAGCCGTACCTCGCCGTGCACGTCGCCGTCGTCGTCGACCCACGTGCGGGCGATCCGGTCGTCCTCCGGCTCGCGGATGAGGCAGACGGTCATGGCGTTCCGGGCGCCCTCGAACACCACGCCGTCGTCGCTGAGGTGGGTCTCGGACCGTTCCCGGCCGTAGTCGAAGCGCGGCGCGATGTCGACGGTGAAGGTCATCTCGCCCCGGACGCAGCGCACCATGCGGATCAGCCGGCGGCTGGTCGTGGCGACCGTCGCCGCCTCGATCGGCATGAAGTCGACGATCTCCCCCACCCCGGCCTCGGTCAGGAACCTGGTCACCAGCACCGCCGTGTCGGGGACGTACAGCTGCCGGGTGGTGACGACGCCGGTGGCGGGCCGGATGCGCAGGTGCCCGCCCCGCTCCGCGTCGAGGAGCGCGCCGAAGACGCTCGGCGAGTCGAACCGGGGTGTGCAGAACCAGTCGACGCTGCCGTCCGTGGCGACCAGCGCCGCGGTCTGCAGGTCACCGATGAGGCCGTGGTCGGCGATGAGCGGGTAGTCGGGCATGGTAGCCACGTCCCTTCCCGGGTTCGGAGGGCAAGGCGGTCCATGCCGACGATTCCCGCAGCGCCCGGCGTGGGCATCATGCGGCGGGGATGATGTCCGCACCCACCCGCCCGCGAGCGCTACCGGTACGGCAGCAGCCACGAGCTGACCCGGTCCACAGGTGTGCGTTCCTGTTCGCGGACGAGCAGCGCCAGTGCGCGGGCGTCGGCCGCGGTGGGCCGCTGGGGATCGATCGCCCGGGGCCACAGCCGGGCCCGGCGGACCGCGGCGATCTCCGCCGAGCACACCAGGGCGAGGCTGAGGGCGTACAGCATCGTGAACATGCCGGCGACGGTCGCGAAGCCGCCGTAGACCGCGCCGGCCCGCCGGACCAGGCCGGGCAGCACGGCCGCCCCGACGTTCAGCACGACGGTGACCGCGATCGCCCCGGGCACGGCGGCCGGCCACAGCGCCCGGAGCGGCGCCGGGCAGGCCAGCAGCAGCCGGGCAGCGAGCAGCAGCACGGCGAGAACGAGCACACCGGAGCCCAGCACCGCCATCGCCCGCGAGACGGCCGGCAGACCGGGGACCGCGGTGGCCGCCACGGTCAGCCCGCCGACCGCGACCGCCCCGGCGATGATCAGCACCAGCACCAGCAGCATCCGGAGATAACGGACCATGCCGGTGCGCGCACGGTACGGCACCGCGGCGACGTGGTTGAGGGTGCAGTACGCGGAGAACACCACACCCGTGGCCGAGAAGAGCAGGCCGACCAGGCCGACTGCCAGTCCCACGGACGACGTGGGCAGCGCGGCGGCGGCGTTCTCCACCGTGGGCTGCAGCGCGGGCGGCACGATGGCCGCCACCAGCCGGTGCCGCACGTCGGGGTGGTGTACGAGCACCCGGGAGACGACGGCCACGCCGATCAACAGGACCGGGAACATGCTCAGAAACCCGTAGTAGGTGATGAGCGCCGCCTCGCGCCCACCACCGTCGTCGACGAACTTCCGCCCGACCGCGTACGCGAAGCCGAGGAAGCCGTGGCGTCGCTGCAGGCGGTCCACCCGACCGGTCAGCCGGTCGAGCGCCATGCCGGGCTCCCGCCCCCTCAGGAGCCGGCGTAGGCCTCGGCCACCTCACCGCCGTGTCCGACGATCGCGTAGATGACCACGACGGCCAGGACGGCGGCGACGGTCGACCACACCGGATAAACGCCGACGAACGCGAAGTTCGCGAGAAGCGCCAGGCACGCGAGCACGGTCGCAGTGAGCCGCGCCCATCCGAGACCCCGCATCAGACCGACCCCGGCGACCACCGCGAGGGCACCGATCACCAGGTGGAGCCAGGCGATGGTGGTGAGCCCGACCGGCAGCAGCATGTCGGCGCGGTCGCCGGCGAGCACTTCCGGGCGCGCCAGGGCGATCAGGCCGGTGGCGAAGTGCACCGAGCCCAGCAGCACCAGCAGGATGCCGGCCAGCAGTACCCATGCGACCCAGCCGGTCGCCGTGCTGTGCTCGACCCCGGAGTACGGCTGGTCCGCCTCCGACGGGGACAGACCGGTCACATCTGTTCTCATGTCGTGAGGGTGGGCGCACCGGCGGGACCGCACGTCATCTGCGGAGGATGAACGGCTGCCGCGAATGGCACGATGCCGGCTCGCACCTTCGCGAGCCGGCATCGGTGGACCGTCCTACGAGGCGGACGCCGTGGACTCCTCACGGATCTGCTCGGTCGCCTCCCCGCTGTGCAACGCTTCCTGCAGCTGCGCCTCGGTCTCCTTCGGCAACGACGACTTGAGCACCGTGCCGCCGTAGCGAGCCAGCGCCTCGACCGCCTTGTCCGGGGTCGCGTGCTCCACCACCAGGAACAAAGCCGACGTGCCCGGCTTCAACATGTCGCGTACCTGGTCCTGGAACTCCTTGTTGATCGCGCCCTTGGTCATCTTGCCCATCAGCGCACCCAGACCCGCGCCGACCGCCATGCCCAGGAACGGGATGAAGAACAGCATCCCGAACAGCAAACCCCAGAACATCCCCCACGTCGCGCCCCCGCCCACCGCATGGTGGTTGGTCGTGACATGGAACTTGCCCTCGCGGTCACGAATGATCGCGGCGATCGCATCGGGCTGAATGATCAGGTCCTTGGACAACCGCTGAGCCTCCAGCGACGCAGCAGTCGCAGTCGTCTCGTCCGGGTAACCGATGGCGACGAGTGTTGCCATGATCCGCACACATCCTCTCTGCACCGAACCGGTCCTTCGCCGCCCGGCGTCCAGGCCAGTCAGCCACGCGACGCGACTTGCGGCCTCATTCCCCGCGAATGAAGCTGTGGCGTCCGGGCCGTTCATTCAGGCGGGATGACGCCGCTCGGTCGCTGCCGGGCGAGGCTCGACGGGAACCGCCACGCGCGCGATTCCCGAGGAGGACCGAATGACCGCGACATACGAGTCCGCGAGTCGACCGCGAGTCCGCCGGCCGGCTGACGACGGTCGGTGCCCACCCGGGGGCACCGACACAACGCCGGGAAGGGCCGTGTCATGACCCTGCGACCGGATGCCCAGAATGCCGCCCCCGCGGCACCGCAGGACATCGCCGCGTCCCCGGTCGTCCCCGCAGACGGCCGGATCGGCGAGCCGGCTGACGACGCCGAGCTGGAGCGGCTGCGCGCCGAGGTGTCGGCGCTGCATGACCGGCTCGACACTCGGCGCCGGCGGAGCTCGATCCTGCACAACCTGCGCCGTTTCACGGCCGCGGTGCTCATCGCCCTCACCGCCTTCGCCCTGGTCTTCAGCGTCGTCGGAGTCTGGTCCGCGCGGACCGCACTCAACACCGACCGGTGGGTGGCGACGGTCGCGCCGCTGCCGAAGGACCCGAAGGTCGCCGCCGCGGTGGCGGACTACGCCACGAACCAGATCTTCATTGCTGTCGACGTGGAGCAGCGCCTGCGGACCGTACTGCCGGCCCAGGCGGCGTTCATCGCCGGGCCGGTGGCCGATCAGCTGCGGAACAAGGTCCGCGACACGGTCACCACCGTGCTGCAGAGCGACCAGTTCCAGCGCATCTGGGTCGAGGTGACCCGCCGGGCGCACGAGCGGGCGGTCGCCGTCATCAATGGCACAAGCGACGTGCTCGTGGTGCGGGAGAACCGGGTGGACATCGACCTGCTTCCGCTGATCAACCAGGTTCTCCGGCTGCTCAGCGCGCAGCTGCCCACGATGTTCGGCAAGCAGGTGACACTGCCGGACCTGAGCAGCGGCGCGATACCGGACAACCTGCGCGACCGGGTGCAGCAGACCCTGGGCGTCACCCTTCCCGCGAACTTCGCCCAGTTCTCGGTGTACGACTCCGGCCAGTTGTGGGCCGCTCAGCAGGCGGTCAAGACGGCGAAGCGCGGCCTGGTCCTGGGCCTGGTCGGCACGGTGCTGCTGCTTCTCGTCGCGCTGGTCGTCTCGCCGGCGCGCCGCCGTACCCTGCTGCAGCTGGGACTGTGGCTGGTCGTCGCGGCCGTGGCGGTCACGGCCGCGCTGCGGGCGATCCGCGCACAGGTGCTCGAGCAGGTTCCGGCGGGCCTCTACCGCGACGGCGCCGACGCCGCACTGACCACGGTGTTCGCCCAGCTGCGTACACGGGGCGTCCAGATCATCTGGATCGGTGTCGTGCTGGCGGTGCTGATGTACCTGATCGGCTCCGGGCGCGGGCCCCGGTGGCTACGGCACCACGTCGCGATCGGCGCCCGGGCCGCCGGCCGGGGCATCCGCGCCGGCGCGCACCTGGCGGCCGAGCGTGGCCCGGGCTGGGCGGCGCAGCACCTGGACGCGCTCCGCATCGGCGGCGTGGTCGTAGCGGCGGTTCTCGCCCTGATCCTGTCGTCCTGGACGGCCCTGCTGGTAGTCGCCGTGGTGCTCGCGGCGTACGAGGTGCTGGTCACCCTCATTGCGCGAGGAACCGCGCGGGCCGAGACCACCTTCGGCGAGATCGGCGCGCACTGAGCGCCGACGGCATCCGGATGGTCATCCGGCAGCGGATCACAGGAGACCACGCTGGCGCGCCCGCGTCACCGCCTCCTGCCGGCGGCCAGCCGCCAGCTTGCGGTATATCGCTCTCATGTGGGCTTTGACGGTGTTGACCGACACGCCCAGCTCGCCCGCGATGTCCGCGGCCGTCAGCATGGTGGGTAGATAGCGCAGCACCTCGGTCTCCCGCTCGCTGAGATCACCGGTGCGCGCGTGGGGCCCGAGCCGGTCGGGCGCCTGGATCTCCCGCAGGATCTCGTCGGCGAACAGCTGGTTGCGATGGGTCAGCACCAGATGCTGAGCGATCAGGACGTCCAGCCGGGCGTCCCCCATGCTGACGAACGGCCGCCGGATGCCCTCCTGGTCGGCGAGGTCCAGCGCCTCGGCGACGGAGTCCGCGGCGTGGATCCCGTCCCCGGCGGCGTCGGCCAGCAGAGCCGCGATGATGCGCTCCTCGACGCCGGCGACCGTCTCGGGCGGAACCGGCTGGGGCGCGGCGAGCAGCTGCGCCGCCCGGTCGAGGTCACCCTTCGCGAACGCGGCGTGGGCACGGCAGACGCGTTCGGCGTACGTCAGGTCGTGCGCCCGTGCGAGGCGGGCGTACCGTGCCTCCACCCGGCGCCAGCGGCCGGACCGCAGGTCCAGCCGCGACTCGGCGAGGAGCAGCCAACGGTCGAGGGCGGGCGCACGCAAGCGTGGATCACGTTCGCGACGGGCCTGGTTCAGCAGGTCCTGCGCGCGCGCCGGCTCACCGACGACCAGCGCCAGCCGGGCCTGCGCTCCTAGCAGGACCATGGTGTGCACGGCTTCCCAGTGCACCGTACGCGCCCGCCGGCCCTGCCGAATCGCGCGCTGAGCCTGGACGGTCTCGTTGCGTTCGATGTGCGTCAACGCCGCCGCCAGGTGCACGGCCACCGACTGCAGCGGGTGGAGCCGGCCCCGCCGATCCGCCAGCTCGCGTGCCGCCCCGGCGAGCCGGCCCGCCTCCCGGATCGAGCCGACCATGGCCTCCACCAGCGCCAGGTGACCCAGGGCGTCGATCTCGACCAGCTCCACGTCGGCTGCCTGAGCGGCGGTGGAGGCGGCCCACAGGTGTCTCCCGGCGAGGTCCGGCCGTCCGGTCCAGAGCAGGCCGACGCCCATGTTGTCGAGCGCGATCGCGCGATACTGGGTGGCTACCAGTCCCTGGGAGAAGCGCACCTCGGACAGCAGAGTGAGCATCTGGTCGGCTTCCTCGAGGAGCCTCGGCATGTCGCCGACCGCGCGGAGGACGCCGGCCTGCAACGACCGCAGCGTTATCTCGATCGGCAACCGCTCGGCGTCCGGCCGGCCCTGCAGGAGCCGGCGCGCACCGGCCACGCAGGGTCCGATCGCGTCGTGATCGCCGGCGTGGAAACGCAGCAGGGCAGTACAGACCATCAGCTCCGCGACGGTGCCGAGCAACTCGGGCGGCACCTGCTGGAGCAGCTGGGTCAGGGGCACACGCTTCGCCGAGAGGATGAGCGGGGCGGCTTGGGTGACGACGAGATGACCGAGGTACGCCCAGTCCCGCGCCGCCACCGCATGCTCGAGGGCCTCCATGGTGCCGCCGTGCGCCGCGTGCCATTCGGCCGCCCTCCGGTGGAGCTCCGGCACGATCGCCGGGGACTCCCGCAGCAGTCGGTGCTGCAGGACATCACGCAGGAGGGGGTGATACCGGAACCATTGCGGCTTCCCGCTCACGCGCATGACGAAGTCGTTCACGCGTTCCAGTTCCTCCAGCGAACGCCGGCCGTCCCCGCCCAGCGTGATCGCATCGGCCAGCTCGGCGCAGAGGTGCTCGCAGATGCTGGTCCGCAGGAGGAACGGGCGCAGCGGCGCCGAAGGTCCGGCCAGGACCTCGCCGGTCAGGTATTCGTCCACGCTCCGGACGTCGCCGGCGAACTCGGCGACGGAGTGCCGCCCGTCGGAGCCGGACAGGAACGTCGCGGCGAACTGCAGTCCCGCCGGCCATCCCTCGGTCCGCCTCAGCAACGTCGTCACGTCCTCGTCGGTCAGATCGAGATCGTGCCGCCGGAAGAGCTCGGCGGCCTCCGAGGCGGTGAAAGCCAGATCGGCGGACCGGATGTCGGCCACGGCGCCGGCTGCTCGCAGCCGGTGCAGCGGCAGGTCGAGCTGCGACCGGCTGACGATCACGACGTGGAGGGTGTGAGCCGAGGTACGCACCAGATCGACCACTTCCCGGACGAGCTCGCGGTCCTCGACCTCGAAGTCGTCGAGCACCAGGACGGTCCCCGGCCGCAGCCTGCCCAGTGCCCGCGACAGGTGGCGCAGTCGCTCGACGCCGTCGGCTGGGACGTGGCTCGGGTCGATCAGCGGGTTGTCCGGCGGCACGGCGTTCGCCGCGCGCAGCGCCGCCACGACGCATTGCCAGAACGTGTGCGCGTGTGCGTCGAGCTCACGGCCGTCTCGCGTCAGCCACGCAACGGCGGCGCGTCGGTCTGCCGCCCAATCGGCGAGCAGAACGCTTTTGCCCCACCCGGCACCCGCGCACACCACCGTCACCGGGCGTCGGGTGGCGACGTCGACCGCATCGATCAGACGCTGGCGACGGACGCGGCCGGGCAGCGTTCCGGGGCGCGACATCCTTGCGGAAACGAAGGCAGTCGGCATGGACGTCCGGGGCTGCTGTCCGGGCGTGTCCCCGGACTGCCGGCGGTGCCACGTCCTGGCTGCCTCACGGGCGATGTCGTCCCGCTCCATGTCGCCCCCTTCGGCACCATGGTGCCGCTTCGGTGACCGGATGCCCGGTTCGTGTGCTCCTCAGTCTGCGGTTCCGGGGCACGCGATAGCGACGACGAGGCCTTGACCTCGGACGCAGGCCGGCCACGAACCGTCACGTCCGGCCGGTGGAAAGGGCCAGCCGGCGCAGCCGGGTCCAGTCGACTTCCGCCGCCGGCGCAGGAACGCCCGGCCGGCGTCGTGGCACCCGTACGCGTAACGCGCCCGGCCGGACCGAGCAGCGTATCGGCGCCGGCATCATGACGGCCTCCCCGTCGATCCCCACCGGCACCGAAGGCACGTCCGCCGAGATGGTCGCCTCCGTGACGGTGCGGGCGACCACTCCCTTCGACCACCGCCGGCCACCTACCAGGGCCGCCGCGTCGCCGGCACCGCGCAGGGTGACGGCGAGCACGCCCAGGACGCCACCGTCCAGCCGCGGGCGCCGGCCGAGTCCCGCAACGTCGTCGGATCCGTACGGATTGTTGCTGACCAGCACCGCCTGCGAGCCGGACACATCCAGGTCGCCGGCCACGAGCCGCAGCCGCGGGCCCTGGTGCCGGGTGAGAAGGTCGGGCAGCATGTCCAGCGTGGTCCGGGTCTTGTCGTCGCGGTAGGCCGGGCTCTGCACCACGGCCGCGTACGCGCCGAACGAGGCGTTGTTGACGAAGGTCCGGTCCCCGATCAGGCCGAGGTCGACGCGCAGCTCGACGCCGTCGGAGAGCGCGTCCAGGCAGGTCGACGGGTCTTCCCGGTCCAGCCCCAGGTCGAGCGCGAAGTGGTTGCGGGTACCCGCGGAGATGACCATGAAGGGCAGTCCGTGCTCGGCCGCGATGCCGGCCACCAGCGCCTGGGTGCCGTCACCACCGGCCACGCCGAGCATGTCGGCGCCGTCGCGGACGGCCTGCCGGGCGAGCTCGACGACGTCGACCTGCCCCTCGAGCAGCGCCACCTCCGCACCGAGCGCCTGCGCCTTGGCCGCCAGGTCGAACCGGCCGACCTTCCCGCCGCCCGACCGCGGGTTCATGATCAGGAACGGGTGCCGGGGGGCCGGCGTGGCGTACTCCCGCGGGCCGGTGGGCGCGCCGGGCTCCGCCAGCGCGCGGCGCCCGGCGGCGAGGGAGACCACCCAGAGCACGGCGAAGAGGACCACGACCCAGATGAGGCGGGCACCGGCATAGAGGACGGCGATGGTCACCGGCGCCCCGACGACGAGCACGCTCGCGAGCCAGCGGACCGGACCGCGGTGGCTGAGGAACCACCAGACGCCGGCCAGCGTCGCGGCCGTTCCGGCCACGCCGACGAGGATCAAGCCGATGCTCCCGCGCACCCCCGCGACGGCAATGACCAGTACGGTCGCCGCGCCGGCGACGAGGAACGCGAGCCGGGCGAGCCAGCGCTGCGCCGGCCTCGAGGACACCGGCTCGGCGGGCGCAGGGATCGCTTTCGTGTCAACCATGGCGGACTCCCGTCGCGACGCGGTCGTTCCCGGCATTGTCGGCGGTCGCCGGCGCCGGGTCCTCATACCGGCAGGGTGAACCGGACGGGGAGGCGACCGTGACGGGTCACGGCAGCCGGGGATGGAAGTCCCCCAGGATGTCCGCTCCCTTCTGGACCACCCCGTAGCTGGACTCCGGCACCGGCTGCCAGGCGCCCACCAGCTCGCCGAGTGGCTCCGAGACGATGATGCGGGTCTCGTCGGAGAGCCTGCGCAGGGTCGCGTTCTCCGGGTACAGCTCGTGCAGCGCGGAGACCGCAGTGCTGAAGTACAGCGTGCGGCTGCGCCGCTCGGAGGAGTAGCGGAAGGCCCACACCCGGTCCCCGTCGGTGGTGGACACCGTCATCTGGACGGCGGCGGGTACCTCGTGCCGGCGGCCGACGGACTCCACGAAGCCCACCATCCGCTCCACCGCGGCCACCGGATCGTCGCGCAGCCCGAAGGTCAGCGCGAGGTGGAACATGACCTCGGAGTCGGTCGAGCCGGCCACGCTCGGGTAGAGACCCGGGTCGATCGCCAGCATGAGGTCCCGCTTCAGCAGCGCGAACGAGCGGATGGCGCCGTTGTGCACCCACAGCCAGGAGCCGTACCGGAACGGGTGGCAGTTCGTCTGCTGCACCGGGGTACCGGTGCTGGCCCGGATGTGCGCCAGGAACAACGGTGAGGACACCGCACCGGCGATCTCCCGGAGGTTCACATCGCCCCAGGCCGGTCCGACGCCGCGGAACAGGACCGGCTCGGATGTGCCGTCGGCGTACCAGCCCACCCCGAAGCCGTCTCCGTTGGTGGTCTCCACGCCCATCCGGGCGTGCTGACTCTGGTCGATCAGCGAGTAGCGCGGCTTGTAGAGCAGCTCGTCCAGCTGGATCGGCGTTCCCGAATAAGCGAGCCATCGGCACATCGTCGTTCTCTCCTCCCGGTCAGGACGCGGCCTGGCCACCGCTCAGATCCCGCTCTGCACCGCGATCCGGCCGTCGCGGGCCGCCTCGGTCAGCACCTGGAAATCCTGCTCGTTGCGATCCGCATACCGCTCGGCGAACTCGACCATGGCCTGGTCGAAGGCCGCACCGTCGTCGAGGTAGCCGGCGATGGCGATCCGGTCACCATTGCGGGCGTGCGCCCGCGCCAGCGTCCACCCGCAGAGCGCGCCGTAGACGGCCATCGTCGGCTCGTCCAGCGTCTCGATCACGGCGGACCCCTTCCAGTCACGCAGCTGCCGGACGTAGAAGTCGCGGACCTGTCCGTCGATGCCGGCCACCGTCTGCCAGCCGAGGAAGATGTCGCTGCTGGCCTGCATCAACCGCTGGCCGAGCACGACCCGCTCACCCTCGCTGCCCCAACCGGTCCGCGCCGATCCGGGTACGTGCGGAGCCAGCACCGAAGCAGGCGCCTCCTTGACCTGCAGGAGCAGCGGATCGTTCTCGTCGCGTCCGCTCAGCAGCACGATCCAGCACCGGGTACCGACGCTGCCGACGCCCACCACCTTGCGGGCCAGGTCGACGTACTGAAAGGCACCGAGCAGATGGCGCCGGTCGGGGGCCAGCGACTTCGCGTACTCGGCGAGCAGGGACTGGATCTGCGCCTCCAGCTCCAGCCGGCCGGCCCCGGGCAGAAGGTCCTCGACGGGCACGATGAGCGGCGGGTCGGCCGCGATCCTGCGACGGCCGTCCACCACCGTGGTCATCTTGCGGAAGGCGTTCAGGCTGTCGCGCGTACGAGCCTTCGCCTGCGCCGCGGCGAAACGCTTGCGCCGATCCTTGCTGACCAGGTTCTTCGTCAGCCGGCCGACCTCGTCGACGTCCGCCCGGGCGTACCAGACGTCGAGCTCGCGCTGCTCGGCGAACGCGCTCATCGCCTGCCGGTACCGGCCGACCGCCGCGCCCACGATCGCCGCCCTGGCCTTGCGGCGGAAACCGTTGTCCCGCGCGGCGATCACCAGGCTGGCGGCGAGCCGCTTGAGGTCCCACTCCCACGGGCCCGGATGCGTCTCGTCGAAGTCGTTCACGTCGAACACCAGGTGGCGTTCCGGCGAGGCGAACACGCCGAAGTTGCTGAGGTGGGCGTCGCCGCAGATCTGGCACATCAGTCCCGATGAGGGCGTACGGGCCAGGTCCGCCGCCATGATCGCGGCAGCGCCGCGGAAGAACGTGAACGGCGAGACCAGCATCCGGCCGTACCGGATCGGCACGAGCTCCGGCACCCGGGAGGCCGCCTGCGCCTCCAACACGGCGACGGGGTCCGGCCGGTCGTCCCCTACCGGCAGTTCGCCGTGGGCCTCGAAGGGCACCTCACGGCGGACCGAGCGGCCGGCGGCGAAGCGCGTCGCGGGGTCCCGGTCCAGTTCCCTCACCTCGGCCACCGGCGTCATGACGCTGGTTCCGGTCCGCCGATCAGTCATCGCGTACCTCCGCGGGCCCGGGGCCGTCCCTCACAGCCCCTGTCCGCGGAGCCAACACCCTGGCAGTGCCCGGCCGCACCATCCGCTCCGAAGGAGCGTGCGGAGCATCGGATTATCCGATACGGACGATGCGTGCTGCATGATCGACCGGCGAGACTGACGGAAATCCACTCGCGTGGAGGGGGTCCATGTGCGTGCAGACGTCGCGGTCATGCGCTCGGAGACCGGTCCCGCAACCGCCGAAGATCCACTGCTCGAGTCCAGGTTCGAGTTTCCCGAACGGCTGCGCTTCATGGTGGCGCGGCCTCGCCTGACCGACAAGCTGTCGATGCGTTCGACCATGCCGGTCACGATGGTCGTGGGACCGGCCGGCAGCGGCAAGACCCAGCTGGTCGCCTCGTGGGTCACCAGCGGCGCCGTGGCCTCGACGGTGGCTTGGGTGACCTTGGAGAACGATGACCAGGCGTACCCGTTCTGGAGCTACGTCGTAGCCGCCCTGCGCCGCGCCGGCGTAGCGGTGTCGCCGGCCCTGACACCGATGCCGTCCCGTACGACCGCCGACCGCTCCTTCTTGATCCGGCTGGCAGCCGAACTGTCCGAACAGCGCACGCCCATACTCCTCGTTCTCGACGGGGTTTCCGGCCTGCCCGGTGAGCGGTGGGGCGCCGAGCTGGAGTTCGTGCTGCGGCACACGAGCTCGCTGCGGCTCGTGCTGGTCGGCCGCTGGGACCCGCCCATGCCGGTGCACCGGTACCGGCTCGCCGGGCGGCTGACCGAGATCCGCAGCGAGGATCTCGCCTTCACCGCGGAGGAGGCCGCCGAGCTGCTCCGGATGCACTCCGTCGAGCTCAGCGCCGACGGCTTGGCCTCCCTGCTCGCACACACCGAGGGCTGGGCGGCCGGACTGCGCCTGTTCGCCATGGCGTTGCAGGACCATCGGGACGCCGACCACCTCGTCGAGACGATCACGGGCAACGAGGCGACCATCGCGGAGTACTTCGTCGACGAGGTCCTTCGGGTCCAGCCGGTCGACGTCCGCGCCTTCCTGCTGGAGATCAGCATCCTGGACACGTTCACCCCGGAGCTGGCCGAGGCGGTCAGCGGTCGCCCCGACACCCGCCGGCTGCTCGCGGAGCTGTCGCGGCACAACGTCTTCGTCCAGCGCGTCGCCGGACACCCCACTGCCTACCGGCTGCACCGGCTCTTCGCCGAGCTGCTCCGGGCCCAGCTCAAATACGAGACATCGGCCATCACGCCCGAGTTGCACCGCCGCGCGGCGACGTGGTACGCGGCCCGAGGGCTGACCGCGGACGCGGTGACCCACTTCGTCCGGGCCCAGGACTGGAACGGGGCCGCGACGACTGTCATCGACCACTACGCCATCGGCCGGCTTCTCCTGGACGGTGGCTCCGGGCGCCTCGGCATGCTCCTGCGCCACCTTCCCGACGAGTCCGACAGCGCCGAGGTGGCCATCGTGGGTGCCGCCCTGGCACTCGCCGGCCGCTCCGTGGACGGATGTGCGGTCCGGCTGCAGTACGCGCAGGAACTCGTGATCGGCCGCAACTGCGAGTTCAGCCACGGTCTTGCCGTGGCCGACCTGATCCTCAGCGTCCTGCTCGCCGAGGCCCGCGGGGAACGCGCCCAGCTGCTCCAGATGACCATCGCCGCGGAACAAGCCCTCGCCCAGGCGCCGCCCGAGGTGGCGGCCCGGCATCCCGAGTTGCGCATGCTGCTGCTGGCCGCCAAGGGCTTCGCAAGCAGCGGGCTGGGCGACCTCGGTGCCGCCTGCGCGAGCCTGACCGAGGTCGCCGCGTCGGCCGCCCCTGGATGCGAACGTCTGCGCATCGACGCGCTCGAGCATCTCGCGCTGCTGGAGGCGCACTCCGGCCGGCTGAGCCACGCCGAGACGCTCGCCGCCGAGGCGATCGACATCGCCCGGCAGTGCGGCCTGGACGGGGCTCGGGCACCACTCGCCGCCCACGTCGCGCTGGCCTGGGCGGCGATGGAGCGCTTCCAGGTGGACGCGGCCGCGCGGCATCTGCGCGCGGCGGATCCGAGGCGTCACGTACGCGCCGGCGGCCTGGTCCGTTCGGCCCACGCGCTGGTGAAGTCGCGTCGGTTGCAGGCGCGCGGCGAACTGCGCGCCGCACTCGCCCTGCTCGACGACGGCACCGCCGAGAAGCGGGACCCGGACCGGCCGGAATGGCTCGAGCGCGAGATCGCCGTCGCCAGAGGGCAGCTGCTGATCATCATGGGCCGCCCGCAGGACGCCCTGGCGGCGATCGAGGGGTTCGGCGAGCCCGGACCGCCGGATGTCGTCATCCTGCGCGCCGCGGCCCTTGCCGCCATGGGCGATCTTGAACCCGGGGACGAGGCGATCCGCACGGTGCTGGCTTCCGCCGCACTACCGGTGCCGGTCGCCGTCGACGCCTGGCTCGTCGTGGCCACGATCGCCGCCCGGCTCGGCCAGCGCGAGGAAGCCTGCGAGGCGCTGCACCACGCGCTCCGCCTCGCCACGCCCGAGTCTCAGCGTCGCCCGGTGCAGATGGTGTGGGCGCACCTGCGCCGGCTCCTGCGCGACGACGACGTACTCGCCGAGGAGTACCGGGCCTTGCAGGGCGTCTCGCCTCCGGCGCACCGGGCCACGCCCACCGCTCCCGGCCCGGGCGACCTCGTCATCGTGGAACCGCTGAGCCGCCGGGAGATGGAGGTTCTGCAGGGCATGGCGGCGATGCTGCCCACCGAGGAGATCGCCGCCTCCCTCTACGTCTCGATCAACACGGTGAAGACCCATGTTCGCAGCATCCTGCGGAAACTCTCCGCCGCCCGGCGCAACGAAGCGGTGCGCCGGGCTCGCCAGCTCGGCCTCATCTGACGGCGTCACCCACGGAGGATGACGCGCTGCGGGCCCGTACGGCCCATGATGAGCCGGCGAAACGGCCGATTCAGGGGATGAGAGGCGAGCCATGAAGGAGGCGACCTACCAGGTCAGGGTCTCCGGGGAGATTCCGGCGGAGCTGCTGGCGGAGCTGCGGGATCTCACCGTGAGCGTCGAACCGCCGGAGACGGTGCTGCACGGGTCGTTGCCGGACCAGTCCGCCGTCGTCGGATTGATCTCCCGCATCCACGGCCTCGGTCTGCGCCTCATAGAGGTCCGCCGGCTACCACCTGACGACACCCCCGAGCGGACCGCGCCCGGCTGATCGGTGCACCGGCGTGTGCTGGTCCTCACGCTCACCCGGCAGCCTCCTGCCGGGTGGGTTCGCGCCATGCGGTCCGCTGGCCCAGGCGCTCGAGCCACCGCACCAGCTGCCGGTGCACCTCGTCCGCTCCGACCAGCTCCGACTCCACCGGCCACCCCGCGGGGTGGATCAGCACCGGCCGGTTCTGCCAGCCGCCGAGCCCGCCGTGGCAACCGATGAGCTCCTCGAACGCCGCGACCTCGCCGGTGTCCACGTCGAGCATGCTGTTGACGAGGATGTCGCCGACGTGTGCCAGCGTGTCGTGGCGGCGGAGGTCCCCGGCGGCGAACGGACCGAACCCGGCGAGCGGGTCCACACCGTAGACGCGGTCGGTGGCGAGCACCCGCCGGCCCTCGGGGCCCAGGACCACCGGACCCAGCCGGCTCGAGTGCACCATCACCCAGCCGACGCCGGCGTGCCCGGTGAGCCCGGGCAGCAGCGCGGGATGGCGTTCCTCGATCTGCTCCATCGTCATCCGGCCCGGATGCCGGGCCAGGTAGACCAGGGCCAGGTTGCCCGACACCGCCACGAGGAACTCCGGGCGGCTCTGCGTCCGGCCGGCCGGGCGGCTGTCGTCCGGCTCGGGCAGCAGCTCCGCGCGCAACGTGCGGGCCCGGCCGGCCTGCTCGTCGTCGGTCGCCGCCTGGACCTGAAGCGCGGGCGCCGACACGAGCCTGCGGACCAGGTCGTCCAGCGTGAGCCCGTACCGCTGGCGGAAGGTGGCACCCTGGCTCTGCCCGTGATCGGAGAGCACGACGAAGTGGTAGGGCCGTGGCGCCGAGGCGGCCAGCTCCTCCAGCGTCGCCAGCACGCCGTCGATGCCCTCGAGCGCCGCGAGCGCCTCCGGCCGGGCCGGTCCGGCATGGTGCGCGATCTCGTCGTAGTCGACGAAGTCGCAGAACACCGAAGGCGCCCCCCGCATCATGTGCTCGGCGACGACCGACAGGTTCAGATGCCGGAGCAGCACGTTCGTCAGGCCGCGCAGCAGCACGTACGAGGAGGTGCGTGGGATCCGCGGCTCGACGCGCCGCAGCCGCTGCCGCCGCGCCTGGTGCAGCTCCTTCACGATCTCCCCGGCGGTGAGGAACAGCGAGTTGGTCAACCCGAAAGGATCGATCAGGTACGCGGTGAGATAGCGATCGGGCCGCCCGGGCCGCCGGCGTGAGCCGACCGTGCTCATCGTCAGAAGACTGGTCGGGGCGTCGCCGGAGAAGACGTTGCTGACGCTGACGCCGCCGTCGGCCAGCAGGCCCCGCCCGTCGGAGAGGCGGGCCTCGACCAGCGCGCTGTCCTTCGGGTGGTTGGTCACCACGAGGCGGCCGGTCTCCTTCTCGTACCAGCGGAAGGCCGGGATCTCGGCGCTGGCACCGTGCAGCAGGCCGGCCTGACTGGCCGGCGTGGTGGCCGGCAGCTCCGCGTGCCACTCGGTGAGGACGTGCCGGCCCGAGCGCAGCCAGCGGCTCAGAGTGGGCAGGCTGCCGGTGGCGATCGCCCACCGCGCCAGCGGCGCGGACAGTCCGTCGATCTGGATCATGACGACCCCGGCCACGTCGGTCGTCGGCGCCGCCCGGCGATGCCGGCGGTGCATCCGCAGCAGGTGCCGGGTCATCATCGCGGGCTGACCGGCCGTGACGAGCCACAGAGCGGCGCTGACCAGGGCGCTGTAGATCCACGAGGCCCAGAACGCCGACCAGAAGTCCGCGACGACCAGCCCGGGTACCACCGAGAGGGAGAGGTAGACCAGCACCGCCTGAACCAGCAGCCAGCCCGCGAGGACCCCGAGCCAGCCGATCCGGGTGAGCAGCGCTGCGGCCGCCGGTCGCAGCGCCGCACCCAGCAGACCGAGCAGGATCGCCGCCAGCAGCACGGCCCAGCCGGTCGTCGCCGAGATGCCCGGCACGAGGCCGACGGTGAGAGCGAGCGCGCCCCAGTCCAGGAGCACCACCACGACCACCGTCCACCAGCGCAGCCCCGGTACGGTGCCCTCGTTCTCCCTCATCCCGGTCTCCCTGCCGTCATCGACCGGCGCCACGGACGCCGGTGGCTCACGCGCTTCCCGCGAGGCGCGTCGTGGGTGTCGCGTCCTCGGCCGCGACAACTTCCGGCTCGAACGCCGTGCCGTACCACCGGGCCAGCGGACCAGCCGTCGCACCGTGGGCCACCACGCTGAGCAGGACGGTGAGCACGATCACCCGGACCGCCGCGGCTGCGCCGGCACCGAGCTGCTCCACGGCGAGCAGGGCGAAGACGACGGAAGCGAGCCCGCGCGGGCCGAACCAGCCGACGAAGAGCACGGTGCGGCTGCCGAGCCGGGTCCCGATGAGGCTCAGCGCGACCGGCACCATCCGCACCACGGTGAGGCTCAGCGTCGCGTAGAGCACCATCCACCAGTCGAGATGCCCGTACAGCAGCGGCACTGCCACCGCCCCGAACAGCATCCACACCATCAGCGAGGCGAGGCCGGAGGTCTGCTCGACATAGAAGACCTCGCGCGGGCCGCGCTCGCCGGCCAGGGCCCCGAATGCGAGCCCTCCGGCGAAGGCCGCGACGAAACCGTTGCCGTGCACCGCCACCGACGCCGCATACGACAGCAGGGCCAGGGCGAGCACGGCCGGTCCGACGAAACTCTCCTGCGCCCACCCGCGGGTGCCGGTCGCCCGCAGGATCATCCCCCCGGCGGCGCCCACCGCGATCCCCGTCGCCGCGCCTACCGCCAGCTGGAGCAACGCGCCACCGGCGCTCTCGCCGCCGTGCCCCGCGGCCGAGGCGGCCCCCGCCAGCGCCACCAGCACGACCGGCGTGACGATGCCGTCGTTCAGCCCGCTCTCCACGTTGAGCAACCGCCGGATCCGCGCCGGCACGGCGGGATGGGTGATCACCACCGCGCCGAGGGCCGCGTCCGTCGGAGCGAGTGCCGCACCGACCAGCAGGGCGAGCCACGGCGCCGGCGCGTCCACCATCCACCAGGCCCCGACCGCCCCGATCACCACGGTGATGGGCAGTGCGAGGCCGAGCAGCCGCAGATACACCCCGGCATCGGATCGCATCTCCCGCAGGCCGACCCGGGCGGCATCGGAGAACAGCACCCACACGAGCGTGGCCTCGGTCAGCGCCGTGAGCGCGGCGGTCTCGGTGTCCGCGTCGAGCGGTACGACGGCCGCGATCAGCACACCGACGCCGACGAAGGCGATCGGCGCCGTGACGTCGGCGCGCTCCAGCCGCGCGGACAACGCCCCCCAGGCGAACACCACGGCTGTGATCAACACGAGAGCACCCGAGGTCACGCCTTATGGCATCGCGTCACCGGGGCCGGCGGATCGTCCGCCGCGAATGACCGCCAGGGCCGACCGGCGATCGACCGGGCGCTGCGTCGCGTCAGTCACCCGCGGAGGATGGCCTCCGGCAGCCGAGCAGCCGCGAGCATACGGCCACACCGCTCACCTCGGCAGCGGCCCGCGGAGATGACGAAAGGTGGCAGACCGTGCCGCACCGGCTGCGCCCGCCGCTCGCCTGGCCGGCCCACCCCTGGGTCCGCCGCGCCACGGCCGGCCTGATCCGGGTCCAGATCTTCGACCGTTCGATGACCCTCGCGGCCCAGGCCTTCACGTCTCTGTTCCCGCTGCTGATCCTGTTCGGCGTGCTGCTGGGCCCGGAGGAGGGCGGCCGGCTCGCGGACCTGGCGGGCATCCCGGCGATCTCCCGGACGGTGCTCGCGGAGTCCCTCGGCCATGGTGGCGTCAGCACGTTCGGAGTGGTCGGCAGCCTCGCCGTCCTCGTCGCGTCCACCGGGCTGGCGCGGGCGCTGGCCCGGGCGTACGCCGCGGTCTGGGCGGTACCCCGGACACCGAGCGGTCCGCGAGCGTCCTGGCGCTGGTTCGTCGCCGTGCTGACCCTCGCCGGCTTCGCCATCGTCTCGCGCCTGCTCGGCTGGGCCACCGGTACGCTGCCGCACCCGCACCTGTCCGCGGCGGCGCTCCTCGTGCTCCTCGACTGCGGGGTCGCCGTCCTCCTCCCCTGGCTGCTGCTCGGTGGCGCCGTCCCGGCCCGCCGGCTCGTGGCCGGCGGCATCGTCTTCGGCTTCGTCATGCTGGCCCTGCGTCCGATCGGTTCGCTCTACCTGCCGCGGGCCCTGACGGTCAGCGCCGAGCGGTACGGGACGATCGGAGTCGCGTTCACGTACATCGGCTGGCTGTACGTCATCGCCTTCTGCCTCCTGCTGACCGCGATCGCCGGACAGGTCGTGACCGAGGACGAGGGTCCGATCGGCCGCCTGGTCCGCGGGCCGGCACCCTGACCCGACTTTCATGCCACCGGGATGAGAACCAGCGCGTCCGGGGCCCGCACCATCGAGGCATGACTGCGATGCCCGAGCGCCCGCCGACGCCGGCCGCGACCGACGCGGAGTGGACGTCGATGACGCGGCCGGACGGCCGCGCCGCCGAGCCGTACCCAGGGCTCCCACCGCACCGGCACTGGCTGCGGCTCATCCTCGGCGTGCTGGCGATCGCGCTCGCCGTCGCGGCCTTCGCCTGGCCGGACGCCACCATCCGGGTCGTCGCTGTCCTCTTCGGCCTCAATCTGGTCGTGACCGGGTTCGTCCGTGCCGGCCTGCTGCTGTTCGCCCCGGGCTACCCGCTGCTCTACCGGCTCCTCGGCATCGTGTTCGGGGTGCTCACCGGGCTGGTCGGCCTCCTGTGTCTGCGGAACCTGACAGCCTCCCTGGCCGTGCTTCTGGTCGTCGTCGCGATCGGCTGGCTCCTGGACGGCCTGGTCCAGCTGTTCACGGCGATCGGCAGCAGGGCGCCGGAGGGCAACAACTGGCAGATCGCCACCGCGCTGCTCATGGTGCTCGGCGCCGTCACGGTGCTCGCCTGGCCCAAGATCGGGATCGGCGCCTTCGTCTTCATCGGTGCGACGGTCCTCGCCTTCAGCGGCATCGGCCTGACGATCACCGCCATCATGGGCATGCGCGCGGCGCGGCAGCCGAGCGGCGCGCACTGACCGGCCGGGACGACGCAGATACCGCCCTCGGGCATCGGAACCATCCTCGACGAGTGAGGCGCACGTCCGGGCCGGGACGCCAGCGTGGACCGATAGCCGTGCGGGACCGGCCTGCCGGCGAACGTGGAGGCCGCGCGATGACCGACGGAACCGGCACGATAGAGCAGCGGACCCCCGGCATCCCGGGGCACGAACGACCGTGGTTCGCCCGTACCGCGGTGGACGTGGTGACGGCCATGGGCAGCGATGCCGACCGGGGGCTCAGCCGCGCCGAGGCGGCCGCCCGGTTGTCCCGGTACGGCGCCAACCGCATCGCCGAGGAGAAGCCACCATCGGTGTGGGCCGTGGCGCTGCAGCAGCTCCGCGATCCGATGAACGTCATGCTCGTCATCGTGGTCGCGGTGAGCCTCCTCATCGGCGAGATCTCGACCGCGGTGATCGTCGGGCTCCTGGTCCTGCTCAACGTCGTCCTCGGTGCGCGGCAGGAGCTCAACGCCCGGGCCAGCGTGGACGCGCTCGCCAAGATGCAGGTGCCCGAGGCCCGGCTGGTCCGCGACGGTGATCTGGTCATGGTGCCCGCCGCCGAGGTCGTCCCCGGCGACGTCGTCCATCTCGAGGCCGGCGATCTCGTACCCGCCGACGGGCGGCTGGTCCGGTCAGCCACGCTCGAGACCCAGGAGGCGGCCCTGACCGGAGAGAGCGCCCCTGTGGCCAAGGACGCCGGGGTGCTTCCGCCCGGCGACGTCGCCCTGGGCGACCGCACCAACATGCTGTTCCAGAACACCTCGGTGACCCGGGGCACGGCGGCCATGGTGGTGACGGCGACCGGCATGGAGACCGAGATGGGCCGGATCGCCACCATGCTCACCGAGGTCAAGCGGACCCGCTCACCGTTGCAGCGCGAGCTCGACTCGCTGACCAAGGTGCTCGGCGCGATCGCCTGGGCCGCGGTGGCGTTCATCGTCGTGGCGGGCGTGCTGCGTGGCATGGCGCTGGACCAGGTGATCCTGCTGGGCACCGCGATGGCGATATCGGCCATCCCGACCGGCCTGCCGGCGTTCGTGGCCGGGCTGCTGTCGTACGGCGCCAAGCATCTCGCCCAGGCGAAGGCCATCGTCAAGAACCTCACCGACGTGGAGACGCTCGGGGCGACCAGCGCGATCAACACCGACAAGACCGGCACGCTGACGATGAACGAGATGATGGTGTCGGTGCTCTACACGGGCGGAGCCTGGTTCACCGTCCAGGGCGAGGGCTACCGCAAGGCCGGCGAGATCACCTCGGTGGCCGGCGGCCCGGTGCCCGACTTCACCCGCCTGGCGCTCGGGCTCGTGCTGGACAGTGACGCCACGGTCGGGGACGACGGCGCCGTCGTGGGCGACCCGACGGAGGCGGCTCTGGTCGTGCTCGCCGCCAAACTCGGCGTGGATGCCGCCGAGACGCGCCGGGCGTACCCCCGCCTGGCGGAGGTGCCGTTCGACTCGGCGTACAAGTTCATGGCCACCTATCACCGCTACGCGGTGGACGGCACGCACCAGGTGATCGAGCTGGTCAAGGGCGCGCCGGACGTGGTGCTGGGCCGCTGCTCGCAGGCGGGCGGGCCGCTGAGCGGCAGCCAGGTGCCGATCGAGCAGGCCCGCGCCGACATCGAGGCCGCGAACCGCCGGATGGGCGAGAAGGGCCTGCGGGTGCTCGCCTTCGCCGCACGGCTGGTCGGGCCGGACGAGGTTCCGACGGCGGTCGCCGACCCGATGTCGCTCACTCAGGACCTCGCCTTCGTCGGCATGGTCGGCATCATCGACCCGTTGCGCGCCGAGGCGAAGGGGGCGGTCCGCACCGCGCTGCGCGCCGGGATCGACGTACGCATGATCACCGGCGACCACGCGGTGACCGCCCAGGCCATCGGCGAGACCCTCGGCCTCGGGCCGGGAGCCGTCAGCGGCCGGGAACTGCGCGACCTGTCCGATGAGGAGCTGGCACGGCGGCTGCCGGACCTGCACGTCTTCGGCCGGGTGTCCCCCGAGGACAAGTTGCGCCTGGCCCGGTCGATGCAGCAGCAGGGCATGATCGTCGCGATGACGGGCGACGCCGTCAACGACGCGGCGGCGCTGAAGCAGGCCGACATCGGGGTCGCGATGGGCAGCGGCAGCGAGGTCACGAAGCAGGCCGCGCGCATGATCCTCACTGACGACAACTTCGGCACGCTGGTTCGCGCCGTGGAGATCGGCCGCCGCGTCTACGAGAAGATCGTGGCGTACGTGCGCTACCAGATGACGCAGCTGCTGGCGCTCGTGATGCTCTTCGTGACCGCCACCGCCGTCAACATCAACCAGGGCGTGGCGATGACCCCGTCGATGGTGCTCTACCTCTTCTTCTTCGCCACCGCCATCGGTGTCGTCATCATCGCGGTCGACCCCGGCGACCCTCAGGTCATGCACCGGCCGCCCCGCGATCCGGCAGTCCCGATCACCAACGCCCGCGCGGTGCTGTTCTGGGTGCTCTATGCCGCGGTGCTCTTCGGAGCCGCCCTGGTGCCGCTCGTCGCCGGCCCTGACGAACCCCGTACCGACGCGCCGAGCGCCGCCATGACGATGACGTTCGTGGTGATGGGCCTGGGGACGGTTGGCAACGCGCTGACGAACCGGCGCGATCCGGCCGCCGGTCTCCTGCCACCGATCCTGCAGGGCGCGGCCATCGGGCTCATCCCGGTCACCCTGCTCGTGCTGGCCACCCGCGTCGACTTCCTGCAGCACAGCCTGCTCACCCAGCCACTCAGCGGCCCGCAGTGGCTGGCGTGCATCGCCCTGGCCATGGTGCTGCCCGTCGTCGTCGAGGTCGCCAAGGCGATCCGCAGGGTCCGGGCACCGCGCGCGGCCATCGATCCGCAGCGGGCCGTCACCCCCGAGCGGGCCCGCACCGGCGCATCGGCGATCTGAGACAACCCCAGGAGGTACGCCATGGCGAAGCACAAGCATCACGAGAGCGACGGGAATCTGATGGTGGCCCCGTCCGACGGGCACGGGCAACCGCGGATGAAGAACAAGCAGTACGAGCACGAGCTGCGGCGCCTCCACGGCGAGCTCGTGGCCATGCAGGAGTGGGTGAAGGACACCGGCGCGAAGATCTGCATCGTCTTCGAGGGCCGCGACACGGCGGGCAAGGGCGGCACGATCAAGGCGATCACCGAACGCGTGAGCCCGCGCGTCTTCCGGGTCGTAGCGCTGCCGGCGCCGACCGAGCGGGAACGCTCGCAGATGTTCTTCCAGCGGTACGTGCCGCACCTGCCCGCCGCAGGTGACGTGGTCATCTTCGACCGCAGCTGGTACAACCGGGCCGGCGTCGAACGGGTCATGGGCTTCTGCAGCGAGGAGCAGACCCAGCAGTTCCTGCAGGCCGTGCCGGGTGTGGAACGGGCGATCGTCGACTCCGGCGTGATCCTGCTCAAGTACTGGCTCGAGGTGAGCCAGCAGGAGCAGACGCGCCGCCTGGAGAGCCGGATCAACGACCCGCGCAAGATCTGGAAGCTCTCCGACCTGGATCTGAAGTCGTACAGCCGCTGGTACGACTACTCACACGCGCGCAACGAGATGTTCCGCACCACCGACACCGCGTGGGCACCGTGGTACGTCGCCGACACCAACGACAAGAAGCGAGGCCGGCTCAACATCATCAGCCACCTGCTCAGCAATGTGCCGTACCGGCCGCTGCCGCCCCGGGACGTGACACTCCCGAAGCGGCAGAAGCCGGAGAACCACCGCGAGCAGGTGCCGCCGGTCCGGCACATCCCGACGCCGTTCTGATCGCCGCGCCGACGCGGTGCGCGGTCACCGGCCGCCGAAAGCCTCGAGGAGCTCGCTGCGCTCCGCGTCCGTCAGGTTCGTGGCGATCAACGTGTTGCGCAGCCCGTGCATGCGCTCCGCCAGCCGGTCGACGTTGCCCTGCTCGGTGACGACGAACAGCGCCGAGGTGCCCTCGGTCACCTCGGTGCGGATCTTCTCCAGCTGCTCCTTGGTGATCCCGGCGTCCTCGGTCCGCTTGGCCAGGCCGCCGAGCGCGGCGCCGGCAAGGCCGCCGACCACGGGCATGAAGAACAGCGCGCCGATCATCAGGCCGAGCACGGCACCCCATCCGACCCCATGCCATTCGGAGTCGTGCCCGTGGCTGGTGTCGGGGTGGGACTGACCCACCGGCCACCGGACGACAGCATGGTCATCGATCTTGACGATCCGGTCCGCCTCAGCATTGTTCAGGATCTCCACGGCCCGGTCCGCACCGTCGGGATCGTCGAACTTCCACACCGTGAAGGTCGTCATCGCTGCTCCTCAGGGGCTCCGCGCCGACATGCGGCTTCCTCCCGACATCGTCGGCGCCACGCCACCGCCGGCTCCTCATCCCGTCCGGGCTATTTCCCCGCACGTTGATGGAGTGTTAACAAGAGACAACTGGGGAACGGTCCACGGCGTGACCGACTCAAGGACGCGGACGACCAACGCGCGCTGTCTCGTGGGCGCCCGGGTCGACCGTATTCAGCTGCTGTGGGACTCCGCGACCACCGACGATGCCCGGCCGGTCGCCGAACACCTCGGCTGCGAGCTGGTGGCCGGACACGGCGGCGACCACGCGGCTCTGGTCGCCACGGCGGACGGCGGCGACCAGTGGTGGTGGCTGCGGTGGGATGAGCGGCGCGAAACCATCGTGCAGATCGACCCCTGCGTCGCCCGGTCGCCTCGCGGCCGGTACGCCGACGACTGCTTCCTGCCCCAGGGCCATCCGGGTTCGCACAGCTTCGCGCTGCGGCCGCTCATCTCGCCGGGGTGAGGTGCGAACGTCGCGCCGCGGCGAGGCTGGACGCCGGCTTCAATGTTCCCGGACGGGAGAACCGCTGTGTCGACGTCCAAGCGGCAACCAACCATCCCCAGCAGGCGGCTGCGGCATCCCGCAGAGCTGCCGTTCTTCGTCTTCATGACGGTGCTCAACCTGCTCATCATCGGCCTGATCCTGCAGGCCGCCGTGATGCTGCCGTATCTGCCCGAGCGCTATCACGATTCCGGCTGGGCGACGGCCGTACGCTCGGCCCTGCTCGGTCTGCTGCTCCTCATCCCCTTCCTCGTCATCGTCCGCGAGACGCAACGGGCGTCCATCCGGGGAACCGCGGTGGAGCTGTCCCCCCGTCAGTACGGTGAGCTGTACCAGACGGCGGACGAGTTCGCGCACCGCCTCGGGCTCCGGCGCCGCCCGCAGATCTTCCTCGCCAACGGCAACGGCACCCTCAACGCCTTCGCGGCGCAGGCCACCGGCCACGACTACGTCGTGCTGGCCAACGAGCTGTTCACGAACCTGTACCGCGACAACCGCGAGGGCCTCCGGTTCATCCTCGGCCACGAGCTGGGCCACATCCGGCTGCACCACGTCTCGCTGTGGTACCAGCTCGCGGTGGCCTACTCCGAGCGGATCCCGCTGCTGGGCCCGGCGCTGTCGCGGTTGCGGGAGTATTCCTGCGACCGGCACGGCGCCCATCTCGCGCCACTGGGGATGACCGGTCTGGTGCTGCTGGCCTCGGGCCGGCACACCGAGAACGTCGTCGACGTCGACGAGCTGGTCCGCCAAGGCCAGAAGCTCAAAGGCTTCTGGGTGGGCCTCTCCCAGCTTCCCCGCTCGCACCCGTTCACCGTCCGACGGCTCGAGCGGCTCTACCGCCTCGGTTTGTTCCATGCCCGGCTGCGCGAGGCCGGGAAGGAGACACCGGTCTGAAAACGAAAGGGTGGCATCGCCATGTCGGACACTCAGGCTAGACGGGCTTACACCGCGAGAGACCCGTATGAGACCTCGCGGTACCAACCCACCATGTGGACCGGGTTCGTCGTCTTCGGCGGCCTGATGCTCATGATGATGGGTAGCTTCCAGGCCATCGAGGGCTTCGTTGCACTCTTCAAGGACGACGAGTACCTGGTCACCCGCCGCGGACTGATCCTCAGCATGGACTACACGTCCTGGGGCTGGACGCATCTGATCCTCGGGCTCGCCGCCATCGGCATCGGCGTCGGCGTCCTCCTCGGCCAGATGTGGGCCCGCGTCCTCGGCATCGTGGTGGCCGTGTTCAGCGCCCTGGCGAACATCGCGTTCCTCCCGGCGTACCCGATCTGGTGCACCATCGTCATCGCGACCGACATCCTGGTCATCTACGCACTCGCGGTGCATGGCCGCGAGGTTCGGACGTCCTGAAGCCCCCTCGAGGGCTCGCGTTCAGCGAGGGGGTACACCGTGCGGCCGAATGTCGCCCAGGTTCGCCGCCTGGCCGGTGACCAGAACGGCGATCCGGTTCTGCCCCGCGGAGTCATCGTGCTGCTGGGCCTGGCGAGCGTCGTGGTGTCGGTGGCCGGCCTGCGGTGGGTCGCCGACATCCTCGGCCCTGTCGTGCTGGCCCTCATGCTGACCGTCACCGCCAGTCCGCTCAGCACCTGGTTACGCCGGCACGGCGCACCGGCCTGGGCGGCCGCCGCGGCCCTGCTGACGACGGTGTATCTCGTGCTGGCCGCGCTGGGCGTGGCGCTCGTGCTGTCGGTCACCCGCCTGGTGGACCTGATGCCGCAGTACCAGAGTCAGTTCGCGGAACTGCGGACCACGGCGACCCAGGCGCTGGAGGCGATGGGTGTCGACGCCCAGCGGGTGCAGGACATCGGGGGGCTGATCGGGCCGAGCGGCATCGCGGACCTGGTCCTGGCCACGCTCGATGGAGTGCTCGGCCTGCTGTCCAACAGCGTCTTCCTGATCGCCGTGCTGCTCTTCCTCTGTCTCGACGCCGTGCATTTCCCCGCCCGCCTCGCGACGGCGGCCACCCAGCGGCCAGAGGTGGTCGGCGCCCTGCGGTCCTTCGCTCAGGGAACCCGGCGCTATCTGCTGGTGTCGACGGTCTTCGGGCTGATCGTCGCGGTGATCGACACCCTCGTCCTGTGGGCGCTGGGCATCCCCCTGCCGCTGCTGTGGGGACTGCTCTCCTTCATCACCAACTACATTCCCAACATCGGGTTCGTGGTCGGCCTGGTGCCCCCGGCCCTGCTCGCCTTCCTGGAGGGCGGCACATCGCTGATGGTGACCGTGATCGCGCTGTACTGCGTCGTCAACTTCGTGATCCAGTCGGTGATCCAACCGAAGATCGTGGGTGACGCTGTCGGGCTGTCGGCCACCATGTCGTTCCTGTCGCTGGTGTTCTGGTCGTGGGTCCTGGGGCCCCTCGGCGCGCTGCTGGCCATCCCGCTGAGCCTGCTGGCCAAAGGGCTGCTGGTGGACATCGACCCGTCGACGCGCTGGATAGGCGCGCTGATCTCAGCGGGCGGCGCGGCCGGCGAGGAGAGCGGCCGGCTTGCCCGGTGACGCGTTCACTCCCGCCGGATGAGGCGGCGCGGCCTCCTGACCGACGACGATCGGTCCACGAGCGGCCACGGCCCCTGGGCACCGGCGTGATGCACCAACTGCTGAGGAGCGAGAATGACTCACCCGTCGCATACCACCAGGGGACCAAGCGTCACGCGGGAATGTGCGGAAAAGTGCAGCCGAAGTGATCCAGGGCACGTTTCCCCTGGTCAAGAGCTCCCCCGATTGGACTCGAACCAATAACCTGCCGGTTAACAGCCGGCTGCTCTGCCAATTGAGCTACAGGGGATCGTCTGACCTCCCGCTTCGCGGGCTGTCGTGGTGACCGGAAGAACAATACAACACCCGCAGGCCCGGCGCCGACAGGGGTGCCCGACACACCCGGGACGACCCGATGAGGGACGAAACCGGGGCGAGGTGAATGTTTGAGCGGCAGGATGGGTATGCACCGGATCAGACGCACGCGCGTCAACGAACGGAAGGAGCCGCCATGCGCGGAAAGCTCATGTTCATCACGGGTCTCGCGGCGGGCTTCGTCCTGGGCAGCCGTGCCGGCCGGGAGAAGTACGAAGAGATCGCGGCGAACGCCAAGAAGGTGTGGGAGCACCCGACGGTCCAGGAGGCCGCCGGCGTCGCCCAGGCGCAGGCCAACAAGCTCTACACCGAGGGCAAGGACAAGCTGAACCAGTCCAAGCTCGGTGAGAAGCTGCACTCCGCCAGCACGTCGTCGTCCTCGTCGTCGACCTCCGATGACCTGTCGACCT
Organism: Actinoplanes sp. NPDC049548; assembly: GCF_040676695.1. NCBI lineage: Bacteria > Bacillati > Actinomycetota > Actinomycetes > Micromonosporales > Micromonosporaceae > Actinoplanes > Actinoplanes sp. NPDC049548. Next base: position 504,232 of record NZ_JBFAPM010000003.1, read on the forward strand.
CCAGCGTGAGCGCGAACAGCACCGGCACGACGTACTGACGCACGCCGCACGCAGAGAGCCCGGCCCTCGTCGGCCGGGCTTTCTGCGTACCCGGGGTCAGGAGGACGAGGAGAACGCGGCGTCGAAGGCCGCCGCGGGCGCGTCGAAGGCCAGGCGGCGGACGAACCGCAGGGCTTCGGGGGCGCCGACCAGGCGGTCCATGCCGGCGTCCTCCCACTCGATCGAGAGCGGGCCGTCGTAGCCGATCGCGTTCAGCGCGCGGAAGCAGTCCTCCCAGGGGACGTCACCGTGGCCGGTGGAGACGAAGTCCCAGCCTCGGCGCAGGTCGGCCCAGGGCAGGTGGGACGCCATCCGGCCGCGGCGGCCGTCGCCCGTGCGGACCTTCGCGTCCTTGCAGTCGACGTGGTAGATGCGGTCCTGGAACTCGAGGATGAAGTTCACCGGGTCGAGGTCCTGCCAGACGAAGTGCGACGGGTCCCAGTTGAGGCCGAAGGCCGGGCGGTGGCCGATCGCCTCGAGGGTGCGCCGGGTGGTCCAGTAGTCGTACGCGATCTCGCTGGGGTGCACCTCGTGGGCGAAGCGGACGCCGACCTCGTCGAAGACGTCCAGGATCGGGTTCCAGCGGTCGGCGAAGTCCTGGTAGCCGCGTTCGATCATGGCGGGCGGCACCGGCGGGAACATCGCCACGGTGTGCCAGATCGACGAGCCGGTGAAGCCGACCACCGTCTTGACGCCGAACTTCGCCGCCGCGCGGGCGGTGTCCTTCATGCGCTCCGCGGCGCGCTCCCGGACACCCGCGGGGTCGCCGTCGCCCCAGATCGCCGCCGGCAGGATGTCCTGGTGGCGTTCGTCGATGGGGTGGTCGCAGACGGCCTGGCCGACGAGGTGGTTGGAGATCGCGAAGACCCGCAGGTTGCGCTTGGCGAGCTGCTCGCGCTTGCGGTCGACGTAGTCGTCCTCGGCGAGGGCCCGGTCCACCTCGAAGTGGTCGCCCCAGCAGGCGATCTCGAGGCCGTCGTAGCCCCACTCGGCGGCGAGCCGGCAGACCTCCTCGAACGGCAGGTCGGCCCACTGGCCGGTGAAGAGCGTGATGGGTCGCGCCATGTCATCTCCCTGTTCGCAAGCGTGACGAAGAGGGTTCCGGGCCGGCGCGAGGACGACCGGCGGGCGGCACGGTGGCCGGCGGGCGTCGCGGCCACGCCGGGTCTGCGCCTCCCGGCGGGCCCGCCCGCAAGCGGTGCCAGCTTGAACTCTAGGTGCGCGGACGCCCCTCAACAAGACAGGCGGGCCGCCTCGGGGGGCGAGAGTCCGAGCTCGGCCAGTTCGGCGACGTAGCGCCACTCGATGTCGAGATGCTCGGTGCCCGGCACGTCGGCGTCCATCAGATGCCGCAGCGCCGTCCGGGAGACCTCGGTGGTCGCGCTCAGCGGCGCGGGCGGTTCCGATCGCCACGGTACGCGGTGCAGCACCCGCCACGGCCCCGCCGGGAACTCCTGCAGCGCCTGGGCCAGGTCGCAGACGTAACCGGCGTCCGGGGTGGTGACCGGGTGCGCGACGTCCTCCTCGACGTACCCGCGCAGCGCCTCCGCGGCGGCGTGCGGCTCGGCGGCCTGCACGGCGGCGGCCACCTGGGCCTGGATCACCGCCACGCCGGCGCCGGCGAGCCGGTCGAGGTAGGCCGCCGGGTCCTCCCAGGTGCACGCCAGGTGGGCGAGGTCGAGGCAGACGCCGAGACGGTCCTTGTCGAGCCGGGAGAAGGCCGCCGCGACGGACGCGGAGCCGTCGAGCACCGCGCCCGGCTCGGGGCGGAAGCCGACGCGTACGGCGCGGCCGGTCTGCCAAGCGACCTCGGCGAGGCCGCCGGAGAGCCGGCCCAGGATGCGGGAGCAGGCCTTCTGCTGGGGCTCGTCCCAGCCGTCGCGGCGGCCGATGCCGACGGTGGTGACCGCGCCGCGGACCGCGTCGTCGGGCAGCAGGTCGACCAGGATGCGGGCGAGGTCGAGCGTGTACTCCAGGCGGGCCGGACTGCTCCAGTCGGGCGCTTCGGAGCCGTCGCCCTGCGCGTAGCGCACCCCGTTCACCGTGACGACCTCCAGCCCGCGCGCGTCGAGCTCGGCCCTGAGCCGGGTACGGGAGCGCGCGTCGATCGCCAGGGCGGCGGCGAGGCCGGGCGGAAGCCACAGGCTCACCCCGAGGGTGTCCACGTCCTGCCGGGCACGGACGGCGGCGGCGTACGCGTCGAGCTGCTCGACGACGGCCGGGAGGTCCCGGGCAGGCCGCAGGTCGGTCCCGTGGGTCAGGTGGACGACCCGGCCCGAGTGGTGGCGCAGACGCATCAGAATCCCTCCTGGAGCGGGGCGTCACCGGTGCATTCGCACGTGCATCGGTTCGTGCGCGGTCCAGTATGGATCATGTGGCCGCGGGTCACCGCTGCCGTCGTGGCGGACCGACGGGGTGCCATGACGCCTCCATCCGTGGGGTCTGTTGCCCTCGGATACGAGCCTCAACCGGCGCCCGGATCAGCGGCGTACTCGCCGTGCGACGCCGTGACCGGCACCGACCTGATCCACGTAGGCCGACTACATTGACTGACACCGATGTCATTGCCCTCGGTGAGCTGGCCCGCAACCCCCCAATAGGCAAGAACCCATACCATCGCAGGAAGCCGCACCCGTGCACCAAATGCACACTCGGACACACACCGCCCACCAACACGTACGAACGCCCCGGGCGGGCGGCCGATAGGCCGGCGAAACCACCGATCCAGCCCGGACGGTGGCGCGACCAGGCCGGGACGGCACAGCCCGGGCGTGTGCCACGGGACTGTGCTGTGCCCGTACCTATGAAAGCCGTCCCTGGAACCCACACAGGACGACCGCGTCCTTTGCGGTCCGGGGCGCAACCGGACCGCCCTCGCAACGCCGAATCACACCGTCGCTAGCGCCTCCACGTTCACCCAGGCGGCGGATGCCGCTGACCGTTCGACCGCGTCCAGCACCAGCTGGACCTGGAGGGCGTCCGCGAAGGACGGTGCCGGGTCCTGCCCGGCCGCGATCGCCGCGATGAGGTCGCGGACCTCGTGCGTGAACGAGTGCTCGTAGCCGATCAGGTGCCCGGCCGGCCACCACGCCGCCATGTACGGATGGTCCGGTTCGGTCACCAGGATGCGGCTGAAGCCCTGCTCGCTCGGGGGCAGCGTGGCGTCGTAGAACTCGAGCTCGTTCATCCGCTCGAAGTCGAACGCCACGGAGCCGAGCGAGCCGTTGAGCTCGACGCGCAGGCCGTTCTTGCGGCCGGTGGCGAAGCGGGTGGCCTCGTAGGTGGCCACCGCTCCCCCGTCGAGCCGGGCGAGGAACAGGGCCGCATCGTCCACCGTGACCTCGCCGGATCCGGCGTGGCCGTTGCCCGCCGCCGACAGACCGGCGGCCTCGGCCGGCAGGGGCCGTTCGCGCACGAAGGTCTCGGTGAGGGCGCTGACCCCGGTGATCTGCTGGCCGGTCACGTACTGCGTGAGGTCGACGATGTGCGCGCCGATGTCGCCCAGCGCCCCGGACCCGGCGACGTCCCGGCGGAGTCGCCAGACCAGCGGGAACTCCGGGTCGACGATCCAGTCCTGCAGGTACACCGCGCGGACGTGGCGGATCGTGCCGATCCGGCCGGAGGCCACCAGCTGCCGCATGAGGGCGACGGCCGGCACCCGTCGGTAGTTGAAGCCGCACATCGTGCGGACCCCCTGGGCCTGCGCGGCCGCCGCCGCCTCGGCCATCTGCCGGGCCTCGGCCACCGTGTTGGCCAGCGGCTTCTCGCAGAGGACGTGCTTGCCGGCGGCGAGGGCGGCCAGGGCGATCTCCGCGTGGGTGTCGCCCGGCGTGCAGATGTCGACCAGGTCGACGTCGTCCGCGGTGACGACCTGGCGCCAGTCCGTGGCGTGCGACTCCCAGCCGAGCTTGGCGGCCGCGGCCGCGACCTTGTTCTCGTCGCGGCCGCAGACCACGGACATCCGCGCCGACAGCGGCAGCTCGAACGCGTGGTTGACGGTGCGCCATGCCTGAGAGTGCGCGGCGCCCATGAACGCATAACCGACCATGCCGACCCGCAGCTGCCCCATCATGCTCTCCGTTCGTGATCGTCAGAAACCGAGCTTGCTGTACTTCGCCGCGTTCTCTTTCGTGATCGTCTCGGAGGCGAGGGTGATCTCCTTCGGCACCTGCAGCTCCACCAGGTCTGCCATGCCCTTGCCCTGACCGATCAGGCGGGCCAGGGAGATCGCGGAGGACGCCATCGAGGGGCTGTAGGTGACCGTCGCCTTGAGCACGCTGTTGTCCGCCGCGATCTGGTCGATCGCCGCCTTGCTCCCAGCGCCGCCGACCATGAAGAACTCCTTGCGGCCGGCCTGGTTGATCGCGGCCAGCACACCGATGCCCTGGTCGTCGTCGTGGTTCCAGAGCGCGTCCATCTTCGGCAGGGCCTGCAGCAGCTCGGTGGCGGCCCGCTGCCCGCTGTCCGCGGTGAACTCGGCCGGGCGCCGGTTGGCGACCTTGAAACCGTTCTGGCCCAGCGCCTCGTTGAAGCCCGCCGTCCGCTCCTGGGTGAGCTCGAGCGAGTCGATGCCGGGGATCTCGCCGATCACCGGGTTACTGACCCCCTTGAGCTTGAGCTGCGCGCTGATCCAGGTGCCCGCGGCCAGGCCCATGCCGTAGTTGTCACCCTTGATCTGGAGCCGGTACGCGGCCCGGTCGGGGAACGCCCGGTCCAGGTTGACCACGGGAATGCCGGCCTTCATGGCCTCCAGGCCGACCGAGTTGAGCTCCTTGCCGTCGTGCGGCAGCAGAACGATCACGTTCGGCTTCTGGGCGATGAGCGTGGAGATCGCGGCGCGCTGGGCAGCCGCGTCCGCACCCGCCGCGACGCTGCGGAGCTCCACGTCCTGGTACGCGGCGGCCTGCGCCTTGGCGTTGTTGGTGATCGCCGCGACCCACCCGTGGTCCGCGGCCGGGGCGGAGAAGCCGATGACGACCTTCTGACCGGGCTCGGCGTTCTTGTTGTTGCCGGCGTTCTGGTTGGTGTTGATCTGCGTGTTCTCGCTCGGCGTGTTGCTGGTGCAGGCGGTGAGCAGGGCGCCGGCGCCCAGGGCGGCGCCGCCGAAGAGGACGCGACGACGGGAAAGATCGTTCATCGTTTTCTCCCAGGGGTGACCGGGCGGCCGTCGCCGGTCGCCGGTGAGGTGGGGGCGGGGGGGGTTAAGCGGTGGGCTTACGCCCGAGCAACTGGGTGAGGGAGCGGTAGCGGAACTGCTGGACCAGTACGGCGGCGACGATGATGCCGCCCTTGACCATGTTCTGGACCTCGGTGGAGAGGTTGTTGATCGCGAAGAGATTGGTGATCGTGGAGAAGACCAGCACCCCGAACAGGGCGCCGATGATGGTGCCGCGGCCGCCGCTGAGCAGCGTGCCACCGATGATCGCCGCGGCGATCGCGTCCAGCTCGTAGAGGTTCGCCATCGCCGCCTGCGCGCTGGTCGCCTGCGAGGTGAGCATGATCGCCGCGATGCCGCAGCAGAGGCCGGAAAGGGCGTACAGCAGCATGGTGTGCAGCCGGACGTTGATGCCGGCCAGCCGGGCGGCTTCGACGTTGCCGCCGATGGCGACGGTGCGCCGGCCGTAGGTGGTGCGGTTGAGCAGCACCCAGCCCGCCGCGACCACCAGCGCGAGGATGATGACCAGCATCGGGATTCCGGCGATCTTCGTCGTCGCGATGCTGTTGATGGTCGTGTTGGTCGAGACCTGCGTCTGTTTGCCGGAGATCTGGGCGGCCAGGCCGCGGGCCGCGACCATCATCGCCAGCGTGGCGATGAAGGGCACGAGCCTTCCGTACGAGATCAGCACGCCGTTGATGAGCCCCACGACCACGCCGACCACGATGGCGGTGAAGATCATGCCGGCGGCGCCGTAGCTCTGCGTGGCGAGGGTGGTGGACCAGACGCCCGCCACCGCGATGATCGCGCCGACGGAGAGGTCGATGCCACCCCCGATGATCACGAAGGTCATGCCGACCGTGACGACGCCGATGGCCGAGGCCTGCTGCAGGATGGTCCAGACGTTGTTGGTCACCCAGGTCGCGTCGCCGTACAGCTCGGGACGGGTGACGATGCCGATGATGACCAGGACGACGAGGACGCCGACGAGGCCGATGTTGCGGCGTACGGGCTCCGCACCGTCGCTCTTCCACCAGCTGCCCTTCGGCGCCGGAGCTTCCTTCGTGACCTGCGAGTCGACGGGCGGAGACTGCGCCGGCACGCCGGGCCTGGTGCTCTGATCCGTCACGCCGGTTCTCCCTCCATGAGGGACCCCGCCATGACGAGGTCCAGAACGGTTGCTTCGTCGATCTCGTTCGCGGGTGCCTCGTGGATCAGGTGTCCCTCGCGCATGACCAGGACGCGGTCGGCGAGGCCGAGCACCTCGGGCACCTCGCTCGAGACCAGCAGCACCCCCACACCGCCGGCCGCGAGATCGTGGATGACCTGGTAGAGCTCCGCCCGCGCGCCGACGTCCACGCCCCGCGTCGGCTCGTCGAGCAGGAGAAGTCTCGTCTTGTCGAGCAGCCAGCGGCCGACCACGACCTTCTGCTGGTTGCCGCCGGACAGCGTCCGCACGGGACGGTTCACGTCTCGCGGCCGCAGCTCCAGCTGGTCCGCTGTGCGCATCGCCGCGGCCTTCTCCTTGCTCGCGTCGGTGATGCCGCCGCGGGCGTACCCGGAGAAGGACGACAGCGTCATGTTGCGGTAGATCGGCTCGTCCAGCAGCAGCGCCTGGCTCTTGCGCTCCTCCGGCGCCATGCCCACGCCGCTGCGCACCGCGGCGCCGATGGTGCGGATCGCCTTGCCGTCCACCTTGACCGTTCCGGCGTCCGCCCGGCGCGCCCCGAAGATCGTCTCCAGCAGCTCCGAGCGGCCCGAGCCCACCAGGCCCGCGATGCCGACGATCTCCCCCGCCCGGACGGTCAGCGACACGTCGGCGAACTCACCCTCCCGCGTGAGGCCCTCCACCTCCAGCAGTGGCTTGCCCTCCGCGGCGCCGGCGCGGGGCGGGAACACGTACTCGATCGTGCGGCCGGTCATCCGGCTGACCAGCTCCCGGGTGGGGGTGCTGCGGGCCGGCAGGTTCGCGGCCGTGGTGCGGCCGTCCTTGAGGACGGTGACGCGGTCGCCGATGTCGCGGATCTCCTCGAGCCGGTGCGAGATGTAGATGACCGCGATGCCGTGCGACGTCAGCTCCCGGATGATCCGGAACAGGTTCTCCACCTCGTCGTGGGCGAGCACGGCGCTGGGCTCGTCCATGACGATCAGCCTGGCGTCGTGCGACAGGGCACGAGCCATGCTGACGATCTGCTTGCCCGCCGCGGGCAGCGAGCGGACCAGGCGGCGGGGCGGGATCTGCGGGTGCCCGAGCCGGGCCAGGATCTCCCGGGTACGGGCGGCGGTGGACCGCCGGCGCAGGAACCCGCCGCGGCTCTCCTCGTGGCCCAGGAACGCGTTCTCGGCCACCGACAGGTCGTCGACGAGGTCGAGCTCCTGGTAGATCGTCGCGATCCCGGCGCGCATGGCGGCCTGCGGGGTCGCCGGGGCGAACGGCTCACCGAGCCAGCTGATGCTGCCCTCGTCGGCGTGGTGCACCCCGGCCAGGATCTTGATCAGGGTGGACTTGCCGGCACCGTTCTGACCGAGGAGGCAGTGCACCTCGCCGGCGCGGACCTCCAGCTCGACGCCGTCCAGCGCCCGTACGCCCGGGAAGGTCTTGACGACGCCCTCCAGCTTGAGGACGACTTCCCTCTCTTCCGAGTCGGTCATGACGCCTGCTCGAAGGCCGTGTCGCTGGCGAGGACCGCGGCCCCGGTGACACCCGCGCGGGCACCCAGCTCGCTCAGCACCACCGGCAGGTTCCCGGTGGCCAGTGGCAGCGAGCGCCGGTAGACGACGCTGCGGATCTCGGCGAGCAGGATGTGGCCCAGCTGCGCGAGCCCGCCCCCGATGACGATCATCGACGGGTTCGCGAAGCTGACCAGCGTGGCGAGGGTGGCCCCGACCCTGCGCCCGCCGTCCCGGATGAGCCTGATGCAGGTCACGTCCCCCTCGGCCGCGCCGTCGGCGACATCCCGGGCGCCCAGGCTCCCGCCGTTGGCGGCGAGCCGCTCGGCCAGGGCCGGGGACTCCCCGCTGCGGGCGGCGGCCAGGGCGTCGCGCGAGAGGGCGGCACCGCTGAACAGCGCCTCCAGGCAGCCGGCGTTGCCGCACGAGCACATCGGACCGTGCGCGTCGACCTGGATGTGGCCGATGTCGCCGGCGCAGCCGTCCACCCCCCGGTAGACGTCGCCGCCGAGGTGGATGCCGCAGCCGATGCCCGTACCGATCTTGACGAAGAGGAAGTCGTCGACCGAGTGGGCGACCCCGCCGTGCCGCTCCCCGATGGCCATGATGTTGACGTCGTTGTCCACGACGGCCGGGCAGCCGTGTTCGCGGGTGAGCACCTCACGCACCGGGTACCGGTCCCAGCCCGGCATGATCGGCGGCGACACCGGCACCCCGTCGCGGAAGCTCACCGGGCCGGGAACCCCGATGCCGACGGCGTCGAGCCGTTCGTACGCCCCGTCGGTGCGAGCCTTCGCCAGCAGCTCGTTGACGCGGTGCAGGATCACCTTCGGCCCGCTGCGGATGTCGGCGCTTTCCCGGTACGCCGCGACGGGCTCGAGCCGGCCGTTGGTGACCTCGATGTCGATGGAGCTGGCCCCGAGGTCGACGGCGGCGAAGCGCAGCCGCGGATGCAGCTCGACCAGGGTGGAGCGGCGACCCCCGCGCGAGGCGGCCATCCCGGCCTCCGCGATGTATCCGGCGGCGACCAGGCGCTCGACCTCGGCGAGCAGCCGGGGCCGGGTCAGGTCCAGCCGGTCACCCAGCTCGGCGCGCGAGATGGGTCCTTCGTCCCGCAGCAGGCGCAGCAGGCGCAGATGGGGGGCGTCGACGATATGCACGGGCAACCTCCGGCCGTTCACACCGCCGCAACGAACGGTGTCACGCCCGTCACACTAGGGCCCTTCCGCCGCGCTAGTCCATACCTTCTCGTTGATCACCGCAAACTTTTGTCCCCAGATTCAAAAGTGCGGGGCGGAAGTGTCCAGTTTTGGGAGTGAGCGGGCGTGTTCGCTGGTCAGGCGGGTGGCGCGGTCACATCCCGGGCCCACGGAGGAAGCACCGGTTTCGCCGGTGGCTCGGGCTCGGTCGTGGCGAGCTCCGGTAGTGGCTTCGGCCCGCGGACCGCCTGGAAGATCAGGACTACCCCGGCTGCGGTGCTGAACAGCAGGAAGTCCGGCATCGTCGACAGCGGTGCGTCGCCGAGCTGCTCGGTCGACCAGGCGAAGACGCCGAAGGTGACGCCGGCGAGCACCAGCCCGGCGATGCCCTTCGCCGGCCGCCCGCTGCGCCGGAAGATCCACGCCAGCGGCAGGGCGGTGAACGTGGCGAGCATCGTCCACCACACCGTGCGGTGCTCGTCGTGCACGCCGAGCGCGAAGCACGACGCGATCAGACCCAGGTGGCCGACCGCTACGGCCGAGGGGCGCTTCGCGTCGACGAGGAGCGGCCACATCATCACGGCCAGCGCTGCGGTGCCCAGCCAGGAGGACGCCGTGACCGGCACGGCCGGCGCCGCGATCACGATCCCGGCCAGCACCAGCACGGCCGCTGAGACGCTCACCCGACGATGGCTCACGATGTGAGGCTAATGGTCGAAGCGGCGACGGCCGCGCCCCTTGGCGGGAGCGCGGCCGTCGGTCGTGGCTGGTGGCGCGGTCAGGACGTACTCAGGCCCTTCTCGCTGCCCTTCTTCAGCTTGCGGTCGTCGCGCAGCTGCAGGAACGGCTCGTCGTCGGGCGAGTGGCCGGCCGCGATGGCCCGCCCACGCTCCAGCTCCGCGTCCAGCTCGGCGCCGAGCATGATGGCGATGTTCGAGATCCACAGCCAGACCAGGAACGCGATGACACCGCCCAGCGTCCCGTACGTCTTGTTGTAGTTGGCGAAGTTGGCCAGGTAGATCGCGAACGCGGCGGAGGCGGCGACCCACACGAGCACCGCGAAGATGCCACCCGGGCTGACCCAGCGGAAGCCGCCGGTCTTCGCGTTCGGCGACGCCCAGTACAGGATCGCGAACATCAGGCTGACCAGGACGACGAGCACCGGCCACTTGGCGATGTTCCAGGCGGTCAAGAAGCCCCCGCCGAGACCGATCTGCTTGCCGACCGCCTCGGCCAGGCCGCCGGTGAAGACGACGATGACGGTCGAGAGGATGAGCATGATGCCGATGACCGCGGTGACGCCGAGGCGGATCGGGATCGTCTTCCACACCGGCCGGCCCTCGGGCACGTCGTAGATGGCGTTCGAGGCCCGCATGAAGGCGCCGATGTAGCCGGAGGCGGACCAGAAGGCGGCCACGATACCGATGACCGCGGCGAGACCGGCTTTGCCCGGGTCCTGCACCTGCGAGAGCACCTGGTTGACCAGGTCCTGGATCTGGCCGGGCGCGACCTGGTTCACCGTCTCCTGCACGGTCTGCTGCCCGTTGTTGCTGAGCATGCCCAGCACGGACACGAGGACCAGCACGCCGGGGAAGATCGACAGCACCCCGTAGTAGGTCAGCGCCGCCGCCCAGTCCGTGACGTTGTCCTGCGAGAACTGCTTGAACGTCCGCTTCAGCGCGCCGAGGATGCCCTTGCCCTTCAGCTGGGCGGGACTGTCCGGCCCGGCGTCCGGGCTGGGCGCCGACAGGTCGTCGTCGCGGTCGTCCGCGGTCCGCGAGGTGGCGGCGGCATCGATGTCCAGCCCCTTGCTGTCGCGGTCCCGGGCGTCCCGCGCCCCCGCGGCGTGGGCAGCCTTGTCGTGGCCGTGGTCGTGCGACGTCTCCTCGGCCTTGCGAAGAAGTCTCATCGCGGGATACCTCCAGGGCGTTACGCGTCGTGTCGTCACCGCATTCCGCTCCGGACGGCCCTTCACCGCCGGTCGGCAGAATCGCGACCTGACCGGGTGATGCCCGCCATCCTGCGGGTTTAATCCCTTTCACCTCAGCTTGCGTTCAGCGGAGATCCAGCTCAGCGGCGTGGCAGCATCGGACCGTGCCCGGTGTGACTTCGCCCGCTGCCCGCCTGCTGCTCGCGGCGGCCGGCATCGTCGTGGTGGCGTCTTCCGGCTGCACGGAGACACAGTCGGAGGACAGCCTCGCCGCAGTCGCGGTGCTGGGCTGCGCCGACTCGGCAGCCTGGGGCACGGTGACGACCGTGACGCCCGAGGGCAGCCGGCTCCGCGTCGTCATGCGCACCGACCGATGGGTCGTGCCGGACACCGGCGCGACCACCGTCGACTTCCTCGCGGACCACCCATCGGCTCAGGTGGGAGCGCCCGACTGGAAGGTGGGCGCCCGCGGCCTCGTGGTCCTGGACGGCTCCGCTCCACCGTCGCTCTACGCCGACGAGCCCGGGAAGAACCTCGAGAGGGTGTGGCGGGACGCCGGGGCCCGGCGCTAGGTCGACTGCCCGGGATGACCGGCCGGCGGCGTCACTTGCAGAGGAGCTTCTCCATGCGGCGGCCGGCAACGGCCAGACCGACGCCCACCACCACCAGCAGGTACGCCACGTCGACCAGCTGGAGCCACCCCACTCCCCCGGTCGTGATCGCCCGGATCAGGTCCACCGAGCGGTACAGCGGCGTCACCTCCACCACCCAGCGCAGGGCGGACGGGTACGCCTCGGCCGGGACGAAGGTGCCCGAGAACAGGAAGAGGGCGAACTGCGCCGACGCCACCAGGTCGAAGTCCTGCCAGCTGCGCATGAAGGTGGACAGGGCCATGCCCGCGGCGCCGAACGCGAAGCCCACCAGGACGGCGCCGGCGAGGGCGGCCAGGGCGCGCAGTGGTGTGGTCAGGTCCATGACGACCATCACCACGAGGAAGGCGGCCGCGTAGATGGTGCCGCGGATCATCGCCCAGGCCAGCTCGCCCAGGGCTATCTCGATCGGCCGTACCGGGGTGGCGAGCATCCCGTCGTACAGCTTCATGAACTTCATCTTCCCGAAGAAGTTGAAGGTGGTCTCGGAGAGGGCGCCGGTCATCGCGGAGGAGGCCAGCATCGCCGGGGCGACGAACGCGGCGTAGGTCACCACCCGGCCGTCCGGCAGCGTCAGGTCGCCGACCAGCGTGCCGACGCCGACGCCGATAGAGAACAGGTAGAGCACCGGCTCGAGGAAGCCCGAGGCCATGACCAGCCAATACGCGCTGCGCAGCGTGGCGGCGTTGCGCTCGACGACGGACGCCGACCGCCGGCCCGCGCCCTCGAAGGACACGAGCCGCGGCAGGATAAGGGTCACCATGACGCACTCCTCATCGGCATGTCACACCACCAGCCGGCGGCGGAACTGGCGGTGGGCGAGCAACCATCCCGCCGCGGCCCACAGCGCGAGATACAACAGGTGGCCGACGGCCGACCAGTCCGGCGCCGTGCCGAGCGTCGCCGCCCGGCTCAGGTCGACGCCGTGCCAGAGCGGGGACGCCCACGCGATCCAGCGCAGCGCACCCGGCAGCGACTCGACCGGGAAGAAGACGCCGGAGAACAGCGACATCGGGATCACGCCGAGCCGGAAGAGGATGGCCAGGTAGCTGTCGCTGCGGATGGCGGCCGCGTAGGCGAAGGTCGGCGTCGCCACGGACAGGCCGACGAGCGCGGCGACCGGGAGCGTGGCCAGGGCCCACCAGGAGTGCATCGTGCCGAAGGCGGTAGCGATCAGCAGGAATGCGGTGCAGCTGGTCAACGTGCGGAAGACGATGAAGAGCAGATGGCCGTCGAGGATGTCGGCCACCCGCAACGGGGCCGCGGCCTGACCGAAGTAGATGCGCTGCCACTCGAAGCCGCCGAGGACCGGCCAGCTGGAGTCGCCGATGGCGATCTGCATGGCGGTCGAGGCGATCAGCCCGGGAACCATCCAGTCCAGGTACGGCACGCCGTCGACGCCGCCCGTCACGTACGCGCCGACGCCGACACCGAAGCCGAGCATGGTGAGCAGGGGCAGCACGAACGACGACAGCACGCTGGAACGCCAGATGCGGCGGTAGCTGACCAGGTGGTATTCGAGCACGTACCACGTCATGTCAGTCCACCAGGGTCCGGCCGGTCAGGTGCAGGAACACGTCCTCCAGGCTGCTGCGGCGCACCAGGACGCTCGCCGGGCTGAGCGCCCGGCGCTGCACCTCGGCCACCGCGGCATCGCCGTCGGAGACGTAGAGCAGGATGCGGTCGGGCAGGATCTCGAGCCGCTCGCCCACCCCGGCCAGCTTGTCCGCGAAGACGTCCTGGGCCTCCGCGTGGAAACGCAGCTCCACCACCTCACGGGTCGAATACTGCTCGATGAGGGCGCGGGGCGAGCCTTCCGCGACGATCCGGCCGCCGTCCATGACCACGAGCCGGTCGCAGAGCTGCTCGGCCTCGTCCATGTAGTGGGTGGTCAGCACCAGCGTGACGCCCTGCTGCTTGAGCCGGAAGAGGCGCTCCCAGACCAGGTGGCGGGCCTGCGGGTCGAGACCGGTCGTGGGCTCGTCGAGCAGCACGATCTCGGGCTCGTTGACCAGCGCCCGGGCGATCGTCAGCCGCCGCTTCATGCCGCCCGACAGCGGCTCCACCTTGCTGTCGGCACGCTCGGTCAGCTGCACGAAGTCGAGCAGCTCGTCGGCGCGCCGGCGGGCGACCTTGCGCGCAATGCCGAAGAACCGGGCATACGTCGTCAGGTTCTCCCGGACGGTCAGCTCGAGGTCGAGGTTGTCGAGCTGCGGGCAGACGCCGAGGCGAGCACGGATCGCCGGGCCGTCACGCAGCGGGTCACGGTCGAGGATGCGCAGGACACCACCGGTCGGCGGGGAGACACAGCCGATCATCCGCATGGTGGAGCTCTTGCCCGCGCCGTTGGGGCCGAGGAAGCCGAACGCCTCGCCGCGCGCCACATCGACGTCGATGCCGTCGACGGCCGTGAAGTCGCCGAAGCGTTTGACCAGCCCGCGGGCGTGAATGAGAGTCACCCGAGCGACCCTAGTGAAGGGGTCCGACAAAAACCGCCGGATGTCAGGCCGGCGGGGCCGACGCTTCCCTGGCCGCCTCCACCAGCTGGTCGGTCACCTCGATCACCGGCTCCGCGTCCACCGCCGTCTTCGCGTCGTAGCGGACCGACCAGCTCACCCCGTCCACCCCGGGAATCCGCCTTCCGACGACCCGGACACCGCCGTGCGGCGGCAACGGATGATGCGACGTGTACGCCACTGAGCGCGTGACCCGCGTCCGCACCTGGTCCGGCAGCTCCCCGGGCTCGAGCACCAGGAACCCGACGACCGGCGCGTCGACCAGCACCGTGTAGCCGTTACGCTCCTGCGCCACCTCGGCGGGCGTGACGCGCAGCTCGCGCCCCGACCACGCCGCCTTGTGGATCTCGTGCCAGCCCAGCCGCCGGCCGTCGGGCAGCCAGAGGCCGCGGTTGGTGGCCACCAGCGCCTGATCCCGCGACTCGCCCACGTGCGCCCACGCCAGCACGCGCTCGTCGGCCTCCAACGGGGGCCGCTTGTCGGCCGGGAGCTTCGGGCTGCGGCGGAAGAGTTTCACAATGCTCCTGCTGCCTGGTCACGGAGGGCGCGGGCGTGCTGCTCGAGGGAGAACAACTCCCCGGCCAGCGCCAGGTACTCGTCCTTGTGCGCCACCGGGTTGAGGCGCTGCACCTTGGACTTGAGGTCCTTGATGCGGGTGGTCACCGAACCGACCTGAAGCCGGGCCAACGTGATCTGCACGTACCGCAGATCCGCCTCCCCGTCGACGAGCAGCGGCTCGACCGCCAGCTCCCCTACCAGGGCCTTGCCGCCCAGATCCTGGCACGCGTCCCGGACCGCCTCGATCCAGACCGCCCCGCCGGTCGCCGAGGCGGTCCCGCCCGCCGCCGCGACCGCGGCCCGGATGTCGCGCAGCACCGGGTCGCCGTACGAGTCGACCTCGATCGCGTCGAACATGGGCCCGGCCAGCACCGGCTCCTGCAGGGCCAGCTTGAGCGTCTCCCGCTCGACCTGACGCTGCGGGCTGTCCACGGGACGCCGCTGGGTGACCACCGGTGCCTCCGGCGACAGGGCTGCCGCCACCGCCCGCTGCACCGGCTCCAGGTCCATGCCGAGGTCGCCGGCAAGCTTGCGGGCGTACTCGGGACGCTTCTCCCGGTCCTTGATCTTGGCCACCAGCGGCGCGGCCCGGCGCATCGCCTCCACCCGGCCCTCGACCGTGTCCAGGTCGAACCGGGCGAGGGTCTGGCGCAGCGCGAAGTCCACCAGCGGCTCACGCCCGGCGATCATGTCCTTGACGGCCAGGTCGCCCTTGGCGAGACGCAGCTCGCAGGGGTCCATGTTGTCGGGACTGACCGCGATGAAGGTACGTCCGACGAACCGCTGGTCCTCCTCGAACGCCCGCAGCGCCGCCTTCTGCCCGGCCGCGTCCCCGTCGAACGTGTAGATGATCTCGCCCGTGAAGCTGTCGCTGTCCATCAGCAGCCGCCGCAGCACGCCGATGTGGTCGACACCGAACGCCGTGCCGCAGGTCGCCACCGCGGTCGGCTCCCCCGCCTCGTGACAGGCCATCACGTCCGTGTACCCCTCGACGATCACGGCGCGGCCGCGCTTGGCGATCTCCCGCTTGGCGAAGTCGATGCCGTACAGGACGTGGGACTTCTTGTAGAGCGGCGACTCGGGGGTGTTCAGGTACTTCGGGCCGTCATCGTCGTCGAACAGCTTGCGCGCGCCGAAGCCGATCACGTCCCCGCTCAGGTCCCGGATCGGCCAGAGCAGGCGACGGCGGAAGCGGTCGATGAGGGAGCCGGACCGGGCCGGCTTGGCGAGACCGCCGGCCGTCAGCTCCTCGGCGGTGAAGCCCTTCTGGCGCAGGTGCTTGGTCAGCAGGTCCCAGCCCTCGGGCGCGTAGCCGCAGCCGTACTTCTCGGCGGCCTCCCGGCCGAAGCCGCGCTCGGCGAGGAACTCGCGGGCCTTGCGCGCTCCCGCCTTGCCGAGCTGGTCGCGGTAGAACTCGGCGGCTGCCGCGTGCGCGGCGATCAGGCGCTGCTTCTGGCCGGGCTGCTGGCGCGGCGTGCCGGGGCGCTCGTCGGAGGTGTCGTAGCGCAGCTGGATGCCGGCCCGCCCGGCGAGCCGCTCGAGCGACTCGACGAACGTCAGATGCTCGGCATCCATGAGGAACTTGATGGCGTCCCCACCCGCCCCACAACCATGGCAAAAATAGACATTTCGGGCAGGAGAGACCGTGAAGGACGGGGTCTTCTCGTCGTGGAAGGGGCACAGGCCCTTGAGGTTGCCGCCGCCCGCCGACCGCAACGTCACCGTCTCGCTGATCACGTCCTCGATCGAGGTCCGGTCGCGGACCAGCGCGATGTCCTCGTCCTTGACCCTGCCCGCCACCGCTACATACTGCCTCGCGCTACCCGCGGCCCGCCAAGAGGGTCCGGTGCCACGCCACGGCCGCCGGGTCGGTGAGCGAGGCGACCTGGTCGATCACCACGCGCAGGCGGGCGGCGTCGTCCGCGGCCGCCTTCCACATGTCCGCGAACATGGGGTCGAGGCGGTCGGGGGCGCGGGCGCAGAGGAGCTCGACCAGGGAGGTCAGGATCTCGCGCTGCTGCTCGTACCAGTCCTCCGCGGCGCGGGCGCGCATCACGTAGCGCAACGCCATGCCCTTGAGGAGGGCGCACTGGTTACGCGCCGTGCGCGGGATGATGAGGTCGGCGTCGTAGCGGCGGACCTGGCCGTACCCGTGCCTGCTGTTGGTGGCCCCGACCGCGGAGGAGACGAAGCGGCCGGTGAGGACGCTGGTCATCCGCTTGAGCGCGACCTGGGCGCGGTACGTGCCGTCGTAGTCGGCCGCGGCGGTCACCACCTCGTCGGCGAGGAGCAGGTCGAGGGCCTCGCCGAGGGCTTCCGGGCTCTCGTCGGAGTAGGTGGCCGCCACGTCGGCGCACAGTTCGGCGCGTTCGTCGGCGTCGTCGAGCAGGGGGCGCAGGGACAGGTATCCGCCGTGCACGCCGTCCTCGACGTCGTGCACGGAGTAGGCGACGTCGTCGGCCCAGTCCATGACCTGGGCCTCGAGGCAGCGGCGTTCGCCGTCGGGGGCGGTGGCGCGGATCCACGTGAAGACCGCCAGGTCGTCGGCGTAGACGCCGAACTTGCGGGTGCCGGGGCGGCGGGGCCAGGGATACTTGCAGCTGGCATCGAGGGAGGCGCGGGTGAGGTTGAGGCCGGCGCCCTCCACCTTGGCTTCCAGGCGGGTGAGGACGCGCAGGGTCTGGGCGTTGCCCTCGAAGCCGCCGCAGGGCTGGGCGATCCTGTCGAGGGCGGCTTCGCCGTTGTGGCCGAACGGCGGGTGCCCGATGTCGTGTGCCAGCCCGGCGACGTCCACGACGTCCGGGTCGCAGCCGAGGCGGGCGCCCATCTCGCGGGAGATCTGGGCGACTTCGAGGGAGTGTGTCAGGCGCGTACGGAGGAAGTCGTCGGACCCGGCCGTGTGCACCTGGGTCTTGGCCGCCAGCCGGCGGAAGCCGGCGGAGTGCAGCACGCGGGCGCGGTCACGTTCGAACTGGGTCCGGCCGTAGCCGCTGTCCTTGGCGGGCTCGCTCACCCACCGTTCCGCGTCGCCCGTCATGGATCAACCCTAAGCCGCGCGGATGGTGGGCCGATGCGAATGACGTGGAGTCTGAACAGCGCCGCCGGTCCCGCTTGACCATCATGGCGCGTCTGATGCTGATGGCGGGTATCGCGCTGGCGTCCGTGGCGCTGGTCGGAGGCGTGGCGTCGTGGGGCTCGTCGCGTCAGGCCGAGGCCACCGAGGACATCGCGACGGTCAGCGACGGCATGAGCAACCAGTGGAACGCCGACATGATGCATGACGGCTTGCGGGCCGACGTGATGTCCGCGTTGTACGCGACGACCGGCGAGCAGCGGCAGGCGTACGCCGTCGACGAGGTGACCGAGCACGCCGCGACGATGGTCGCCAAGTTCGATGCGGCCGCGAAGGCCGCACCTCCCGAGCTGACGGCCCGTTATGCCGAGGTGCGTCCGGACGTCGTCGGGTACAGCGACGCGGCGAAGTCGCTGGTGGCGCTGGCGGCGACCGATCACGCCGCCGCCGTGGCGCAGCTGCCGGCCTTCCTGGAGCGGTTCTCGGCGCTGGAGGAGACGCTGGGCGCCGTCGACGATGCGATGCTGCAGGCGGTGCGGGACGCGAACCGGCGGGGCGGGGATGCGGGCCGCACGAGCCGTTGGATCATCATCGCGGCGGGGCTCGCCGGGGCCTTGCTGACGGCCGCGGCGGCGCTGCTGACGATCCGGGCCGTGCGCCGCCCGCTCGGCGGGATGCTCACCGCGGTGCGGGCCGCGGCCCGCCGGGATCTGACGGTACGGGCGGAAGTGGTCCGGCACGACGAGCTGGGTGAGATGGCCGAGGCGCTGAACGAGGCGCTGGCGGCGATCCGCTCGACCGTGGCCGCGACCGCGACCGGCGTCGGGGCTCTGACCGCGGCCGGCGGGGAGCTGCGGGAGGTCGCCGAGCGGCTGGACACGTCGGCGGAGCAGACGTCCGGGCAGGCCCGCAGCGCCGATGCGGCCACTCACCAGGTGTCGGAGGCGGTGGGCGACATGATGACGGCGACCGGCCAGCTGGCCGAGTCGATCCGGGAGATCGCCCGGCAGACCAGCGACGCGACGCTCACCAGCAGCCGCGCGAGCGAGCAGGCCGGCGAGACGTCCGAGCTGGTCACGACGCTCAGTGAGGCGAGCCGGGAGATCGGTGACATCGTCAAGCTCATCACCGGCATCGCGGAGCAGACGAACCTGCTGGCCCTGAACGCCACGATCGAGGCGGCGCGGGCCGGGGACATGGGCAAGGGCTTCGCCGTCGTGGCGACGGAGGTGAAGAGCCTGGCCCAGGAGACCGCGCAGGCCACCGGGGACATCACCGCCAGGATCGGCGCGATCCAGGACATGACCGCGCGTACGGCGGCAGCCATCGACACGATCACCGAGGTGATCACGCGGATCGACGACGGGCAGCGGGCGATCGCCGCCGCGGTCGAGCAGCAGTCGGCCACGACCGAGCTGATGTCGCGCAACGTGGGCGACGTGTCGGCGGCGGCCGGCGAGATCGGCGGGACGGTCACCGCGATCACCTCGTCCACGGGTGAGACCGCGGAGAGCGCGAACACGACGCGGCGCTCGGCCGAGCGGGTCGGCGCCGCGGCGGCCGAGATCGAGGGCCTGATCGGTCAGTTCACCTACTGACCGCCACCCCTGCCGGCGAGCACGCAGAACTCGTTGCCCTCGGGGTCGGCCAGGACCACCCAGGAGACGTCGTGCTGGCCGATGTCGACGGGCCGGGCGCCCATGTCGACCAGCCGTTCCACCTCGGCCTCCTGGTCGTCCGGCCGCAGGTCGATGTGGAGCCTGTTCTTCACCGTCTTGGCATCCGGCACGGGGGTGAACAGCAGGCCGGGCAGGGTGTCCGGGGTACGCCGGATCTCCACCTCGTCGGGTTCCTCGTGCACGATCACGTAGCCGAGCGCCTCCGCCCACCAGCGCGCGAGGCGCGCCGGATCCTCGGCGTCGACGACGATCTGCTCCCACGTGCTCGGCATACGGCAACCTCCACGAGACGCCATCGAAAGTGGCGATCATGTTACGCGCAGATGGCCCCTCCGGCGCGGTGGCATGACGAGAACGCACTCGTCGTGCGACATCCTCCGGCCCGGCGTCCGACACTGGCCGAAAGGAGGAGGTCACCGTGATTTCCCTGAGCCATCGTCTCGCCGCGCTGGCCGAGGCCGGGCGCACCGGGGCCCTGCACGTCGGCGGTACACCGGGCGGAGTCGTCTATCTCGTCGCCGGCCGCATCACCTACGCCGAGTCCCCCGCCTGCCCGGGCATCGGCGAGCGGCTCGTCGGCTGCGGCCGGCTGTCGGCGGACCAGTGGCAGGCGGCGTACGAGGCGGGCCACGGCGCCCGGCGGGTCGGCCGGGTCCTGTTGCGCGCCGGGCATCTCGGCCACCACGAGCTCGCCAGCCGGGTAGTGGCAACCATCACTGCGGCGACGCACGCGTTGCTGCTGGGCGACGAGGCGCCGATGTGCTTCGTCCCCGGCGAGCGGCACTGGTTCGGCACCGTCGCCCAGGCCGACCTGGGCAATCTCGGTCCCGAGACGGCCCGGCGGCTGCGGGCCCGGCCCACTCCGCGCGGCCCGCGGTCGGTGCGGTGCCGGCGGTCGTCGCCGGTGCCCGGGTGAGCCATCGAGGACCATGACGCACACCGGGTGCGACTCGAGATCGCAGCGTGCCCGCAGGATGGCCCATTGTGACGGCGGGACGGACGAGCTCCCGCCGTGACGCATCCGGAAGCACCCGAAACCGTCGGCGGCGGGAACCCGCAGGCGGGAGCATCACTCGGCTGAGGAGAGATGTGCCCGGGGTCGAGAACTGTCTGCAGGAGGCCATGGCGATCCCCGGCGCGCTCGGCGCCAGCATCGTCGACTACACCACCGGCTACCCGGTCGCCACGACCGGAGCCGCACCCAACGAGGACCACGAGGCCGCGGCCGCCGGCACCGCCGACGTCGTGCAGGCCGCGCAGAGCCGGTCGCTGTTCGTCTCGGCCGTACCGCACGACCTCCTCGAGGACCTCATCATCACGACCGCGGGGGGCTACCACCTGCTGCGGCTCGTCCAGACCGACTTCGACAGCCGGCTGGTGCTCTACGTGTGGCTGGACCGGATCCGCGGCAACCTCGCCGTGGCCCGGCGGCGCATGCAGAGCCTCGCCGACGAGCTGATCGCGACCTGAGTGAGGAGTCCAGGTGAAGTCCCCGAAGTCCGCGGCACCCGGCCGCCTGCTCACGCAGGTCGCGGGCGAGCGGCGGACCGGCGCCCTGATCGTCGGCGGCCCGCCCGGCGGCACGGTCTACCTCGTCGACGGCCAGGTGACGTACGCCGAGTCGGCGGCCGCGCCGGGCGTCGGCGAGCTGCTGACCGCGTCCGGCCGGCTGGCGCCGCGGACCTGGCAGGCGGCGCTGGACGCCGGGACGGCCCAGGCCACGGTGGGGCAGCTGCTGCTGGCGCAGGGGCACATCACCCAGGGCGAGCTGGAGCTCTGCGTGCTCGGCGCGACGTACGACGCCGCGTACTTCGCGCTCTCGCCGGCCACCGCGCCGGTCGACTTCCTGGACGGGGCCACGCACTGGCTCGGCCCGGTGGTCCAGGTCGACCCGGCCGCCGTCACCCGCGAGTCGCGGCGGCGGGCGCGGCTGCTCGACGAGATCTTCCCGTACCCGCAGATCGACACGGCGGTGGTCATCCCGGTGACCCGGGCGCCGCGGGAACGGATCACGCTGACCGCCCCGCAGTGGGAGCTGCTCGTGCACGCCGACGGCCAGCGCACCCCGGCGGACCTGGCCCAGCTGCTCGGCCGGGCCGGTTACGCCACCATCCAGGAGCTGCGCCGGCTGGCGGCGGCCGGCCTGATCGAGCTGCCCGCGCCGAGGGAACGGGCCGGACCGGACTTCGTCCGACTGCCCCGGGCGAGGGGTACGGCGGTGGACGTCCAGCGGCCCGCACTTCCGGGTACGGACGGACCGACCGTACCCATCGTCACGGGCGCCCGGCCGGGCCTCGCCTCCGGTGACCCTCCCCCGCAGCAGCGCCAGCCGGACCCCGCCACCGCGAGCGGCACCGCCTACCGGGCACCGCGGCTGGCCCGGCGCAAACCGGGCGCCAAGCTCCCCAAGGAAGTCGCCGCCGAACCGGTGCAGACCCACCCCGGCACCGACGAAGTCCTGCTCAAACGGATCCGTACCGCGTTGCGAGCCCTGCGATGACGCGCGCCCCTCCCGCCCCTCGGCGGCCGACACCAGGAAGGAGATGCCGCGGATGACGGTGGATCCGGCGGTACTGACGGAGCTCGGCAACCTTCGCAGGAGGCTGCCCGAGCTGTCCGGCAGTGTCCTCGCCACCACCGACGGCCTGGTGGTCGCGCACGACGCCCACGGCATCGAGCCCGACAGCCTCGCCGCCCTCGCCGCCGCACACCTCGCCCTCGCCCGGCGCTTCGCGCACGCCGTCAACCACGGCGACCTGCGAGAGTCGGTCGTGGAGTGCGACGGCGGATACATCACCTCGTACACCGCGGGACCGAACTGCCTGCTCACCCTGGTCACCTCAGGGAACGCCAACCTGGGCCTGGTCCACCTCGAGGCCCGCCGCGCCGTACGCCGGCTGGTCAAGATCCTCGTCCTCGAGGTGCCGCCGGCCGTCCGGCCGGAGATCCCCACGCAGGCCGGCCCGCCCACGCCGCTCGCCCGGCGAACCCCGATGGCGACGCTGCAGAGCAGCATGCGTGGCCGCTGACTTAACCCCGCAACACCCCTACCCACCGTACGAAAATCTCGGAGGAACCTTCCCATGCCCGACATGGACACCGCACTCAAAGAGATCATGGACATCGACGGCTGCATCGGTGTCGCCCTCGTGGACCACACGAGCGGCATGGCCCTCGGCACGGCCGGCGGCGGCAAGGACCTCGACCTGACCGTCGCCGCGGCGGGCAACACGGACGTGGTCCGCGCCAAGCTGCGGGCGATGGAGATGCTCAACCTGTCCGAGAAGATCGAGGACATCCTCATCACCCTGGACACGCAGTACCACATGATCCGGCCGCTCACGAGCCGCTCGGGCAAGGGCCTGTTCCTGTACGTGGCCCTGCGCCGGGACCGCGCCAACCTGGCGATGGCCCGCCACCAGCTCAAGCGCATCGAGAACGACCTGGACGTCTGAGCGACGTGTCACCGGGGCGGGGAGGGCATCGGAGCCCTCCCCCGCTTCCTCGTGTCTAACCGCCGCTGTTCTCCATCTCGGCGCCCTCGGGCACGGTGTCGTCGTCGCGGCTGTCGAGCCAGCCGTACGGCAGCGAGACCTTGCCCGGGGCGTTGATCCGGCCACGCGGCTGACCCAGCGACTCGCGCGGGAACGGGACGTCCGCGTCGAGCTTGCCGAGCAGGTCGTCGAGCTCCGCGAGGGACGCCACCATCGCGAGCGAGCGGCGCAGGTCGCCGCCGACCGGGAAGCCCTTCAGGTACCAGGCGACGTGCTTACGGAAGTCGGCGCAGCCGTGCCTCTCGTCCTCCAGCGCCTCCACCAGCAGGTGGGCGTGCCGGGACATGATCGCGGCGACCTCGCCGAGGGTGGGCAGCTCCTGCGACGCGACGCCGGTGAAGGCCGCCTGCAGGTCCTTGAACAGCCACGGCCGGCCCAGGCAGCCTCGGCCCACGACGACGCCGTCGACGCCGGTGTGGGCGACCATCCGCATCGCGTCGGCGGCCTCCCAGATGTCACCGTTGCCCAGGACGGGAACGTCGAGGGCCTGCTTGAGGGTCGCGATCGCGTCCCAGTCGGCCGTGCCCGAGTAGCGCTGCTCCGCCGTACGGGCGTGCAGCGCCACCGCCGCGACGCCGGCCTCCTGGGCGATGAGGCCCGCCTCGACGTACGTCAGGTGGTCGTCGTCGATGCCCTTGCGCATCTTCACCGTCACCGGGACACCGGCGGGCGCGGCCGCCGCGACGGCCTGCGAGACGATGCGGCCGAACAGCTTGCGCCGCCACGGCAGAGCGCTGCCGCCGCCGCGACGGGTGACCTTGGGCACCGGGCAGCCGAAGTTCAGGTCGATGTGATCGGCGAGGTTCTCCTCGGCGACCATCCGCACGGCCGCCGCGGTCACGTCCGGGTCCACGCCGTAGAGCTGGAGGCTGCGGAAGTCCTCGTCCTCGGCGAACTGGATCATCTTCAGCGTCTTCGGGATCCGCTCGACCAGCGCCCGGGTCGTGATCATCTCGCACACGTAGACGCCGCCGCCCTGCTCCCGGCACAGCCGCCGGAACGCGACATTGGTGATGCCGGCCATCGGCGCGAGCACGACGGGCGGCCACACCTGATGCTTCCCCAGCGTGAGGGTCTTGTCGGAGAGTGCGAGAGTCACGCGGTCAAGAATCGCACAGTAGTTTCCAGGCATGGAAACCGTGCTGAGCCCCCGCCACCTGGTGGCCGTGTTCGAGAGTCCGGTCGCTGAGGCGCTGCTGCGTCTCGGTATCGAGGTCGGGTTCCGGTGCACGCTCGTGG
Organism: Actinoplanes sp. NPDC049548; assembly: GCF_040676695.1. Classification (NCBI taxonomy): domain Bacteria; kingdom Bacillati; phylum Actinomycetota; class Actinomycetes; order Micromonosporales; family Micromonosporaceae; genus Actinoplanes; species Actinoplanes sp. NPDC049548. The sequence continues at coordinate 528,494 of NZ_JBFAPM010000003.1, forward strand.
AGCCCGATCCGACCCGGTTGCAGGGGCTGCCTCGGCCGCACGGCGACGCCTTCGTCGGTGACCTTGCCGCCGCGGGGGTGACCGGGCACACCGACATCGTGGTGACCGACCATCACCGGGGGGAGATCGGTGAGGTTCTCAAGGAGGCGCTGGCCACGGACGCGCGGTGGATCGGCATCATGGGCAACCCGAAGCACGAGGGCCCGCACGTCGCCGCCCTGAAGGAGCTGGGCGTGCCGGACGAGTCGGTCGCTCGGGTACACCGGCCCATCGGGTTGAACATCGGCAGCCGGACGCCGGCGGAGATCGCCCTGGCCACTCTCGCGGGGCTCATCGCCCATCGGAATGACCGGGCCGGCGGGTTCGCCTTCTGACGATTGGTTGCGGGGGGACGGTCGGGGGCCGGGGTGACCAAGACGGCTGGTGGGGCGTTTTATGCCGTTCTTGGTCACCCCGGCCCCCGACCTTGCCGGGTTTCCTGCTGCGGGTGGGTGGGTGGTTGCTCGCCGGCCCGTGCGTACTTCCGCCTGGCGTTCACCTTGCGGTTAGGGGTCTGGCTGCCGCGTTGGGGTCGCGGTTGGGGGGATCGTCGGGCAGGCCGGGGTGGGTGGGGGGTCAGGCGGACGTACCGCGCCGGTCGCTCATGGGGTGGGCCGCTGATCGAAGGCCTCGTAGATGCGTTGCGCGATCTCGAACGTCGGCTCGTCGAACAGGACGAGGCGGATGAGGTCTACCGGGGTTGGTTCGGTGTGGAGGGCGGTCAGGGCCTGGGTGACCGCGTCGTCCTTGGGCCAGCGGTAGACGCCTGAGGAGATCAGTGGGAAGGCTACTGACTGCGCGCCCAGGGTGGCGGCGAGCGTCAGGGACGTTGTGTAGCAGCTGCGCAGGAGGGGGGCGCGGTCTTCGTCGGTGCTGAAGACCGGGCCGACGGTGTGGATGACCCAGCGGGCGGGGAGGCGGCCGGCGGTGGTTGCTACTGCTTGGCCGACCGGGAGGCCCCGGCCGTAGTGGCTGGCGCGCAGGGCTCGGCACTCTTCCAGGATGGCGGGGCCTCCCCTGCGGTGGATGGCTCCGTCGACACCGCCGCCGCCCAGCAGGGAGGAGTTGGCCGCGTTGACGATTGCGTCCGTCTGCTCCGTCGTGATGTCACCGACGACCAGCTCAATGCCCACCGCAGTCTCCTAGGCGGGTGATGAGGTACTTGGGGGCCATCTCGCGGTAGCTGTCGGTGAGGAGTTGGGCGGTTTCGGTCCAGTCGGTGTGGTCACCCAGGAAGGCTCCGGCCACGTTGCGGCCCCAGTCGGCGCGGAAGAACGGGAAGCCGCTGCCGGTCAGACCGAGCAGGTCGTCGGCGGGTACGCGGAAGGTCATCAACGTCGGCGACTCGCCGGCGGTCAGACGTTCGGGGTAGGACAGCCGGCGGTCAGGGTCCGCCGTGTAGACGTGGGCGACCGTCCGCTTGCGGATGCGCCAGCGGACGCCGATCCAGGCCGGCTCCTCGTAGGCCTCCGGCAGCCCGCGGCAGATCCGTCGCAGCCGGTTCAGGATCTCCGGTGGTACGTCTCCAGGGGCGGACATGGGCCGACATTACGTCACCCGGCTGACAGCAGAACGCCGCCCGCGGCGGGCGGGCGGCGTTCTTGGTTCTCTTTGCTTCGGTCAGCAGCCGGGGAGGCGCTTGATCAGGTAGTCCTCGATGTGGTCCAGGGCGACGCGTTCCTGCTTCATCGTGTCGCGGTCCCGCACGGTTACTGCGTCGTCGGTGAGGGTGTCGAAGTCGACCGTGACGCAGAACGGGGTGCCGATCTCGTCCTGGCGGCGGTAGCGGCGGCCGATCGCCTGCGAGTCGTCGAACTCCACCGTCCAGCGCTTGCGGAGCAGGTCCGCCAGGCCCCGGGCCTTGGGCGAGAGCTCCGGGTTGCGGGAGAGCGGCAGCACCGCGACCTTGATCGGCGCCAGGCGCGGGTCGAAGCGCATCACCGTGCGCTTGTCGACGCCGCCCTTGGTGTTCGGCGCCTCGTCCTCGTCGTACGCCTCGAGCAGGAAGGCCAGCACCGCGCGGGTCAGGCCGGCCGCGGGCTCGATCACGTACGGGACCCAGCGCTCCTGCTTCTCCTGGTCGAAGTAGGACAGGTCGACGCCGGAGTGCTTGGAGTGGGTCGAGAGGTCGAAGTCCGTACGGTTGGCGATGCCCTCGAGCTCGGCGAACTCCGTGCCGCCGAACTTGAAGCGGTACTCGATGTCGACCGTGCGCTTCGAGTAGTGCGAGAGCTTCTCCTTGGGGTGCTCGAAGAAGCGCAGGTTGCTCTCGCTGAGGCCGAGGTCGCGGTACCAGTTCCAGCGCTGCTCGAGCCAGTACTCGTGCCACTTCTCGTCCGTGCCGGGCTCGACGAAGAACTCCATCTCCATCTGCTCGAACTCGCGCGTCCGGAAGATGAAGTTGCCCGGGGTGATCTCGTTGCGGAACGACTTGCCGACCTGCGCGATGCCGAACGGCGGCTTCTTGCGGGCGGCGGTCGCCACGTTGTTGTAGTTGACGAAGATGCCCTGGGCCGTCTCGGGCCGCAGGTAGTGCAGGCCCTCGGCGCTCTCGGTCGGGCCGAGGTACGTCTTCATCAGCCCGTTGAACATCTTGGGCTCGGTGAACGTGCCCTTGTTGCCGCAGTTGGGGCAGTTGAGCTCGCTCAGCGACGCGGGCGCGGAGCCGTGCTTGGCCTCCCACGCCTCCTCGAGGTGGTCGGCGCGGAACCGCTTGTGGCAGGACTGGCACTCGGTCAGCGGGTCGACGAAGGCCTCGAGGTGGCCGGAGGCGGCCCACACGTCGCGGGCCAGGATGACGGCGGAGTCGAGGCCGACGATGTCGTCACGCTGCTGCACCATGGTGCGCCACCACTGCCGGCGGACGTTCTCCTTCAGCTCCACGCCGAGGGGACCGTAGTCCCACGCCGAGCGGGTGCCTCCGTAGATCTCGCTGGAGGGGAAGACGAAGCCGCGGCGCTTGGCCAGGCTGACGACGGCGTCGATACGGTCGACGGGCATGTTCCTCCTACGCCGGCTGGTTTGTCGGCGGGGACAGAAAGGGCTGCGGACAAAAAGAGGAGATTACTCCTCGATACTGCACACCTCGAAACGGCCCGTCCGGCGGTTCTGCGTGAGGTACGCCTCGACCCGGTCGGTCGAGCCGTCGGCGTACGTGAGGTCGACGGGCGTGGAGAGGTCGACGAGGTTCAGGTCGCCCACGTCGTACCGGGAGATCGGCTCCTTCGCCGAGACCTGGCGGGTGAACTCGGCCTCGGTCTGGCGGTCCCTGGTCTCCTGGCACAGCATGTCGTACGCGCTGCCGTACCGCTTGTCGCGCACCGCGTCGAAGTAGTCGCCGACGACGACGTCCGCCTGCTCGTTGAGGGCGCTGGTGGCGACCGTGGCGAGGCCGACGGCGGCGGCCACGCCCCCGCCCAGGACCAGCACGAGCACGCCGGCGCCCACCCCGACGCCCAGCCCGACGCGACGGCCGCGGCCCTCGACGGGCGGCGCCGGGAACGGCGGGACCACGCCCGGGCCCTGCGGCGGCGGGGGTGCCTGGGTGGCGGTCATGCGATCAAGCCTACGGCTCAGCGCCAGGGTTCGGCGGCCCGGTCGCTGCCGTACGCCACGACCGCGGCACCGGGCTCGGCGGTGGCCAGCGTCTCGAACGCGGACGGCTCGTCGAGCGACTCGGACAGCAGCGGGGTGGCGTGCACCTTGACGTCGAAACCGCCGAGGGCGCGGCGGTAGGCTCCGACGGACTCCCATTCGGTGACGAGGGTCCAGTAGGCGGGGTCGTCCAGTGCGCGGGTGAGCCGCCCGGAGGTGTATCCGGTGCTCGCCGCGAGGGCGGCGAGGGCGGCGTGCGCCCGTTCGACGAACGAGTCCTGCGTGTCCGGCGGGACGACGAAGCGGTTGAGCACCAGCATGACGTGAGCGTACGCACACCCCCAGGAGACCGACGTGACCCCGTCCCCGTCCGAGAACCTGCTGCGCAGGCTCGCCGGCGTGAACCCGACGACCGCGTTCATCGCCGCCCTGGTGGTGTTCCTCGCAGGCCTGTTCCTGCCCGGCATCGTCGGGGCGGCGCTGCTGGTCGCGCTGGGTGCCGCCCTGGCCGCGCTGACGTTCACGACGTGGCCGGTGCAGCCGCCGGCGCTGCGCACCGTACGGGTGATTCTGCTGGCACTGCTCTTCGCGGCGGCGGTCGCCAAGGCGCTCTGACGCATGCGCTTTTGACAATCATTACCAATACCGAGCATTGTGGTGCTATGCCGATCCGCCGCGTCCTCGCCCTCACCGCCACAGCGCTCGTGCTGGGCGCGACGGGGGCCTGCTCCGACAAGGCCAGCGGATCCAGTGACGGCCGCTTGGACGTGGTGACCGCGTTCTACCCGCTGCAGTTCCTGGCCGAGCGGATCGGCGGCGACGCCGTGCACGTGACCCAGCTGACCAAGCCCGGCGCGGAGCCGCACGACGTGGAGCTCAGCCCGCGCCAGGTCGGCGGGATCGACGACGCCGGGCTGGTGGTCTTCCTGAAGGGCTTCCAGCCGGCCGTGGACGACGCCGTCGAGCAGGAGGCGAAAGACCGGGCGTTCGACGCCGGCTCGGCCGTCGAGCTGCTGGCCGCCGAGGAGCACGAGGACGAGCCCGGTGAGGAGGAGCACGCCGAGGCCGCCGGTGGCGCCGACCCGCACGTCTGGCTCGACCCGGTGCGCTACGCCGCCATCGCGGACAAGCTCGCCGAGCGGCTCGCGCAGGCCGACCCCGGGCACGCGGCGGCGTACGCGGAGCGCGCCGAGACCCTGCACCGGGAGCTGGACAAGCTCAACGGCGAATACGCGGCCGCCCTCAAGACCTGCCAGCGCCGCGAGCTCGTGACCAGCCACGCCGCCTTCCACTACCTCGCCGACCGCTACGGCCTCACCGAGATCGGCATCACCGGCATCTCCCCCGAGGCGGAGCCCTCCCCCCGCCGCCTGGCGCGGGTGGCCGAGAAGGCGAAGGCCACCGGCACCACCACGATCTTCTTCGAGAAGCTGGTCAGTCCCAAGGTCGCCGACACCATCGCGCAGGAGGTCGGGGCGAGGACGGCGGTGCTGGATCCGCTCGAAGGTGTGAGCGAGCCGGGAGCGGACTACTTTTCGGTCATGCGCGCCAACCTGACCGCCCTCACCGCCGCCCTCGGGTGTGCCGCGTGAGCGCCGTCGCGGTGCGCCACGCCGGGGTCGCCTACAGCGGCCGCACGGTCCTGCGCGACGTCACGCTCGAGGTGAGCACCGGCCAGGTCGTCGCCATCCTGGGCGCGAACGGCTCCGGCAAGTCGACCCTGATCCGCACGATCCTCGGCCTGGTCCCGCTGGCGTCCGGCGAGATCGACCTCTTCGGTACGCCGCAGCGCCGCTTCCGCGAGTGGGCCAGGATCGGTTACGTCCCGCAGCGGATGGGCGCCGGCAGCGGCGTACCGGCCACCGTCGGCGAGGTGGTGGCCTCGGGGCGGCTCGCCCGCCGCGGCGTCTTCCGGCCCGCCCGCGCCACCGACCGGGCCGCGGTCCGCGCCGCGCTCGAGGACGTCGGGCTTCTCGACCGCATCGCCGATCCGGTCGCCACCCTCTCCGGCGGCCAGCAGCAGCGCACCCTCATCGCCCGGGCCCTCGCCGGGCGGCCGGACCTGCTCGTGCTCGACGAGCCCACGGCCGGTGTCGATGCGGCGAGCCAGGACGCGTTCGCGGCCGCGCTGAGCCGCTTCGGCGCGCGCGGCGGCACGATCCTGCTGGTGGCGCACGAGCTCGGCCCGCTGGAGCCGCTGATCGACAAGGCCGTCGTCGTGCACGACGGGCGGATCGCGTACGAGGGGGCGGTGCCGGAGCCGGCCGGGCACCACGCCGAGCCGGGCCACGACCACGTCCACCCGCACGCCGAGCCGGAGAGCGCCCGGATCTGTGTGTCCCCCACCGATCGGATGCCGGCGAACTAGCCATGGACCTCTTCCAGCACGACTTCATGCTCCGGGCGCTCGTGGGTGCGCTCATCATCGGGCTGTCCGCCCCGGCGCTCGGGATCTACCTGGTGCAGCGCCGGCTGTCGCTGATCGGTGACGGCATCGGGCACGTGGCGCTGACCGGCGTCGGCGTCGGGTTGCTGCTGCAGCGCTCCCCCGTCATCACCGCCGTCGTCGTGTCGGTGCTCGGTGCGATCGCCGTGGAGCTGGTGCGCGAGCGTGGGCGTACCTCCGGGGATCTGGCTCTTGCCCTGCTCTTCTACGGCGGCATCGCGGGCGGTGTGGTGCTCGTCGGGCTGTCGAAGGACAGCGGCAACGCCAACCTGATGCAGTATCTGTTCGGCTCGCTGACCAGCACGTCCCGCGGCGACCTGACGGTGATCGCCGTCCTGGGCGTCGCCGTGCTCGTCGCGATGCTGGGACTGCGGCCGGCCCTGTTCGCCGTCTGCAACGACGAGGAGTACGCGCGGGTGTCCGGCCTCCCCGTGCGTACCCTCAACCTGCTGATGGCCGTGACCACGGCCGTGACCGTCACGATCGCCATGCGCACCGTCGGCCTGCTGCTGGTCAGCGCCATGATGGTCGTGCCCGTCGCGGCGGCCCAGCAGGTCACCCGCGGCTTCCGGGGCACGATGGCGACGGCGATGGCGATCGGGGTGACCGCCGCGGTGGCCGGCGTCGGCGTCGCCTGGGAGGCCGAAACCGCGCCGGGGGCGACTATCGTGATCCTGGCGATCGCGGCGTTCCTGGCGCTCACCGTGGGCGCGGCGACCTGGCGGATGCTGCGCGGCCGCATCGCGGCGGAGCGCGCGGCCGACCACGCCGAGCCCCCGGACGTCGTGCTGGAGGAGGTTGCCCGATGAGCGCGGACGCCGTGCCCGGGGAGGCGGCCGGTTACGAGTCGTACGAGGCGGCCGCCGAGCTGCTGCGGGCGCTGTCCGCACCGATCCGCGTCGCGATCGTCGCCGAGCTGGGTGCCGGCGAGCGCTGCGTGCACGAGCTGGTCGAGAAGCTGGGCGCGCCGCAGCCGCTGGTGTCCCAGCATCTGCGGGTGCTGCGGGGCGCGGGCGTGGTCCGGGGCGCCCGCAGTGGACGCGAGATCGCATACTCACTCGTGGACGAACACGTCGCCCACATCGTCGCCGACGCCGTGAGCCACGCGAGGGAGGTCTCGTGACCGACGAAGGAACCCTGGTCCGCAACACGCGGCAGCGCACCGCGGTGCGCGACCTCCTCGCCGACTGCGAGGGCTTCCACAGCGCCCAGGACCTGCACGCCATCCTGCGGGAACGCGGCGAGCGGGTGGGCCTCACCACCGTCTACCGGACGCTGCAGGGCCTCGCCGACGCCGGCGAGATCGACGTCATGCGGCCACCCGGCGGGGAGCACCTCTACCGCCGCTGCAGCCAGGGCCACCACCACCATCTCGTCTGCCGGTCCTGCGGCCGCACGGTCGAGGTCGAGGGCCCCGCGGTGGAGACCTGGGCGGACCGGGTCGCCGGCAAGCACGGCTTCATCGACGTCTCCCACACCATGGAGATCTTCGGTACGTGCCCGGAGTGCGCGACCAAGCGCGGCTGATCTCCTCGTGGGATCCTGGCCCGCGTGAAGATGTACGCCGACCGGCTGCCCACCGCCGTCCGCCAGCTGCTCACCGACATCCTCGTGGTCGTCTGGGTCTACGCCTGGATCCGGGCCGGGCTGTGGGTGCACGACATGGTCGAGAAGCTCGGGGTGCCCGGGCGCAAGCTCGAGGAGGCCGGCACCGGCATCGCCGGCAACCTGCAGGACATCGGCGGCCGGGTGGGGCGGGTGCCGCTGGTGGGCGACGAGCTGACGTCGCCGTTCTCCAGCGCGGCCGGCGCGGCGAACAACCTGGCCGAGGCCGGCCGCCAGCAGCAGGAGATCGTCGGGGACCTGGCGCTGACCATCGCGCTGCTGCTTGTCGCGGTGCCGCTGGCGCTGGTGCTCTTCCTCTGGCTGCCGCTGCGGCTGCGCTGGATGCGCCGCGCCGGCGTGGCAGCCCTGGTACTCGAAGAGCCGGCCGGCCGCGACCTGCTCGCGTTGCGCGCCCTGGCGAGCCGCCCCCTCGACCAGCTGGCCAAGCTCGGGCCGGACATCGCGCAGTCGTGGCGCAACGGCGACGCCGCCGCCGTCGACGCGCTGGCCGAGCTGGAGCTGCGGGACCTGGGACTCAGGCCCGCGAAGGCACGTTAGGCTCGGCCGCCTCCTCGGCGAACCGCTCGTCCTCCTCCTCGGAGTCCTCGTCGAGCCAGTTGCGGCGGGCGAACGGGATCGCGGCCCAGAAGGTGAGGAAGAACGCGCCGGTCACCACGGTGAGGACCACGGCCACCCAGATGTTCAGCAGGTAGTCGGTGATCAGCATTACGCTGCTGACCATCGAGACCAGCATGAACGCGAGGCCGCCGGTGGCCATCCGGTGTGCGTAACGGACGAGTTCCGGCTTGCGGCCCTGGCGGAACAGCGCGCGGTGGAACGCCACCGGAGAAATGATCATGGCGGTGGCGAACGCGGCGGTGATGAGGGCGACCAGATACGTGTCGCGCTGGAAGTCGGTCGTCTTGCCGAAGCCGTTGCTGAACGGCAGGGTCAGCAGGAAGGCGAAGAGGATCTGCACACCGGTCTGGGCGACGCGCAGCTCCTGGAGCAGGTCCCCGAAGTTGCGGTCCCAGCGCTGCTTCTCCGTCTCGTTCTTCATCCGGCGCTTCTCGGCGGCCATCTGGTCGTCCCCTCCCCGTCACCTGGGCGCCGCATTCCCGTTCCCGGACAGCGTCAAACGCCGATGCGCGCCAGGGTGACCTCGGCCAGCGCGTGCGGCGCCTCCTCGGGCACCCAGTGGCCGATGCCGCGCAGGGTGACCAGGCGGTAGTCGGCCTCGACCCAGGCGGCGGTCGCCTCCGCGGCCGACTTGCCGACGACCGGGTCGGCGTCGCTCCACACGTACGTGGTGGGCACGCTGATCTTCCCGACGTCGGCGAGCTGGCCGCGGGACAGCGCCCGGTACCAGTTCAGGGTCGCGGTGAGGCGGCCCGGCTCGGCCATCGCCCGCGCGTACATCGCGGCGCGCGGCCCGATCTGGCGCATCATCTGCCGCAGGACCGCGCCGTCGCGGGCGAGCAGCAACCGCTCGGCGAACGAGGCACGAAAGACGCCCATGTACGCGAACCGCAGCTTCTGGGACAGCTGGTTGCTCAGCGCGTCGGCCATCGCCCGCGGGTGGGGCACCGAGATCGCGGTGAGCGTACGGACCCGCTGCGGGTGCCGGGCCGCCAGCAGCCACGCCACCTGCGCACCCCAGTCGTGGCCGACGACGTGCGCCTGCTCGACACCGAGCGCGTCCAGCACCGCCACCGCGTCCGCTTCCGCCTCGGCTAGCCGGTAGTCGGCGACCGCGGCGGGGCGGGCTCCCGGCGAGTAGCCGCGCTGGTCCAGGGCGTACGTCCGCAGCCCCGCCTCGTGCAGCCGCGGCAGGATCAGGTCGAACTCGCGGTGGTCCTGCGGGAAGCCGTGCAGCAGGAGCACCGGCGCGCCGCCCTCCGGCCCGTCCGCGACCACGTCGAAGGTGAGCCCGCGGGCCTTGATCTCCATGTGACGCCTCCTACGCTGTTCGGCACGCCGTACCGGGTGTTAGCGTCATCGAAACACATGCAACTTCATCCGACAGGGGAGCGCAAAGCGCTGAGAGTGCGGCGTAACACCCGCAGACCCTCGAACCTGATCTGGGTAATGCCAGCGCAGGGAGCTCGGTCTTCTCCAGCCGCGCCACGTCCGGGTCCGCCCGGTCCGTGGCGTGCGTCTCCTCCCGGTTTCCCTGGGAGGGATACATGAAGGGTCACGTCCCCTACTGGCGCACGATCGACATCGTGATCGCCTCGGTCATCGCCGTCGCGTTCGGCGTCATCTTCTATGCCTGGAACTTCCTCTGGAGCGCCACCGAGGGCGCGTTCAGCTTCTTCCCGCCGGCCCAGACCGTGCTGTACGGCGTCTGGCTCATGCCCGCCGTGCTCGCCGGCCTGATCATCCGCAAGCCGGGCGCCTCGCTCTACACCGAGACGGTCGCCGCGATCATCTCGGCGCTGCTCGGCGCGAAATGGGGCGCGATGGTCATCCCGCAGGGCCTCGTCCAGGGCCTCGGTGCGGAGCTCGCCTTCGCGCTGCTGCTCTACCGCTCCTGGAAGCTGCCGGCCGCCCTGCTCGCCGGGGCCCTGACCGGCCTCAGCGCCGCCCTGTTCGACTTCTTCGCCTGGAACTCCGCCTACGACCTGTGGGACTACCGCATCCCGTACGCGGTGATCACCGTCGTCAGCACCACGATCGTCGCGGGCGCGGGCAGCTGGGCGCTGGTCCGGGCACTGGCCCCGACCGGCGTCCTCGACCGGTTCGCGGCCGGCCGGGACCGGGCCCTGGTCTGAGCCATGGCGGAGGTCGTCCTGCGGGACTTCGGCTGGCGGCACGCGGGGCGCCGGTCGTGGGCGGTCCGCGGCGTCGACCTGCGCATCCGGCACGGCGAGCGGGTGCTCCTGCTGGGTCCCTCCGGGGCGGGCAAGAGCACCCTGCTGGCCGCGCTCGCGGGCCTGCTGCCCGAGGACTCCGGCGAGTCCGAGGGCACGGCCGAGATCGACGGGCTCGACCCCCGCAAGAGCCGCGAGGGCGTGGGCCTGCTGTTCCAGGACCCGCAGACCCAGCTCGTGATGGCCCGCAGCGGCGACGACGTGGCGTTCGGCCTCGAGAACAGGGGCGTGCCGGCGGGCGAGATCTGGCCGCGGGTCAGTGACGCCCTCGACCGGGTCGGCTTCCCGTACCCGATCACCCGCCGGACCGGCGCCCTCTCCGGCGGCGAGCAGCAACGCCTGGCGCTCGCCGGCGTCCTGGCCCTGCGCCCCGGCCTGCTGCTGCTGGACGAGCCGACCGCCAACCTGGACCCGGCGGGCGGGGACCTCGTGCGCGAGGCGATCACCCGGGCCCGGGACCGCGACACGACGCTGATCCTCGTGGAGCACCGGGTCGAGCAGGCCCTGCCCCTGGTCGACCGGGTGGTGGTGCTCGCGCCGGGCGGCGGGGTCGCCGCCGACGGCGCCCCCGAGCTGGTCTTCGCCGGTCACGGCCCCGCATTGGCGAACCAGGGGGTCTGGGTGCCGGGCTTCCCGCTGCCCCGGCACCGGGCCGTCGCCCCACCGGCCGATTCCCTGGTACGCGCGGAGGCGGTCGCCGTGCACCGCCGCCTGCCGCGCGTAAGCATCGACGCCCACGCCGGCGAGGCGCTCGCCGTGACCGGCCCGAACGGCGCCGGCAAGTCCACGCTGGCCCTCGTGCTCGGCGGCCTGCTCGCCCCCAGCTCCGGCCGGCTGACCGCTTTCGGCGACACCAGGCCCCCGCACCGGTGGCGCGCCGCGAAGCTGACCCAGCGGATCGGCTCGGTGTTCCAGAACCCGGAGCACCAGTTCGTCACGTCCCGCGTCGCCGACGAGCTCGCGCTGGGGCCCCGGCGACTGGGCCGCCCCGCCGCGGAGGTCCGGGCCACAGTGGAGGACCTGCTGGGCCGGCTCCGCCTGACGGCGCTGGCGGACGCCAACCCGTACACGCTCTCCGGCGGCGAGGCCCGCCGCCTCAGCGTGGCGACGGCCCTGGCCACCGCCCCCCGCCTGCTCGTCCTCGACGAGCCGACCTTCGGCCAGGACCGCGGCACCTGGATCGACCTGGTCGCCCTGCTGGCGCGGCTGCGCGACGAGGGCCACGGCATCGTGGCGGTCACCCACGACGACGCCTTCGTGGCATCGCTGGCCGACCGCGTCCACGACCTCCCGGGGAGCCGGCGGCAATGACGCTCGCCCTGGAACCGGTCGCCGACCCGACGGCGCCGCTGGCCCGGCGCAACCCGGTGGCGAAGCTGGGTGCGGCGTTGCTGTTCGCCCTGCCGCTGATCGCCACCCTCGACCCGCTCACCCCCGCCCTCGCCCTCGCGGTGGAACTGGCCGTGCTCCCGTTCTTCGGCGTCCACTACCGCGTCCTCGCCCGCCGCGCCTGGCCACTCGCCCTCGCCGCCGGCGGCATCCTGGTCACGATGGTGCTGTTCGCCGCCGACCGCACCGGCCCCCTGCTCGTGTCCCTCGGCCCGTTCGCCGTCACCACCGGGGTCGTGGCGGACGCGCTGGGCCTGGTGCTACGCGTCTTCGCGGTAGCGCTGCCGGGCATCATCGTCTTCGCCACCACCGACCCGACCGACCTCGCGGACGCGCTGGTACAGAACGCGAAGGCGCCGGCCCGCTTCGCGATCGGCGCGCTCGCCGCCTTCCGCCTCATCCCCATGCTCACCGAGGAATGGCAGATGCTGGCCCTGGCCCGCCGAGCCCGCGGCATCGACGCCGGACGCAACCCGCTGGCCAAGCTGCGCCTGTTCGCCTCGACGGCGTTCGCGCTGCTGGTCGGGGCGCTGCGCCGGGGAGGGCGGTTGGCGACGGCGATGGACGCGCGCGGCTTCGACTCGGGGGTGCCGCGCACGTACGCCCGGCGCCAGCGCTTCGGCCCGGCGGACACGGCCCTGCTGGTGGCCGCGGCCCTCCTGGCGGGCGCGGCCCTGACCACGAGCATCCTGACCGGCTTCTTCCACCCGATCCTCGGCTAGGAACGACGGCGAAGCGTTCGGTATACCTCCTCCGAGTGCGAACATACGGAGGCGTCGTGACGAAGAGCCTCGTCGACCTGGATGACGAGGCACGTGCGGCCAGCGACACCGTCCCAACTGTCGCGGCCACAGAGCCCGGACATCAGTCACTCCCCTTAGAGCCCTGGACCGTTTGGCAGGCCACGTCTCAGTGCGCGCTTCTGTCGAGATGAGTTCGTCAACAGTTTCCGCGGAGGGTCTCGTTCGCCTTTCCGCCGTAATCGGCGTCGGCCGCCGCGCTGGTCCGGTGGGACAATGGCCGCTGATGGGATGACGCCGCCGTATTCGCGGTCGGATGGCGACCTTTTTCTGGCCGCAAGATTTGCCCGGCACGATGCGCGGCTGTCGCGTCCGGCGGGTGGTGGTGGTCCGGCGGCTGGCGCCTGTTGCGCGGCCGCCGTCTCGAGTCGGTGCTCCGCTGCGCCGGCGCTGGGCACCTTGCCGTTTGCAGGTGCGGTGCCTCGCCCCGGGGTCGTCGTCTTGTTCTGGCCTGTCCGGCTGGTCGGGATGATGAGTTGAGCTACCCGGATACGTCATGCTGGGCGACGCTCCGCGGCGCCGATCACCGGGGAACGAGTCGCCGGGGCAGACGTCGCTGAGGTGCGAACCACCAGGACGCGGATCGCCGGGGCGGACATCACTAAGGTGCGAATCGCCAGAACGCGGATCGCCGGGGCGGACATCACTAAGGTGCGAATCGCCAGAGCACGGATCACCGGGGCGGACGCCGCTCACGCGCGGATCACCAGAGCACGGATCACCAGGGCGGACGCCGCTCACGCGCGGATCACCAGAGCACGGATCACCGGGGCGGACATCACTGAGGTGCGAATCGCCAGGGCGAGGGCCGCGGGGGCGGAGGTGATGAGGGCCGGGCTGCGGGTTCGCGGTCTCGTGTGGCCGGCGCAAGCGCCGGGAATGACGCCGCACCAAGCCCCACGAGCGGTGCCGCGCATGCTCGCGCCGGAACTCTTCAGCGGCCGGCGAATAATTGCGACGCAGCGTCCGGTCCCGCACATTCTTCGTGAGGAACAATGCGAGCTGCGTCATTTCCCTATTGTCTCAGGCGCCCCTCATGATCCACAAATATGACCGCCCGTATTTCATATCAAGAAATGATTCGTGGTCGACTGGATGATCCGCTGGTACGGCCTTGCGAAACAGTTATAAGAAACTGAGGTCGAGCGCGTTGATCTGCCGCAGAGAACGCGCGCTCCGCTCACGACAGGCTGTCACCATGCGTGATGAAGTCCACCAGAAGTGAGCCAGAGCCCGGTCGAAGGCTCATCGCGACGCCGACCTTGAGCAGCAGATCTCCGCAGTGACCGGGCAGCGGATGTACTGGGTGGCGGACCCCGGCAGCATCGACCGAGGCCTTCAACGCAGGGCTCAGTGGGCGGCGCAGCAGGGGTCGGGTTGCGGGTCTCGAACGGCACCAGCAAGTTGCCGCCCGCCGGCGTGGTCACCAACACGAGGGTTCCGTCGCGCCACGGGGGGGCGAACGGAACCGTTCGTTCGGATCACCGCTGACGCCTCCGCCTCGTGGCCCCCCGAGCACCTCGACTCGGCCTGTCGCGTTGAGCCGGCAGGTCTCCGCTACCGTCAGGTCACCGACCAGCTTCTCCACGCCCGGCAAGCCCGGGGCAGCTCGTACAGCCCTGGCGGCTGCTCACCGCGAATCCAGGCTGCAGGCCACGTGCGGTACCGGCTCGCGGACCAGGTGCGTGCAGGCCAGCACGGGTGCCGGGTCGAGCCCGGCGACCCGGTGCTGGCCGTGGCCGTGTCCGGATGGCCGACGCTCACGGCGACGACGGTACGGGTCACCGGGCAGGACTCCGATGGGGCGGCCCCGGCCCCGGGGAGCCCGGCCGAGCGGAGGAAGCCGCGGCGAGATACGTCTTCGGCGACGGCTCGCTGTCGGGCACGCCTGGATCCAGGAGGGGCGTGACGTCGCCCTGCGACTGCTCGTGGTGAAGATCATGACCCATGACGGAGAATCCCGCGGGCCGCGCTCAACGCTCGGTGTCGCCGCGTGGCCGGTGAGCGAACCCGGGCGAACCGGTGCCACCATGGGGCTCATGCTGGTTGCCTTCTCCGTCACGCCCCTCGGCGTCTCCGAGTCCGTCGGCGATCTCGTCGCCGAGGCCGTCCGGGTGGTGCGGGCCTCGGGCCTGCCGAACCGTACCGATGCCATGTTCACCACCGTCGAGGGCGAGTGGGACGAGGTCATGGCCGTCGTCAAGCAGGCCGTGGACGTCGTCGCCGCGCAGGCGCCGCGGGTCAGCGTGACCCTCAAGGCCGACGTGCGCCCCGGCGTCACCGGTGCCCTCGACGCCAAGGTCGAGCACGTCGAGCGGCGGCTGGCCGAGCGGTGAGACGACTGGTCATGTGGGACATCGACTACACCCTGCTGCGGGGTGGCGGTGTCGCCGCGCGCGCCTGGAAGGCCGCCTTCACGGAGGTCACGGGGCTGCCCTGGACGGCCACGCCGAGCTTCGGGGGGCGTACGGACCTGGACATCTGCGCCGAGGTCTTCGCCGTGCACGGGGTCACGGACTGCACACCCGAACGGTTCTTCGCCCGCTATGTCGAGCAGGTGCACGCGTCCCGCCACCAGTTCGCCGAGCAGGGCGCGCTGCTGCCCGGGGTGCGGGCCGTCCTCGACGAGCTGGGCACCCGCGACGACGTCGTCCAGACGCTGGTCACCGGCAACGTGCCACAGGTCGCCGCCGCGAAGATCGCGGCCTTCGACCTGGCCGCGGCGTTCGATGCGGAGATCGGCGGCTACGGCACCGACGACAGCGTCCGGGCGACCCTCGTCCGCCGATGCCTGCAGCGCGCCGAAGCCAAGTACGGCGAGACGTTCCAGCCGGTGGTCATCGGCGACACGGCCAACGACGTCTCGGCGGCACTGGCCAACGACGCCCTGGCGGTCGGCGTGGCGACGGGCGGCACGACCATGGCGGAACTCGTGCTGGCGGGCGCCCACGCCGTCCTCCCGGATCTCTCCGACGTGAACGCCGCGGTGGCCGTCATCACCGCCTGACACCCACGGCTTCCCGACCGCCTTGCACCGGGCCGGTAGCCGTCACAGCTGACGGCTCGGGCATCCGAGCGCCTTGCACGTGGCCGCTGACCGTCAGGGCAGGCGCAGGTGGGGCGGGAAGCCCGTCCAGTGCAGCTCCGGCGGCAGGTGTGCCATGTCGTTGAAGACCAGCAGCGCGGGTGGCCGGTCCGTGGAGTAGCGGATCACGGTCAGGGCGCAGTTGGCCGCGTTGAGGCCGATCCAGCGTTCCGGCGGGGCGCCGAGCGCGTCCCGGACGAACCAGGCGACCAGGAAGGCGTGCGTGACGACCAGCTCGTGCGTCTCGGTCGCGGCCGGGCGGGCGTACCGGGCCAGCGCCTGCGCCGCGAGGCGCGGACCCGACTCGAGCTCCTCCTCCGTCCAGCCCTCCAAGGTGGGCGGCATGGGCTGCGGGACGTACGGCACGTAGTCGCCCACGACCTCGGACGGGACACCGGGGTCCTTGAGGAAGACGGCGGTCTCGGCGGCACGCTGGAGCGGGCTGTGACTCACGGTCGCGAACGGCACGCCCGCCAGCCGTCGGGCCAGGAGCCGGGCCTGCTCGCGTCCCGTGTCGGTGAGACCTTCGCCCTCGACCGCGTCGCCGTGCCGTGCCAGGTAGACGTAGCGGGCCGTCACCGAGGGGCGATCGGGTTGGGGATCGCCCCGCCGAAGCGCCGGTCGCGCTGGGCGTAGAGCTCGCACGCGTACCAGAGGTGGCGGCGGTCGAAGTCCGGCCAGAGCGTGTCGAGGAAGACCAACTCCGCGTACGCCGACTGCCACAGCAGGTAGTTGGACGTGCGCTGCTCGCCGGACGGGCGCAGGAACAGGTCCACCGCCGGCACCTCGGGGTGGTAGAGGTACTTCTGGATGGTCTTCTCGTTGACCCGGTCGGGCCGCAGCTTGCCGGCCGCCACGTCGCGGGCGATGGCCGCCGCCGCGTCGGCGATCTCGGCCTGGCCGCCGTAGTTGACGCAGAACTGCAGGGTCAGGGTCTTGTTGCCACGCGACATCTCCTCGGCCGTCTGCAGCTCGGAGATGACGCTTTTCCACAGCCGCCCGGCCCGGCCCGACCAGACGACGCGCACGCCGAGGTCGACGAGCTGGTCGCGGCGGCGGCGGATCACGTCGCGGTTGAAGCCCATGAGGAAGCGCACCTCCTCCGGCGACCGCTTCCAGTTCTCCGTGGAGAACGCGTACGCCGAGAGGTAGGGGATGCCGAGCTCGATCGCGCCCTCGATGGTGTCGAAGAGCGAGAACTCGCCCTGCTCGTGCCCCTTGGTGCGGGACAGGCCGCGCTCCTTGGCCCACCGGCCGTTGCCGTCCATCACGATCGCCACGTGCTTCGGGACGGCCTCCTTCGGCAGCGCCGGCGGCCTGGCGCCCGAGATGTGCGGCGTGGGCGGACGTGTCACTGAGAGATCTCCCGTCGATCGGTGGCGGTGGAGCGGTCGGCGAGCGGCGGATCGCCGGCGGCGGGCAGGTGCTCGGTGCGCGGGGCCGGCGGTGGCTCGCGCCGGTCGACGAGCGGCAGGGCGCGCAGGTTGCGTTCCATGTGCCACTGCAGGTGGGCGGCGACCAGGCCGCTGCATTCGCGGCGCACCGGCGGCTCGGCGGCGTCGGCGAGCTGCCAGTCGCCGTGGGTCAGGGCCAGCATCAGGGCGACCGTGGCGGGGGCCGGGTGCGCCGCGCCGGGCGGGCGGCAGTCGGGGCAGACCGAGCCGCCTGCCGGCACCGAGAACGCGCCGTGCTGCCCGGGTGTGCCGCAGACCGCGCACTCGGCCAGCGCCGGCGCCCAGCCCGCGTGGGCCATGCCGCGCAGCAGGTAGGCGTCGAGGACCAGGCTGGTGGCGTGCTCACCGACCGCGAGGGCCTTGAGTGCACCGAGGGTGAGCTGGAACAGCCGCAGCGACGGCTCCCGCTCGACCGGCGTGAGGCGCTCGGCGGTCTCGGCGATCGCGCTGGCGGCGGTGTAGCGGGGGTAGTCCTCGAGGAACCGCTTGCCGTAGAGCGCGACGCCCTCCACCTGGCTGATCGAGTGCAGGCTGCTGCCGACGCCTTCCGGGGAGCCGGCGAGCTGGAGGTCGACGTGGCCGAAGGGCTCGAGCCGGGCCCCGAAGCGTGAGGTGGTGCGGCGCACGCCGCGGGCCACGGCGCGCAGCCGGCCGTGGCGGCGGGTCAGCAGGGTGATGATCCGGTCGCTTTCGCCGAGTTTCTGCACGCGCAGCACCACCGCGTCGTCGCGGTAGAGCTGGCGTCGGTATCCGGCGGGCACCCCGACATTCTGCCCCGTGGGTACGACAGACCCTGACCCGGATCTCAGGGTCTTCTCGGGGGCGGGTGGGTGGAGGGACCGATGGCGCCGGGCGTACCCGGGCTCATAGCGTTTGCCCCATGACCGCGAGACTGACCGCACTGACCCTGGTCGCCGCCGCCGCGGCGACCGTCCTCACCGGTTGTGACCAGGGCCTGGGCGGCGCGAAGCTGACCTACGACGACACCGAGAAGGTGAAGGTCACCGAGATCGTGGTGTCCGGCGCCAGCGGAGAGATCTCGGTGCGGACCGCGCCGATCGCCGAGACGCACATCCGGCGGATCGTGCGCAGCGACGGCTCCGACCCCGGGGCGTCCTACCGGCTCACCGGCACCAGCCTCGCCGTCGACACCAGCTGCGGCGCCGGCTGCCGGGTCTCGTACGAGATCGAGGCGCCCACCGGCGTCGCCGTCCGCGGCAACCTGACCTCGGGCGGCCTGAACCTCACCAAGGTGGGTTCCGCCGACGTGTCGGTGACCTCGGGCGAGATCGTCCTGGAGCAGATCTCCGGCGAGGTCAAGGCCGGCGCCCGCTCGGGCAACATCGTGGCGCGCGGGCTCACCGGTCGGGCGACGCTGACGGCCACCAACGGCAACATCGAGGGCACGGAACTGACTGGCGGCGGCGCGGTGACCGCGCAGGCGACCTCGGGCAACATCGACCTGCAGCTGCTGCAGCCCGCCTCGGTGACGGCCCGGGCGTCCAGCGGCAACGTGGACCTGACCGTGCCGCCCGGGTCGTACCGCATCGCGCAGCAGGTGCGCTCCGGCGACTTCGAGTCCGACATCCCCTCGGACCCGAGGGCGACGAATGTGCTCGACGTGCGTACCAGCAGCGGCAACGTCTCCATCGTCAGCCGCTGACGCGGTCAGAAGCCCAGGCGCCGCAGCTGCTTCGGGTCCCGCTGCCACTCCTTCGCCACCCGGACGTGCAGGTCCAGATAGACCTTGCGGCCCAGCAGCGCCTCGATCTCCGCGCGCGCCCGGGTGCCGACGTCCTTGAGCCGGGCGCCGCGCGTACCGATCACGATCGACTTCTGGCTGTCGCGCTCCACGTACACGTTCGCGTAGATCTTGGTGAGCCGCCCCTCGACGAGCATCTCCTCGACCAGCACGGCGATCGAGTGCGGCAGCTCGTCGCGCACCCCTTCGAGCGCGGCCTCCCGGATCAGCTCCCCGATCAGGACCTGCTCGGGCTCCTCGGTCAGCACATCGTCCGGGTACAGCGGCGGCGACTCGGGCAGCCGGCCGACGATCACATCGACGAGCGTCTCGACCTGGTGCCCGGACACGGCGCTGACCGGCACGATGTCAGCGAAGTCGTACAGCTGGCTGACCGCGAGCAGCCGCTCCGCGAGCACCGCCGGCGGCACCAGGTCCACCTTGGTCACCACGGCGATGACGGTCGCCTTGAGCTCGGCGATCTCGGTGGAGATGAACCGGTCCCCGGCCCCGACGGGCTCATCGGCCGGGAAGCACACGCCGATCACGTCGACCTCGCTCCACGTCTCGCGCACGAGATCGTTGAGGCGCTCCCCGAGCAGCGTGCGAGGCCGGTGCAGGCCGGGCGTGTCGACCAGGACGAGCTGGGCGTTCGGCCGGTGCAGGACGCCGCGGATGACGTGCCGGGTGGTCTGCGGCTTGTTCGACGTGATGGCGATCTTCTGGCCGATGATCGCGTTGGTCAGGGTGGATTTGCCGGCGTTCGGCCGTCCGACGAAACAGGCAAAACCGGCGCGGTAGGTGGGGTCATCGGCCTTTTCCCGCCGGCCCGCCTTGTGGGTGTGCAGCTTTTGATGATTACGCGCGCTCTCGCTACCACCGTTTGCGTGGGGCGTATGGCTCAGGGGGTCTGACGGTGCGCTGCCGCCACGACGGGTTCCCTCGGTCCGGGGTTTGTCGCTACCGCGTCGCTTCGCGCCGCCCGCTCCCCCGCGGCGCTCCGCGCCGCTCCCGCCCGAGCCCTTGCTTCCGGCGGCACCCGCCCCGCTCACGCCCGCGCCGCTCCGGCCGCCGTCACCAGCCGCATCACCGCGACCGCCACCAGCGCCACCCCGACCGTCGCGACCGCCGTCGACACCCGTGCCACCCCGACCGCCGCCAGCGCCACGACCGCCGCTAGCAGCACCGCGACCGCCGCCGACACCCGCGCCGCCAGCAGCACCGCGACCGCCGTCGACACCCGCGCCGCTAGCTCCACCCCGGCTGCCGGCAGTGCCACGGCGGCCGGTGCCGGTCTCGGTTGCGCGGCGGGCTGCTCGGCGTTCCTGGCGGCGTTGTTCGTTGCGTTCGCCTGGGGTCAGCCTGCGCTCGCCGTCGCCGGCAGGGTCCGTCACTCCGTCACCGTGCCCAGCAGCGTGCCGTCCGGGGCCGCCACGTGGATCGGGGCGTCGGCCGCCAGGTCGCGGACCGCCGCGTGGCCCGCCTCGTCGAGGGTGGCCGACTGCGTGGCCACCGCCGCGGCCTCGAGCTTCGTCGCGCCCGCGGCCACCGCCGATGCCACCGCGAGTTGCAGGGCCGTCACTTTGAGGCTCGGCAGGGAGACCGTGGCGGCCGCGTAGGTGCGGCCGTCCTGGTCGCGTACCGATGCTCCCTCGGTGGCGCCCACCCGGGCGCGGGCGCCGCGGGCGAGGGTGACCAGTTTCGCGTCCTCCGCGCTGAGCTCGGTGTCGGCGGGGCCGGTGGGGATGGTCTGGTCAGGCATCGGCGTGCTGTCTTTCCTCGGTCTCGGGGGCGTTCTCGTCGTCGCCGGACTCCTCCGACGGGGGCTCGACCCGGCGCACCAGCACCGAGTCGATGCGGTTGCGGCGGCCGGTGGTGCCCTCGGCGATGAGGTGCAGGCCGCCCACGTCCACGGTCGCGCCGGGGATGGGCACCCGGCCGAGCGTCTGGGCCAGCAGGCCGCCGACCGTCTCGACCTCGTCGGCGGGCAGCTCGACGCCGAAGATCTCGCCGAGGTCCTCGATCGGGAGCCGGGCCGTGACCCGGACCGCGCCGTCGTCGAGGTGGTCCACCGGCGGGCGCTCCACGTCGTACTCGTCGGTGATCTCGCCGACGATCTCCTCGAGGATGTCCTCGATGGTGACCAGGCCGGCCGTGCCGCCGTACTCGTCGACGACGATCACCAGGTGGGTCCGGGCCGCCTGCATCTCGGAGAGCAGGTCGTCGACCGGTTTCGACTCGGGCACGAACGTCGCCGGGCGCATCAGCTCGGCCACCGGCATCGCGGACGCGGCCGGGTCGCCGTTCTGGGTGCGGCGCACCACGTCCTTGAGGTAGAGCACGCCGAGCACGTCGTCGACGCTCTCCCCGATGACCGGGATCCGCGAGAAACCGGACCGCAGGAAGAGGAACAGCGCCTGCTGCAGGGTCTTCGGCGCCTCGATCCACACCATCTCGGTGCGCGGCACCATCACCTCGCGGGCGATGGTGTCGCCCAGCGCGAACACCGAGTGGATCATCTCGCGCTCGCCGTGCTCGACGACACCGCGCTGCTCGGCCAGGTCGACGAGCTCGCGCAGCTCGACCTGGCTGCCGAACGGCCCCTCGGGGAACCCCTTGCCGGGGGTCACCGCGTTGCCGATGAGGATCAGCAGCGAGGCCAGCGGGTTCAGCACCCGGCCGATCCAGCGCACGAGCGGCGCGGTCGCCTTGCCCACCGCGTACGCGTGCTGCCGGCCGACCGTACGCGGGCCGACCCCGACCACGACGAAGCTGACCAGCGTCATCGCCCCGGCGGTGACCAGGGCGGCCCGCCAGCCGACCCCCCAGCTGTCCACCGCGACGAGCGCGACCAGCGTGGTCGCGGTCAGCTCGCAGAGCAGCCGCAGGAGCAGCAGCAGGTTGAGATGCCGCACCACGTCGCCGGCGACGGCGGCCAGGGCGGCGGCACCGCGCTGCCCCTCGCGCTCCATCTCGGCGGCGCGGGCCGGGGAGACGGTCGCGAGGGCGGCGTCGGTCATCGAGGCCAGGCCGGCCAGGAAGACCAGCACGACCGCATAGATGATCAGCTGGACGTCGGGCAGACCGGCGGTGGCGTCGGCGGCCAGAACCAGGGACGGGTCCATCGGGCTCAGCCGGTCCGCCGCCCGGAACGCCAGCTCTGCAGCAGCCGGGCCTGCAGGGCGAACATCTCACGCTCCTCATCGGGCTCGGCGTGGTCGTAGCCCAGCAGGTGCAGCACGCCGTGGACGGTCAGCAGGTGCAGCTCGTCGGCGGCCGTGTGCCCCGCGGTGACGGCTTGCTTGGCGGCCACCTCGGGAGCGAGCACGATGTCGCCGAGCAGCGCCGGCTCGCCGGTGCCGGCCTCGCCGGGCCCGTGGTCGACGCTGCCCTCGTCCATGGGGAAGGCGAGGACGTCGGTGGGACCGTCGCTGCCCATCCAGCGATGGTTCAGCTCGGTCATGTAGTCGATGTCGACGAGCAGGATCGACAGCTCGGCGAGCGGGTTGACCCCCATCTCCTCGAGCGCGTGCCGGGCCACCGCGAGAATCGCGTCGGTGTCGACCTCGACTCCCGACTCGTTGGCGATCTCGATGGACATGTGGTGCGTTACCCCTGGTCTCGGTCTGGTTCGATGCCGCCGGGCCCGGCGGGCATCGCTGAGGTGCGGCTCAGCGGCGCCGGCGTCCGCCACCGGCGGCGCGTTGCTGCTGCACCGCCCGCACGGACTGCTGACTGGTCTGCTGTTCCTGTTCGGCGTCGTAACGGGCGTACGCGTCGACGATCTCCGCGACGAGCCGGTGCCGGACCACGTCCGAGCTGGACAGCTCGGCGAAGTGCACGTCCTCGACCCCCTGCAGGATCTCCCGGACCACCCGCAGGCCGCTGGTCGTGCCGCCGGGCAGGTCGACCTGGGTGACGTCGCCGGTCACCACGATCTTGGCGCCGAACCCGAGCCGGGTGAGGAACATCTTCATCTGCTCGGGAGTCGTGTTCTGCGCCTCGTCGAGAATGATGAACGCGTCGTTCAAAGTCCTACCGCGCATATAGGCTAGTGGGGCTACTTCGATCGTGCCCGCCTGCATGAGGCGCGGGATCGTCTCCGGGTCGAGCATGTCGTGCAGGGCGTCGTACAGCGGCCGCAGGTAGGGGTCGATCTTCTCGTTGAGGGTGCCGGGGAGGAAGCCCAGGCGCTCGCCGGCCTCGACCGCCGGACGGGTGAGGATGATCCGGTTGATCTGCTTGGCCTGCAGCGCCTGCACGGCCTTGGCCATCGCGAGGTACGTCTTGCCGGTGCCGGCGGGGCCGATGCCGAACACGATGGTGTTCTCGTCGATGGCGTCGACATACCGCTTCTGGCCCAGGGTCTTGGGGCGGATGGTGCGCCCGCGACGCGAGAGGATGTTGAGGGTGAGGACGTCGGCCGGGCGCTCGGCGGTGTTCTCCTCGAGCATGGCGACGGTGCGGCGGACGGCGTCGACGCTGAGCGTCTCGCCCTTCTCGATGAGCTCGATGAGCTCGGAGAACAGCCGCTCGGCGGTGGCGTTGTCGGCCGGGATGCCGGTGATGGTGATCTCGTTGCCGCGGACGTGCACGTCGCTCGTCAGGGTGCGCTCGACCAGCCTCAGGATCTCGTCCTTGGGGCCGAGCAGGTTGACCATGATCTTCGGGTCGGAGACCGAGATCCTGGTCTGCGCCTGAGCGGCGGCGCTGCTCTGTTCGGTGCCGGTCATAGGGGCGGCCGTACGGCCTACGCCACCTGCTCTCTTTCTCGTCCCCGCCGTTGCGGCGGCGCGCCTAAGGATCGTGCCATCGTATCCGCTCGCGAGCGGACCCGCCGAGGGCATTATCCGCCGTTTCCGGCAGCCGGCCCGCGAGCGGTCAGCCCTCGGACACCGGCACCCCGTCGAACGTCTCCTGCTGCCGCGTGAACCGGTAGGTGGCCCAGTGCATCCGCACCACGGTCCCTTGCGCATCACGGGTCAGCCGGAGCAGCTCCCCCGCCTCCCAGCCCGACACCGTACGGAACGTGTCGGCCTCGTCGGGCACCGGGCGGAAGATCGACGGCGGCCGGTCGGCGGGTGCGTCCGCGGCCCGGGCCTGCAGCGCGCCGTCGTGCCAGCTGAAGACGTGCGGGAAGCCCTCGCTCCACCACGGCCCGAGCACGGACCTGTACTGCGGCGGCGCGGGCGGCCCCGGCGACCAGGGGCGGATGTCGGCCGGGTCGGTCTCGACCGCGATGGCCAGCAGCTCGTGCACCAGTTCGTTGATCTCGAGAGCCGTGCCGGAGGAACCCAGGACGGCCGCGCCCAGGGCGCCCGGGTTGCCCTCACCGCCGCGGCGGCCGTAGACGCCGGCCAGGAAGCCCGGCATGGCCCCGTCGTGGCCGACGTGCAGGACCCGGCCGCCCTGCGGGACCAGGATCAGTCCGAGGCCGAAGCCGCCGCTCCACAGGCGGTCGTCGGTGGTCGTCCGCGGCCAGCGCATCTCGTCGAGGGTGTCGGGGGCGAGCACCAGCGCACCGGGGTCGATGATCTCGGGGCTCGCGAGGAACGCGGCCCAGCGGGCCATGTCGGCGGCCGTGCTCCAGAGCTGCGCGGCCGGAGCGACGCCGCCCATGTGCAGCTGCGGCTCGGGGCGCGCGGCGTCGGAGTAGGCGTCGACGAGGTAGCCGACCACGGCGTCGGGGGTGGGCTCGACGGTGGTGCCGGTGAGGCCGAGCGGGCCCAGAATCCTCTCCTGCAGCACGGCGGCCCAGGTGCCGCCGCGGAGGCGGGCCACCAGCTGGCCGAGCACGGCCAGGCCGAGATTGGAGTAGTGGTAGCGGCGGCCGCTGGGCAGGACCTGTTCGGCGCGGGCCAGGTCGTCGAGCAGCTGCCGGTCGTCGGGGGCGAGGAGCACGTCCCAGACGTCGCCGTGCGGCTCGCGCTGGTAGCCGGCGGTGTGCGAGAGCAGGCGGCCGATCGTCGCCGTGCCGTGCGCGGGCACGTCGAGGTGGGCCGAGACCGGGTCGTCGAGGTCGAGCAGGCCGTCGTCGCGGGCCTGCATCACCAGGACCGCGGTGAAGGTCTTGGTGACCGAGCCGATGCGGAAGCGGCTGCCGGCGCCGAGCGGATGGTCCGGGTTGCCGGAGGACCCGACCGTGCAGGTCCAGGGCTCGCGGTCGGGCCGGTGCAGGGCGACCGAGAGCGCCGGCACGCGCCCGTCGGCCTGGGCCTTGCGGACTGCTCGCTCGAGGCGCCGGCGCACGTTCGTCTGGGGCTCCACAGCGGAGATCTTAGGGTGGCGGTATGACAGGTCGGGCGATCCTTGTGACCGGTTCCTCCCGCGGCATCGGCCGGGCCATCGCCCGGCGGTTCGCGGCCGGCGGCGACCGGGTGGCTGTTCATCACCGCGACTCCGCGCCGCTGGCCGAGCAGCTCGCGGCCGCGCTGCCGGGCGAGGGCCACGTCGTGGTGCAGGCGGATCTGGCCGATCCGGCGGCCGTACGCGCCATGGTGGACGACGCCGCGGCGCGGCTCGGTGGCCTGGACGTGCTGGTCAACAACGCGGGTGCGTTCGGCCGGGCGGATCCGCCGCATCCGGTCTTCGGTACGGACTACGACGAATGGCAGGCGATGTGGCGCCGCACGTTCGACGTGAACCTGTTCGGGGCGGCGAACGCGGCCTGGGCGGCGGCGCAGCACATGCGCGAGCGCGGGGGCCGGATCGTCAACGTGTCGTCGCGGGGCGCGTTCCGCGGTGAGCCCGAGCAGCCGGCGTACGGCGCCAGCAAGGCCGCGCTCAACTCGATGGCCCAGTCGCTGGCGGTGGCGCTGGCTCCGTACGGGATCGCGGTGGCCTGTGTGGCGCCCGGCTTCGTCGAGACGGACATGACGAACGAGCATCTGAAGGCCGAGCGCGGCGCGGAGATCCGGGCGCAGAGCCCGTTCAGCCGGGTGGCGCGGCCGGAGGAGATCGCGAGCGCCGTGCACTGGCTGGCCTCGGCGGAGGCGGAGTGGGCGTCGGGTTCGATCATCGACCTGAACGGCGCCTCGTACCTGCGCACGTAAGATCCCTGTCCAACCACCCAGGAACGGACTGAAGGCCGTCACCGGCCGACGCGATGGGAGCGCTTCCATGGACCACCTGATCGACCAGCTCACCCTCGAGGAGAAGGTGTCGCTCCTCGGCGGTCAGGACTTCTGGTCACTGCCCGCGATCCCCCGGATCGGCCTGCGCTCGCTGGTCATGAGCGACGGACCGATCGGCGTACGCGGCACCGGCTGGGCGCCGGAGGACCCGTCCATCGCCCTGCCCAGCCCGACCGCGTTGGCCGCCACCTGGGATCCCGGGCTGGCCCGCACAGCCGGGCGGCTGCTCGGGCAGGAGTCCCGGCGCAAGGGCGTGCACCTGCTGCTGGGCCCGACGGTGAACCTGCAGCGCACACCGCTGGGCGGCCGGCACTTCGAGTGCTACTCCGAGGACCCGCTGCTCTCCGGCGAGATCGGCGCCGGCTTCGTGACCGGCGTCCAGGAGCACGGCGTGGGCACCACGGTGAAGCATCTGGTGGGCAACGACTTCGAGACCGACCGGATGACCGTCGACGTGCGGATCGGCGACCGGGCGCTGCGCGAGCTGTACCTGGCGCCGTTCGAGCGGGTCGTCGCGGCCGGCGGGTGGGGCGTGATGAGCGCCTACAACAGCGTGAACGGCCTG
The DNA here is from genome assembly GCF_040676695.1 of Actinoplanes sp. NPDC049548. Classification (NCBI taxonomy): domain Bacteria; kingdom Bacillati; phylum Actinomycetota; class Actinomycetes; order Micromonosporales; family Micromonosporaceae; genus Actinoplanes; species Actinoplanes sp. NPDC049548. The sequence continues at coordinate 555,218 of NZ_JBFAPM010000003.1, forward strand.
CCGATGGCGTCGAACGGGCCGCTGCAGTCGGAGGTCCTCAAGGACGAGTGGGGCTTCGACGGCATCGTGGTCTCCGACTGGCGGGCCGCGCGGGACACGGTCGGCGCCGCGCTCGGCGGCCTCGACATCGCCATGCCGGCCCTGGAGAACCCCTGGGGACCCCGGCTGGTCGCGGCGGTCCGCTCCGGCCAGGTGCCGCAGGAGCTGATCGATGACAAGGTACGCCGGGTGCTCCGCCTGGCCGGACGCGTCGGGCTGCTGGACGGCGTACCCCCGGCGGTCGGCTCGTTCCCGGCCGCCCTGGACGGGGACGCCGTGGCGCACACCGTCGCGGCCCGCTCGTTCGTCCTCGCCCGCAACGAGCACGACGTGCTGCCGCTGCGCCCGGCCGCCCTGACCCGCGTCGCGGTCATCGGCGCGCTGGCCACCGACGCCCGCGTGCTCGGCGGCGGCAGCGCCCAGGTGACCCCGCCGCACGTGATCTCCCCGCTGGAAGGGCTGAGGCGCGCGCTGCCCGGGGCGGAGGTCGTGCACGCCGTGGGCGCCGACCCGCGGCCGTTCCTGCCGGCGCTCGCCGGGCCGACCTCGGTGACCCTGCTCGGCGCGGACCACGCCTTCGAGGTCCCGGCCGCCGCGGTCCGGTGGATCGGCGACCTGCCCGGCGGGGTCGCCCCGGCGGACGTCACCGGCCTCGAGCTGCGCACGACGTTCACGCCGGCACAGGACGGCGAGCACACTTTCGCGGTCTCCGGCTTCGGCACCTTCGACCTCGCGGTCGCCGGCGAGCGGCGCTACTCGGGCACCCTGCACCCGCCCGGCACCGGCCGCGCCGACCTGCTGCTGTCACCCCGGGAGCAGCGGACGACCGTGTCGCTGGCTGCGGGCGTACCCGTGGAGGTGACGCTGCGGCAGACGATCCAGCCGGGGATGGCGCACACGGTCTCCGCGACCCTGGGTCACCAGCCACCCGGTGTGTCTCCCGACGGGATGCTGGCCGAGGCGGTCGCGCTGGCGGCCGGTTCGGACGTCGCGGTCGTGGTGGTCGGAACCACCGAACAGGTCGAGTCCGAAGGCTTCGACCGCACGTCGCTCGCCCTGCCCGGCCGGCAGGACGAGCTGGTGGCCCGGGTCGCCGAGGCCAACCCCCGGACGGTGGTGGTGGTCAACGCGGGCTCGCCGGTGCTGCTGCCGTGGGCCGACGACGTGGCCGCGGTACTGCTGACCTGGTTCCCGGGGCAGGAGGCCGGCGCCGCGCTGGCGGACGTGCTGCTGGGCGCGGAGGAGCCGGGCGGGCGGCTGCCGACCACCTGGCCGCGCCGCGAGGAGGACTGCCCGGTCCTGCGGGTGGAGCCCCGCGACGGCACCGTCGAGTACGCCGAGGGCCTCTTCATCGGCTACCGGGCCTGGGACCGCGCCGGCACCCCGCCGCGGTACGCGTTCGGACACGGGCTCGGCTACACGACCTGGCGTTACGAGAGCCTGACGGCGTCACCCACCGAGGCGGTCGTGACGCTGACGAACACGGGCACCCGCGCGGGTCGCGAGGTCGTGCAGGTGTACGCGGGCCCGATCGGCGCCGGCCCCGCGGACCCGGAACGCCCGGCACGCTGGCTGGCCGGCTTCACCCCGGTCGAGGCGGAGCCGGGCGAGTCGGTGACCGTCCGCGTCCCGCTGCCCGAGCGCACCTGGCAGGTCTGGAACGCCGAATGGCGCACGGTGCCGGGGGCGTACGCGGTGACCGCCGCGCACGCCCTCGACGACCCACGCCTGTCCGCCTCGGTCGAGGTGTGACCCGCGGGTCAGCTGGTGCGGGTGACCGTCAGGTCGAGGCCCTTGTCCGGGTCGTTGGTCCACACGACGGTGTAGCCGGGCCACTCGCCCTCGAGCTGCCCGTCCGCGGGAACGGTGGAGTACATCCGCGAGCTGAGGGCGCCCGGCACCCCGAGCGTGTCGAGAACGCACGTCATGGCGTTCTCGCTGAGGCCGACGGGGAACTTCTTCCCCGAGCCGTTGACGGTCAGCTTCCGGTTCTTGTCGGAGAGCCGCAGGCCCTCCTTGACCGGGTCGCACTTGTCGACCGCGGTGAGCAGCGGGTCGGCCTGTGAGGCGGCGACCGGCGCGGGATCGTCGTTCTCGCCCGAGCTCACCAGCTTGGGCACGAGGACGACGCCGAGGGCGACGAGGAAGACGGCGAGCAGCACCCAGGGCAGCGGACTTCGCTTCCGGGCGGGCACGACGGCTGGATGACGGGGCTGTGTCATGTCACGTCCTAGGCGTCGAGGGGGAGGGATCAACGCGAGGACGAAGTTTCCTCCGCGTAACGAACCAGGACAACGATCAAGACTCGAACTCGGCCGAACGTATGAGTCGACAGTGGAAGATAGGCCTACACACTCCCCCCACGGAGACGCCGGGGCTGAAGGGGCCTGCGGGACGGATGTGACATCGAGCCGCCGCCTTTCTAGAGTCGTTCCGGCGATCGAACGGAGAGGGGGCCTCGTGGGCGTCCCGCGCACGGCGCGATGGCCGGATCTCGCCCTCGACGTCGCCGCATTACGGGCGGCAGGACATCGGCCGGCCCCCTTCCAGGACGTCGTCCTCAAGGTCCACCAGAGGTGCAACCTCGCCTGCGACTACTGCTACGTCTACACGATGGCCGACCGGAGCTGGCGGGACCGGCCGCCGGTCATGGAACGGGCGACGTGGCTGAAGGCCGCCGACCGCATGGCCGAGCACGCGGCCGCCCACGGGTCGAGCACGATACGGCTCGTCCTCCACGGCGGTGAACCACTGCTGGCCGGCCTGGACCGGTTGACCGCGCTCGTGGGCGACTTCCGGGCGCGCTTCACCGGCGACTGCCGGCTCGACATCCAGGTCCAGACGAACGCCGTGCTGCTCGACACGGCGCTGCTCGACCTCTTCCGGCGACAGGGCGTCCGGGTGGGGGTCAGCCTGGACGGCACGGCGGGCGACAACGACCGCCGTCGCCGGCACGCCGACGGGCGGGGCAGCCACGCCGCGGTGGACCGGGCGCTGCGACTGCTGGGCAGCCCGGCGTACCGGGAGGTCTTCGCGGGGCTGCTCTGCACAGTGGACCCGTCGACCGATCCGCTCGCCACCTATGGGGCACTTCTCGCGTACGGCCCTCCGCAGGTGGACCTGCTCATCCCGCACGCCAACTGGTCCACGCCGCCGGAACGCGACCCGGCGGGCAGCGGCACGCCGCACGCCGACTGGCTCATCGCCGTGTTCGACCGCTGGTACGACGCGCCCCGGCAGGAGACCGGGATCCGGCTCTTCGAGGACGTCATCGCCCTGGTGCTCGGCGGGTCCAGCCGTTCGGAACAGGTGGGGCTGAGCCCCGTCGCGGCCGTGGTCGTCGAGTCGGACGGGTCGATCGAGCTGGTCGACAGCCTGAAGTCCAGCTACCCGGGCGCGTGCTTCACCGGACTGACCGTCTTCGACGACCCCTTCGACGCGGCCCTCGACCATCCCGGTGTCGTGGCGCGACAGATCGGCGTCGAGGCCCTCTCACCGGCGTGCCGGGCCTGCCCGATGCACACCGTCTGCGGCGGCGGCCACTACGCGCACCGCTACCGGGCCGGTGCCGGATACCTCAACCCGTCGGTCTACTGCGCGGACCTGGGCCGCCTGATCCGCCACGTCAGCAGCCGGGTGGCCACGGACCTCCGCCGCCTTCAGGCCTAGGGCGTGTCCTGCCGATCATGGCGACGCCGAGACGGAGTCCAGGTTTCGTCTCGCAAGTGGGCCGGGCGGTCGGATACCGGGGATGCCCCTATGGATTGTCGAGGGGTTGGTGCAGCAGTGGGTAGAGCTCGCGGGCGACGTAGCGTTTGAGGCAGCGGATGGCTT
>NZ_JBFAPM010000004.1:0-173084 GCF_040676695.1 Actinoplanes sp. NPDC049548
CACCCAGTCGCAGATCGCCGAGCAGATCGGCATCTCCCAGATGCACGTCAGCCGCCTGCTCACCAAGGCCCTGACCAAGCTCCGCGGCCAGCTCGCCGCGGACACCATCTGAGCGTCCGGACCGACGAGGACGCCGGCCCGGTTCGGGCCGGCGTCCTCGTGCTTTTCGCGGCCGGCACTCAGGCTGCTCCCGAGGCGCTGCGGCACCGCACCCCGATCGGATGAAGCCGGCCTGAGCAGGATCGGGAGTACGACCGACAGGCATGGACCCCTATGCAGAACTAGGAGTAGCTATATAGAGTAAGGACATGGCTGTCCTGCGCATGACCACTCCGCGGGTGCTCGTCCTTCAGGCTCTGCTGGAGGACGACCACCGCGAGCGGTACGGTCTCGACCTCGCCCATCAGGCCGGGCTGGAACCGGGAACGATATATCCGATCCTGGTCGCTTTCGAGACGGCGGGGTGGCTCAGCAGTCGTGAGGAAGACATCGACGTGCACGCCGAGGGACGTCCTCGTCGCCGCTATTACCAGCTCACTGCGACCGGTGTCACTGCAGCGCGTGAGGCACTGGCCAGAGCAGCGCAGCGGCGAGCCGCCCGTCCTGCCACCGGGAAGCTCGCGTGGTGAGCGGCGTGAAGTCGACCCCGTCGGCTGTCGGCCTGCGCCGCGTCGAGTGTGCCATCGTGTCGCTGCTGTGCTTGATGCTTCCTCTCCGGTTCCGCGAGCGGCAGCGTGGCGAATGGACCGGTGACCTCATGTCGCTGGCCCAGGTTGATCCGGCAGCCCGGTGGCGCTATCTGGCCGGCGCGGCCCGCACGCTTCCGAGCCTTCGCAGCTCGATCGGCCGCCGCGACGCTTCGCCCATCGAGGTGTCGAGCGGCGTGCGGGAGACGGTGGCCCGTATCCTCCTGCTCGGCATGACCTGGCCGATCCTGTCGTGGTCGGTGTGGGTGCCCACCCGCTATCTCGCCTTCGACATCCCTGGGCGCCTTGCGCGCAGTGGGTACACCACACCCATCGACCCCCAGTCGGTGTGGCCGTTCGAGGGCACGCCGAGCTGGCTGCGACTCGTGTGGACCGTGCCGCACCTCGGAGCTTGGGCCGTCGTCATGGGCGGGCCGTTTCTGCTGGCGGCGGTGGGTGTGATCGGCACTGTCACTGCAGTGCTACGGCGTCGTCGTCGGCGAGTGCATCGGCTGACCGCGGCAGTCGCGGCGCCGGCCGCGGTCCTCTTGGCGGTCGCATGGACCGCCGTCTCGACAGGTCTGATCATCCGCGACGACGGTTACGTCGCCGGTGTGCTCGGCGTCGCCGCCGCCGTGCTCGGCGCCACCACCAGCAGTCTCAGGAACCGGACCCGAACTGCGCTGCTGATACTCGGCGTCGGTGCGATCACCGTGTTCCTGTCGTTCCACACCGCGGCCGGAATCGCCATGCTCACCTGGTTCCAGGACTGACGCATCCGAGCAGTCCTGCCCATCCCCTGACACCTCCTCAATGCGACCGGAGCAGCCATGACACAGACCCAGGTCTCGCCCCGCCCCCGTGCCGATGTACCGGTCGGCCTGGTCAGGACGGTCGTCGTCGTTCAGCTGTACGTGCTGGCGGCCTACCTGGCAGCCGCGATCATCCCGTACCTGTGGGCACCACGGCCTTACCCGCCGACCTGGTGGTGGATCGCACCGGCATGGTTGCTCGGCGTTCCAGGCTTTTACATCACCCTCATGGGCGCCGCACTCGCCGCGCCATTGGCTATGGTCGGCGCATTCTTTGCGGTGCAGGCCGGCCGGATCGTGTCGGCTCGGCTGCACGCATGGTGCCTCGCCTCCACCGTGGCATCCGTCGGGTATGCGATCTTCGCGCTCACCCCGCTCGGCCGGCACATCGCCGCGTTCGTCGCCGACTGAGCGCAGCCCCGTCACGGACACCGCGCGCCGGCCGACTCAACGACACGGCTCCCGGTCACCCGCACTCGCGCGTGAGGACAAGGACAGCAGGTTGCGCCCCGCTCCGCGTTCTCCGCCAACGGGAAACACTTCGGCGGCGTTCGGGTCTACGCCAATCCGAACGCCGCCGCAGTGGCACCGCCCACGACATGGTTCTCAAAGCAGGAAAGCGTTAGCCCCGGCATTCACCCATGCGCTCCGGCGCAAACACCGGCGTCAGCGACAAGCGGGGAATTCGCCGATCCCAGAATGCTGAAAGCCCATGGTGGCACAGCAGCCCGCACTCGATAAGCGATCAGCCCTTAGTGCACTGCGTCGGGTTGCGGTACTGCCAGGAGTAGGTCTTCAGCGTGCCATCGGACCAGATTCCGGTAACGGTCAGCGTGGTGTAGCCCGACCCGGCAGGAAGCCGCTGCTCGGCGGTGCTGACCTGCCCCGGAGCGGTCTGGCTGCCGGTCGGCCACGTAATCGGCGACGTCGGTGACGTCGCGGTGAACATGGCATTGAGCGTGCCCAGGTTCTGAACGTTGTAAATGGCGATCCACTGGCCGGTGGCCTTGTCGCACCGACTGTCATTGGAGATGTATGCGCCCTGTTCGGCCACATCGGCGTTCGCCGGGCCCGCGGCCAGCCCCACGGAGGCCATAGCACCCAGGGCGCCGACAACTGCGAGCTTACCGAATGACTTCATGAGCAACCTTTCGAAACATTTACGACGTCGATCGGTGATCGGAGGTGGCAGCACGGATTCCTGATCCAGACTCCGTGAGAGCGCTCTCACCATAATGGTTGGCGACCCTTCCGGTCGCACTGGACGCCACCATAAATGGTGTACCTCACAGTGCGTCGCGCTGATCTATCTCAGAAATATCAACCTATTGACAATAGGCTGTTAAACAATTTGAAAGCCGCTGGTTCCTCGCCCTTGATGCCCGGGCGGGTCCTGCCGCGGGGCGCGGGCGGTGGGGTGGAACCTGTTCGCGGGCAGGAGCAGCGCAGGAGCGGGACGCGCTGCCAAGCGCTGACCGCTCCCCCGCCGTACAGTTGCGGCGTGACCGAGGCCGAGTGGGTGCATCATGCTGTGTGGTGGCAGGTGTACCCCCTCGGCTTCGCCGGCGCCTATCCCGAGCACGACAACGGCGGGCTGCGGCGGCTCGGCGCCTGGCTGGACTACGTCATCGAGCTCGGCGCCTCCGGGCTGCTGCTCGGGCCGATCTTCGCCGCCGAGACGCACGGCTACGACACCCTCGACCACTTCCGCATCGATCCCCGGCTGGGCGACGACGGCGACTTCGACGCGCTGATCGCCGCGGCGCACCAGCGGGGCCTGCGGGTGGTCCTGGACGGCGTCTTCAACCACGTCGGGCGCGGACATCCCGCGTTCCAGGACGTTCTCGCCCAGGGCGAGGCCGCCGCCACCGCACGCTGGTTCCGCCGGCGCGGCGGAGGCGAGTTCGTGACGTTCGAGGGGCACGACGCCCTGGTCACGCTCAACCATCTGGAGCCGGCCGTCGTCGACTACGTCGTCGAGGTCATGACGCATTGGCTGCGGCGCGGCGCCGACGGGTGGCGGCTGGACGCGGCGTACGCCGTACCACCCGCGTTCTGGGCGAAGGTGCTGCCCCGCGTGCGGGCCGAGTTCCCGCAGGCGTACGTCTTCGGCGAAGTGATCCACGGCGACTACCCGGCCATCGTCGAGCTGTCCACGCTGGACTCGGTCACCCAGTACGAGCTGTGGAAGGCGATCTGGAGCTCGCTCGAGTCGGCCAACTTCTTCGAGCTGAGCTGGGCCCTGGAGCGGCACAACGGCTTCCTCGACACCTTCGTGCCGCAGACCTTCGTCGGCAACCACGACGTGACCCGGCTGGCCAGCAGGCTCGGCGACGAACGGCTGGTGCCGCTCGCCGTGGCGGTGCTGCTGACGGTCGGCGGCACCCCGAGCATCTACTCCGGCGACGAGCAGGGCTTCCGCGGCGTCAAGGAGGACCGCGCCGGCGGCGACGACGCGGTGCGCCCGCCCTTCCCGGCCGAGCCCGCCGGACTGGCCCCGTACGGTCGGCAGCTGCACCGCATCCACCAGGAGCTGATCGCCCTGCGGCGGCGCAACGCCTGGCTGCACCGGGCCCGTACGCGAACACTGCACCTGACCAACGAACAGTTCGTCTACGAGGCGTACGCCGACGGCAACGCGCTCGTCATCGCCCTGAACGCCGCGCCCAAGCCGGCCACGGTGCCGGCCCCCTCGGGCGGCACCGTGGAGCTCGCGCCGTGCAGCTGGTCGGTGCTTCCTAGCGGCGAGGCGGTGACAGGGCCCGGCTGACGTCCCCGGTGCCCGGGCCGAACGTGGTCAGGAACCGGTCGCGGAACTGGTTCATCGGCCAGACCGGGGCGTCGTGGGCCGGCTTGAGGCCGTCGGTCCAGTTCCAGTCGGCGACCCGGTCCAGCACCTTCTTGTCCTTGGCGACGATGGTGATCGGCACGTCCCGGCTGGCGCCGTCGCCGACCACGATGGGGGCCGGCTGGTGGTCGCCGAGGACGACCATGACGGTGTTCTCGTCGGCGAACTTCTCCAGGTACGAGATGACCGTCGTCAGCGTGTACTGGATCGAGCGGCTGTACTCGCGCTTGACCTTGTTCGGGTCCTTCCACACCGCGCCGGGCTTCTTGGCGTCCGCCTTGATCTGGTGGTAGACGGCCCCGTCACCGACGTCGTTCCAGTCGATGAAGGTGGGCAGCGGGGCCCACGGGGTGTGGCTCGACACCAGCGGCATCTCGACGAACATCGGCGCGTGCGCCGGGCCGCGGACGTTCTTCTCGAACCAGGAGAGCGTGTACTGGTCCGGCTGCGGCGCCCAGGTGAACTTCGGGCCGACGTACCCGGTGTTGCGGGAGTCGAAGACCCGGTTGTAGCCGTAGAAGTTGGCCTCCGGGAAGGCGCGGGTGGCGCCGGGCATCACGCTCATGGTGTCGAAGCCGGCCTTCTTGAAGAGGCTGGTCAGAGTGAGCCGCTCGCTGGCCATGAGGTTGCGGTAGCGCTTCTGGTTGTTGATCCACACCCCGGAGAGCAGCGTGGAGTGGGCCAGCCAGCTGCCGCCACCGGAGGTCGGCGAGCCGAGCCAGCCGCTCTTCGCCACGAAGCCCGCCTTGGCGAGCGTCGCCGAGCCCTCGTCGAGCACCTCGACCGTGCCGGGGTTCAGCGCCGGGTCCTCGACGGCGGAGCGCCCGTAGCTCTCCACGAACGTGATCATGACGTCCTTGCCGCGGAGCCCGGTGAGCAGCTGGTCCGGCGCGGTGGCGGCGAAGGCGTCGACCTTCACCTCGCGGGCGAAGTTCTTCTCGTCGTTCAGTCCGCGCTTGACCGAGTGGGCGCGGTCCCAGGCGTAGAGGGCGCTGCTGCGCGCCGCGACCGGGATGTTGTTGAACAGCTGCACGCCCAGCATCAGGCAGACGACCCAGGCGGCGGTGCCGGCCAGCGCGGTGCGGGCGGTGGCCTGGCGGTGCCGGGCGGTCACCTTCGCGATCCGCAGCGCCGCGAGGGTCACCAGCGCCACGACGGCCACGGCCAGGACGATCACGCCGATCAGCGCGCCGATCTCGGCACCCTTGCCGGCCGACTCCCGGACGAAGTTCCGGGCGTCACCGAAGAGCTCCCAGTCGAGGACCGGGTCGAAGGGGCGCGCGAGGACCTTGTAGAAGCCGATGTCGAGGGCCTTCTCGACGGTGAGGAGGCCCAGGCCGGCTCCCAGCACGCCGGCGACGATCCGCTTCCACCGGCCGGGCAGCAGGAGCAGCAGCCCGATGGCGAGGAAGCCCTCGATCGGCAGGCGGAAGTACGTGCCGGGCTTGTGGAACCGGCTCAGCACGTTGGGCAGGATCAGCGCCGCGAAGATCAGGACGATCGCGCCGGTGGTCAGCGCCCGGCCGGCGATCCGGCGTACGCGGCCGGCCGGCGGGGACGTCGCCTCCGTCTCGCTCTGCGATGGCGTCTCGCTCTGCGAGGCCGTCTCGGTCTGCGAGGGCTCGGTCGCCGGCTCCGGGTCTGCCGCGGGGGCGGCGGCGGGGCGGCGGAAGCGGGCGACGAGCGCTTCGCGGATGGAAACAGACAAGACGGGGGCCCTCCTCCAGGACGTTCCGTCAGTGGAGAACGGATCCGGGGCCCGAGCAGTTCAACTCCGGCGGCCGAAGATCGGGTTGACACATCGGACGAGGTCGATAGAAGCTGACCCTCGACATGGCCTGACATCGATGTCATCAGGGGGACTCGCATGCTCGGACGCCGTACCGTCGCCGCCCTCGCGGGGGCGGTCCTGACCGTGCCGATATCCGTCGCCGCGCATGCCGCGGCCCTGCCGCCCCTGGTCGCGGAGCCGGCGGCATACGTCAACCCGCTCATCGGCACCACGAACCTGGGCAACACCTATCCGGGGGCGGTCACTCCGTTCGGCATGCTGGCGTGGAGCCCGCAGACGTCGCGCGGGAACCAGCTGTCGACCCCGGCGCCGGGCGGCTACCAGTACACGGCCACCCGGATCCGCGGGCTCAGCCTCACCCACCTCAGCGGCGTGGGATGTTCCGGCGCGAACGGGGACATCCCGATCATGCCGCACGTCGGGGCGGTGGAGACCTCGCCGACCGCGGACGCCACCGACGCCGTCTACGCCAGCACGTTCTCGCACGCCAACGAGGTCGCCAAGCCCGGCTACTACAAGGTGGGCCTGGACAGCGGCGCGGGCGCGGAGCTGACGGCCACGCCGCGCACCGGCTTCGGCAGGTTCACGTTCCCCGCGGACAAGACGGCCGGCCTGCTGTTCCGCACGTCGCTGTCGGAGACCGGCAGCGAGGATGCGACGGTCCACATCGACGCGGCCACGCGTACGGTCACCGGCTCGGTCAGCGCCGGCAACTTCTGCGGCCCGCAGAGCACGAACAACTCGCACGCGTACTACACGCTGCACTTCGTCGCGAAGCTGGACCAGCCGTTCGCGACCACCGGCACGTGGAAGGACACGACGCTCACCCCGGGCGGCACGGACGCGCAGGGCGGCAGCGGGTACAGCAGCACGGGCCGGCCGAACGCCGGTAAGGGTTCCGGCGGGTACGTCACCTTCGCCCCGGGCACGACGGCCGTGTCGATGCGGGTCGCCATCTCGTACGTGAGCCTCGCGGGCGCGGAGAAGAACCTGGCGGCGGAGTCCCCGGAGCGGCTCAGCTTCGGTGCGATCCAGGCCGGCGCGCGCGCCGCGTGGTCGCAGCAGCTGAAGAAGATCGGCATCGGCGGCGGCACCGAGGACCAGAAGACGACGTTCTACACGGCGCTCTACCACTCGATGCTCGAACCGACGCTCACCAGCGACGTGGACGGCAGCTACTACGGCGCCGACGACGAAATCCACACGTTATCCACAGGACAGAAGGCTCAATACGGGACGTTCTCCGGCTGGGATGTGTACCGCGCTCAGGTTCAGCTGCTGGCCCTGCTGAACCCGAAGATGGCGAGCGACTACGCGCAGAGCCTGTACAACTACGCCACCCAGCGCGACGGCGAATGGGACCGCTGGCTGCTGCAGCACGGCAAGACCGCCGTCATGTCCGGCGACCCGTCCGCGGCGGCGGTGGCCGGCATGTACGCGTTCGGCGCCCGCGACTTCGACGTGCGGGGCGCGTACGAGTCCCTGGTGCACGCGGCAACGGTCCCCACGGCCAACGACTCCAGCGACGCCGGCTGCAACGTCGAGTGCGTCGGCCAGCGCCCGGCCCTCGACAAGTACCTGGCGCTCGGCTACGTCCCCGCGGACGACTGCCACTGCTGGGGCGGCGCCGCCGAGACCCTCGAGGACGCCGCGGCAGACTACGGCCTCGCGGAGCTCGCCAAGGCGCTCGGCGACGACGCCGGCCACGCCGAGTTCCTGCGCCGCTCGCACACCTGGCGCAACGTCTTCGACGAGGACGCCAAGGCCGACCCCGGCCTCGAGCACAACGTGCGGGAACGCATCACCGAGATCCAGGCGAGCGGCGAGAACGCGCCCTGGGAGGGCAAGGCCCAGGCGTTCGACGGCGACAAGGGCACCAAGTGGCTCACCTTCGCCACCACCGGCTGGGTGCAGGCCAAGCTCAGCTCCCCGCTGACCGTCAACCGGTACGCCCTGACCTCCGCGAACGACGTACCCGAGCGCGACCCGAAGAACTGGGAGCTGCAGGGCTCGGCGGACGGCACCACGTGGACGACCGTCGACACCCGTACCGGCCAGAGCTTCGACAAGCGCGGCCAGACCAAGGAGTACGAGGTCGCCTACCCGAAGCCGTACGCGTACTACCGGCTGAACGTCACCGCGAACGGCGGCGCACCGATCGTGCAGCTCGCCGAGCTGGAGCTGGCCGACCCGGCCGTGCCGACCCCCGTGCCGGCGGACGGCTCGGCGGTGGGCTGGATGCGCGACCGCTACAGCGACGGCACCTGGGCCGAGGGCTTCAGCCCGTCCACCGGCACGGGCTTCGTCGAGGGCAGCAGCGCCCAGTACACCTGGATGGTCTACTCCGACGTGGTGACGCTGGCGCAGAAGATGGGCGGGAACAAGACCGCCGTCGAACGCCTGGACGCGTTCTTCCGCAACCCGGACGGCACGTTCGACCTCAGCGCCACGAAGGGAACGAAGTTCGACGCGACGAACGAACCGGACATCCAGACGCCGTACCTCTACAACTACTTCGGCGCCGCGTACAAGACGCAGGAGACCGTCCGGGCGATCATCGACGCCAAGTGGAGCAACGGCACCGGCGGCATCCCCGGCAACGACGACGCCGGCACGATGAGCGCCTGGTACGTCTTCTCCGCCCTCGGCCTCTACCCGACCGTGCCGACCCGCGCCGAGCTGGCCCTCACCAGCCCGCTCTTCCCGCGGGCGGTGGTTCACCTCGGCAGCGGCAAGGACCTGACGATCGAGGCACCGCGCAGCGACGCCAAGGCGATCTACGTCCAGAGGCTGACGGTCGACGGCACGTCCACCACCAAGGGCTGGCTCCCGGCGTCGGCTGTCACCGCGGGCGGCAAGCTCAGTTACACCCTGGCGACCACGCCCAGCCTCACCTGGGGCAGCGGCCCGGGTGACGTACCTCCACAGAACTAAGTTGCATTCCCCGCGGAAGCGGGACAAGGGGTGCCCCGGCGAGGGATCGTCGGGGCACCTGTGTGTTTGTGCAGCCGGCCGCTGGATACGGTGTGAGGTCGGAGCCGCCGGCCCGACACCGATGACGGGAGCCCCGAGCCCATGCCGCCGACCGACGACCTGCCGAGCTTCCTGCACGGAGTCGCTCCGATCCTGGACCGCTGGGGATACCTCGCGGTGGCCGGGGTCATCGGCGTGGAGAGCTTCGGGGTGCCCGCGCCCGGCCAGACGATCATGGTCGCCGCGGCGATCTACTCGAGCTGGGGCCGGCTGGACATCTTCGCGGTCGCCGCGGTCTCGTTCGTGGCGGCCGTGCTCGGCGACAACGTCGGCTACTGGATCGGCGTCCGCGGGGGCCGCAAGGCCGTGCACCGCTTCGGCAAGTACATCTTCGTCACCCCTGCCCGGCTCGAGCGCGCCGAGAAGTTCTTCGCCCGCCGCGGCAACCGGATCATCGTGGTAGCCCGCTTCATCGACGGCCTCCGGCAGCTCAACGGCGTGATCGCGGGCATCACGGCGATGCCCTGGCGCACCTTCCTGATCTACAACGCGATCGGCGCCGCGCTCTGGGTGGGCTGGTGGACCACCATCGCCTACGTGCTCGGCACCCACCTGGTCGAGATCATCGACCACGCCCACCGGTACAAGTGGTGGGCGATCGCGGCCGTGGTGCTGGCCGTCGGCGGTTACGCGTTCCTGCACCTGCGCCACATCCGCAAGCGCCGGGCCCGCACCGCGGAGACGGTGAACAAGGAGGCTTGACCGCCGCCCGTCCGGGTAGGGACAAGTGAAACCGGATGGGAGTGATAGCCGTGAATGCACCGGCCAAGCCACTGGACCGTCGCCGGGACAAGGCGGGCGCCGCCGAAGCGGCCGCCGACAAGGCCCGCGCGGCAGTGACCGCCATCGACAACCAGCTCAAGACGATCGCCACGCTCAGCGAGGAACAGCAGCAGGCGCTGCGCCGCACCACCGAGGAGGCGGCCCGGCTCAAGCGCTCGCTCAAGGCGGCCGGCAAGCGCCGCGCCGAGCTGGTCAAGCAGCGCAAGAAGGCGGTGGTGCGCGCCGACAAGGCCCGGCAGCGCGCCCGGGCCGCGGAGGCGAAATACGACAAGGAACTGCTCGCCGACATGGTCCGCCGAGAAAAACAACGCGACCGAGGGAACCTTGATCCGGCTCCCGAGTCGGGGGACGCGGCCACGGCGACATCCCGCGAAACAGCGGCACGTCACACTTGATCTCGTTCAGACGGTGCCGGCTTGTCGTAGGCGGGCCTTTCATAGGTACGCGCGCCGGTGCTGGCCAACCGCAGCACCGGCGTCTGCGCCTCACGGGTGGCGGCGGCCTTCTGCCGGGTTCAGGTTCCCGTCGCGGTCCCGCCCTGCGGGCGCGGTGTCCGCATCCAACGCGATAACCGACTCCCGCCCTCGGCCGTGGTCGTGACCGCTCCCGTGGTCGATCCGTAGAACGCACGGCGGATCGCTGCATCTCGTCGGCCGAGTCGACCGCACTGCTGCGGTGTTCGCGGCTGGATTTCTACGGAGCCCGAGTGAGTGCCTGAGCCAGCTGGCTGTTCGCTGACAGCCAGCCAGCGAGGTCTCTATCGAGCAGCCGACTCAGTTTCAGGCAGGCATCAAGGCCTTGCTGGAGTGCAAGTCGCCGGTTCTCGCCCGGCATGGGGAACCCTTTGACCAAGGGCTCGTGGTGGGCGGCCCGATTACGCAGGGCATGTACCTCCTTGACGACGCCCAAGGTCCACGCGCGGGTGAACTGCCCGCCGGTCGTCCTGGCTTCTGCACGTCCCCCGGGAAACGCCTTGCTGATTTCCCGAACCCAGAGCGTCTCGTACCTGGCCTGTTGCCGGCGTGGACCTGCTCCGTAATGACCTCCGACCTCCAGCAGGTTGCGCCAGAAGCCGAACATCAGTTGTGCGACTACGCGTCCTGGTGTGCGGCGAGCGGGTGGCACCTCGACCCACGCCTTGGCGACCGCTTTGAGGGAACGGTCGTCGAGCCCGAGCTCCACGCTGTACCAGTCGGGTCGACCTGCTAACCGTGCCAATGCATCGTTCATCGCGTTACGCATCGCCACCTCAAGGATGGCGATGTCCGCCATGGCAGCTGCAGCCGTGTCGCGATCCCAGACATACAGATCGAGATGGTCACACCCCCGGGAAGCCGCTTCGCTGCGGTAGGTGTGCAACCGATCAGGTGAGATAGCCTTCTCCAGCGCAGTGCGCTGGGGCCCTTGGAGGGTCATCCGGCGTTGAATAGACAGAGAATGACCACAGCGCTAAACTAGCGGACGTACTCCCCCGCACTTGCCTCTCCGAACTTGATTCGTGACGCGGCGGGGGTTTTTTTGCCCTGATCCCGAGACGCGGACTTCTTCGACCTGGCCCTGCTGCTTACGAGCGGACACCTGCACGAGAGGCGGCGGTGTTCTGCCGGGTCAGGTTCCCGTCGCGGTCCCGCCTTGCGTGACCCCGCCCTGGCTGCCTCCGTCCGGAAGTCCGCCGTCCTGGGTGCCGCCGTCCAGCGGAGCGCCGCCCTGTGTGCCGCCTTGCAGGGGGCCGCCACCGGGTGTGCCACCCTGGGCGGGTGCCAGGTCGGCGTCCGTCACCGTCGTGGCGGACGCGGTGTTTCCTGATGTCGTTGCCGTGACGCGGACGGTGTGGCCGGATGCCACGTCGGAGGTCTGGTCGGCGCCATTGTCGACCGCGGTCGCGTTGCTGATCACGTACGTCTTGCTGTAGTCGTCCTCGCTCTTCACGGTGAGGGACGTCGCGGTGACCGCCGAGACGGTCCCCGTCTGGGTCTCCTGGGTGACGTAGCCGCCGTTGCCGTCGGGGCCCACGTAGGTGCCGTGCAGCGCGCCCATGAGGGCACCACCGCGGCTGCCGGCGAACGGTCCTCGCCCGCCGCCGAGCAGGTCCTGAGCGTTGCCGGGTGCGGAACCCGCGGCGGCTCCCGGAGCGACTGCCGACGCGGGGGTGTCGTTGCCGGAGGCGCCCACGGCGGCGGTTACTCCGGCCGTGGCCACGACCGCCGCGGCGATCGCGCCGGCCACAGCGAGCTTTCTCCTGCCGGTCCCGCCACTTCCGGCCCGGGCGGGAACGTCCGCCGCGGCGGGGGCGCCCCATTCCGGTGGCATGCCGGATCCGCCGCCGGGAGGGGCGGCCCAGGCAGCGGTCGCCGGTTCGGGACCCGAGGGCGGCGCGATCACCGGGTGGGCGTCGATCACGGTGGGGTGCTCGGTCGGACGGTCAGGCATCGTGCGGTCTCCTCGGTCGGCGGGTGAGCTACCGACGAGACTGGCCGGACGGGCTATGGGGTGGCTGTGCGTTCCCCAGGGGGCGGTTGTGACTTCTCCGCCGGCGGCATAATCGGCGGATGACCACCTTGGAACGGTTCGCGTTCGCCGGACGTACGTGCGTGATCACCGGGGCCGCGAACGGCATCGGTGCCGCGCTGACCGCAGACCTGGCCAAGCGGCGGGCCGTGCTCGCGCTGGTGGACAAGGACGCCGACGGGCTGGCCCGGGTGGCCGCGCTCGCCCGGCAGATCGGCGCCCAGGACGTCAGCACCCACGTGGTGGACCTGTCCGACGGCGGCGACCGGCTGGACCTCGCCGCGGCGGTGGCCGACCGGCACGGCGGCACCGACCTGCTGGTCAACAACGCCGGGGTGGCCCTCAGCGGCACCTTCGAGCAGGTCAGCATGAAGGACTTCGACTGGCTCATGGAGATCAACCTGCACGCCGTGGTGCGGACCACGAAGGCGTTCCTGCCGCAGCTGCTCGACCGTCCCGGCTCGCACGTCGTCACCATCTCCAGCCTCTTCGGGCTCATCGCGCCGCCGGCCCAGGTCGCGTACGCCACCAGCAAGTTCGCCGTGCGCGGGTTCTCCGAGGCGCTGCGGCACGAGCTGGCCGGGCGGGTGGGGCTGACCGTCGTGCACCCCGGCGGTGTGCGTACCGGAATCGCCACCAACGCCCGGATCAGCGGCCCGGACCTCGACGGCGAGCAGGCAGAGCAGATCCGGCGGTTCAGCGAGAAGGCGCTGACCCTGCCTCCGGAGGAGGCGGCGAAGCAGATCGTCGCCGCGGTCCAGGCGCGCAAGCCGCGACTGGTGATCACGAGGGCGGCCAAGGCGGCCGACCTGCTGGCCCGGGTGGTGCCCGGCCGCTACTGGGACGTGATCGCGCGGGGGCTGCGCGACAAGCTGTAGGTGCCGTGTCGGCGCCGTGTCGGTGCCGTGTCAGCGGGGCGGCGCACGCTGACCGGCATGACAGATCTGATGATCGAGGCCGAGGGCCTCGTCAAGCGCTTCGGCGAGACCCGGGCGCTGCAGGGCGTCGACCTCGCCGTGCCGCGCGGCACGGTGCTCGGCGTGCTGGGCCCGAACGGCGCGGGCAAGACCACCGCCGTCCGCATCCTGTCCACCCTGCTCGTGCCGGACGCCGGCACCGCCCGGATCGGCGGGTTCGACGTCGTGCGCGACGCCGAGCGGGTCCGCCAGGCGATCGGCCTCACCGGCCAGTACGCGTCGGTCGACGAGGACCTCACCGGCCGGCAGAACCTGGAGCTGTTCGGCACGCTGCTGGACCTGGGCCGCAAGGGTGCCCGCCTCCGGGCGACCGAGCTGCTCGAGTGGTTCGACCTCACCGATGCCGCCGACCGGATGGCGAAGACGTACTCCGGCGGCATGCGCCGGCGCCTCGACCTGGCCGCGAGCCTGGTGGGCTCGCCCGACGTGATCTTCCTGGACGAGCCGACCACCGGCCTGGACCCGGCGAAGCGCGAGGACATGTGGGACGTGGTCCGCACCCTCGTCGCGGGCGGCGCGACGGTCCTGCTCACCACGCAGTACCTGGAGGAGGCCGACGCGCTCGCCGACGAGATCACCGTGATCGACCACGGCCGGGTGATCGCCCACGACACCCCCGACGGCCTCAAGCGGGTGGTCGGCGGTCAGACCCTCGAGGTACGCCCGGCGGATCCGGCCGATCTGGCCCGGACCTCGGCGATCCTCTCCGAGGTCTCGTCGGGCGCGGCGGCCGACGAGATCCGCACCGGCGTGCTCGCCGTCCCGGTCGGCGGCGACGCCGCGATGACCGAGGCGGTGGCCCGCCTGGCGGCCGCGGGCATCGCGGTCGTCGAGCTCTCCCTGCACCTCCCGAGCCTCGACGAGGTGTTCTTCACCCTCACTGCCAAGGAAGAGGTGCCCGCATGACCACGCTCCTGACCGGCCCCCGCACCCCGGCGCCGCTGCGGCCGGTGGCCGCGACACCGCAACCACGCCCGCTGCGGCTGTTGCGGCATTCACTCGCGCTCACGAAGCGCAGCCTGATCAAGACCTGGCGGACGCCCGAGGCGCTCATCGACGTGACCCTGCAGCCGGTGCTGTTCCTGGTCATCTTCGTGTACGTCTTCGGCGGCGCGGTCGCCGGCTCGACCCACGACTACCTGCAGTACCTGCTGCCCGGCATCCTGGCGCAGACGATCGCCACCGGCTGCATCGCGATCGGCGTCAACCTCAACACCGACCTGGCGAAGGGCATCTTCGACCGGTTCCGGTCGCTGCCGGTGCCCCGGTCGGCGCCGCTGCTCGGGGCGGTGCTGGGCGACATCGTGCGGTACGCGATCGTCACGGTGATGACCGTGGGTTTCGGCTACGTCATGGGCTTCCGGATCACCACCGATCCGCTGAGCGCGCTCGCCGGCGGCCTGCTGGCGGTGCTGTTCGCGCTCTGCCTGAGCTGGCTGCCGGTCTTCGTGGCGATGAAGGTCCGTACGCCCGGCGCCGTGCAGGGGCTGATGTTCGCCCTGATCATGCCGCTGAGCTTCGCGTCGAACGTGTTCGTGAGCGCCGACACGCTGCCGGGCTGGATGCAGGGTTTCGTGGACGTCAACCCGCTGACGCACCTCGTCGGGGCGGTCCGGGGCCTGTTCCTCGGTACGCCGCTCGGCACCCATGTGTGGTGGACGCTCGCGTGGTGCGCCGGCTTCGTGCTGATCTTCATGCCGCTGGCGCTGCGGGCGTACCGGAAGAAGGTGTGAGTCCGGTCTTGACAGGTTTGGGCCGCAGGTGGACCCTGTACCCGTTTGATGCCCGAGTGCCCGTTCAGGCGCCCGCGACATCCGGGGTCCTTCTGCGGCCCTCTTCGATGAACGCGACCGCCCTCGACGGCTGCGGAGATCATTGCGCCCAAAAGCCGCATTCACCACCTCAACGTCAACATCGCACCAAATGAGTTTCCATCGATAGATCTGCTGATTGGGCCGGAAACGACCGGGCAAGGGGCAGCCCGAAGATGTTCATCGATGGAAGGGACCCCCGGAATGCGACCGAACAAGCTCACGAAGGCACTGCTCGCCGGCGCACTCGCGCTCTCCGCCGTGGTGGCCACCGGCGTCTCCGCGGCCGCCGCACCGGCCGCCCCCGCCGCTCCCCGCGCCGCGGCAGGCACAATGACCTCGCAGGTCAGCGGCACCTTCACCGACGCCCTCGGCGGCACCGGCGCGGTGACCGGCACCTTCACGCCGACCCGCTTCGTGGCCCAGGGCGAGCGCCTGCTGGCGACCGGCACCCTGCACAGCATCCTCACCGACTCCGCCGGCAGCCAGGTCGGCACCACGGACAGCACCGTCACGCTGCCCGTCACCCTGCCCAGCGGCGGCGTCGGCGTCCAGGCCGTCTGCCCGGTCCTGCACCTCGTGCTCGGCCCGCTGGACCTCGACCTGCTGGGCCTGCAGGTCCACCTGAACCGGGTGGTCCTGGACATCACCGCGGTCTCCGGCCCGGGCAACCTGCTCGGCAACCTGCTCTGCGCGATCGTCGGCCTGCTCGACGGCGGCCTGCCCCTGCCGCTGCCGCTGATCGCCAACCTGCTCAACCAGGTCCTGGCACTGCTCTCGCTGTAACGCGGGCCGGTCAGCCGTCCGCCAGCACCCGGTCCATCAACTCCCGGATGCGTACGACGATGGCGGCGGCGGGCGTGCCCTGCAGCCCGTCCAGCAACGCGCGGCGGCGGTCCTCGTCCCCGAGGGCCGCCGTCAGCCGGCCGCCGTACCCCGGCGGAACGAGCATGCTCGTGGCGCCTCCGGCCCTGGTCGCGAGCGCCCACAGCTCGCGGGCGCGGTCGTCGTCCCCCCGGTACGCGGCCAGCGCCGCCCCGCCCAGCGCCCACGCACCCGAGAGCGGGATGTCGTGGGAGGCGACCGTCTCGGCGCGGACCTGCGCCAGGAGCCCGGCCGCGGAGGCGTCGGCGCGCTCCACCGGATGGTCGGCCGCGACGGTGAGGTACAGCATGGCGGCCGCCACCCGGAACATGACCCGCGGGTCGGGCATGGGCGTGGACACGTCGGTGGCCAGCCGGACGACGGCGTCGGTGTACGCCAGGGTCGTGGCGTGATCCCCCCGTTCCCACGCCAGATGCGCCAGCCCCAGGTGGGCCTGGGCCGCGTCACCCGGATCCGCCTGCGGGGACATCGCCGTCGCGCGCAGCCTCCGCTCGGCGTCCGCGTCGCCGTCCAGCGCCAGCCGGGCGTCGAGCACCACGCGGATCGACCGGGCGTCCTGTGCGGCGCCGACCAGGTCCATGTGCCGTACGCTGCGCGCCAGCCAGGTCACCGAGACGTCCCGCCGCGCCGAGTAGGAGTGTCCGACGGCCTGGGCGGTCATCGCCATACCCCAGTGGTCGCCGGCGCTCTCGAAGAGCGCGTACGCATTCTCCGCGTCGACGACCGAGTCGCCGGGCATCCCGCCGTTCTCCCGCAGCACCGCCCGCACGAAGAAGCCGATCGCGCGCACGTACGCGTCCGGGTCGCCGATCAGCTTCTCCGCGCCGCGCAGACTCTCGTCCCCGTCGAACCGGTCGAACGAGGGCAGTGACTCGGCCAGCGCCCTGTTCCGGGGCGACACCTCGGCCGGCCGCTCGGCCATCAGCACGTTCAGCGCGCGCCGGATCAGCGCGGTCAGCCGGACGGGACCGGTGATGCCGCTGTTGATCCCGGCGATCAGGCACAACCAGGCGAGCCGGTCCGCGTCGGGCAGGGGCCGCCCGCTCTTGCGGCCGCACGCGATCGCGGAGCGGCTCCGGGCCACCGGGTCGTCCACCCGCAGCAGCGTCCTGGCCCAGGACGAGACCTCGAGATGCAGCCCCCGGACGGCCCACAGCTCGAAGACCGCCCCGGCGATGTCGACGGCGGCCGGCTCGTCGTCGTGGTCCACGGCCCAGCGCAGCGCGGCGACCAGGTTCTCCTGCTCCTGCGCGGTGGCGGCCAGCGCCTCGAGCTGACGCGGTCCGATGTGGTCGGCGGCCAGCTCCACGGCGCGCGTACGCGCCCACGCCACGAGGCCGGTCATCGCGGCCGTACGGTCGCCGAGGCGGGCCTCGCCGTACTCCCGGACGGTCTCCAGCATCCGGTACCGCACCGGGCCGCCCTCGCCCTCGTCCAGGGTGAGGAGGGACTGCTCGGCCAGGACGGCCAGGCCGCGGCGCACGTCCGGCGTTCCGGCGACCGCGGCGGCCGCCTCGGCGGTGAACGGCGCCGGGATCACGGCCAGCCGCTGCAGCAGGTCACGTTCCGCCCGTGCGAGCAGCTCCCGGCTCCAGTCCACCATGGCCCACAGGCTGGCGTGCCGCTCGGGCAGTCCGCGGAGCGCGTCGTCGAGCAGGGCGAACCGGTCGGAGAGGCCGGCCAGGACGTCGTCGATGGGCATGTGCCGCAGCCGGGCCGCGGCCAGCTCGAGCGCCAGCGGCAGGTTGTCGAGGCGGTGGCAGAGGGCCAGCGCCCGGTCCTCGTCCCAGGTGACCGCGGCACCGCCGGCCCGGGCGCGCGCCTCGAGCAGGTGCAGCGCCTCGGCGTCGGGCAGGGTCCGGAGCCGGTGCACCTGCTCGCCGGCCAGGCCCAGCGGCGCCCGGCTGGTGGCCAGCACCGCGAGCTCGTCCGTGGCGGCGAGCAGATCGGCGGCGACCGCTGCCGCCGCGTCCAGGACGTGCTCACAGTTGTCGAGGACCACCAGGCCGTCGAGCTCGCCCGCGACCACGCCCAGCCGCTCGCGCGGGGACAGCACCCGGCGTTCGAGGCTCAGTCCGTGGGTGCCGCCGGCGGTCTCCGCCCCGCCCAGCGCCGCAAGGACGACGGGCAGCACTTCGGCGGGGGTACGCACACCGGCGAGCTCGACCACGCGGACGGCGCCCGGCGCCCGGCGGGCCACCTCGGCGGCGAGCCGGGTCTTGCCGGCGCCACCGGTCGCCACGACCGTCACCAGCGGCGCCTCGGTCAGCTCCCGGGTCACGGCCGCGACGTCGTCCTCGCGCCCGAAGAACGCGGTGCCGGGCCGCCGCCACGAGCCGGGCATCGTCACCCGGGCCGGGCGCCGGGGTCGCGTCCCGCGGGTCAGCTCGCCGCGCAGCAGGGCCAGGTGCGCTTCCGCGACCACCGGCGAGGGATCGGCGCCGTAGCGGTCGGCCAGCTCGGCACGCAGCCGCTCCACGACCTCCAGCGCCTCGGCCTCGCGGCCCTGGGCGGCCAGCACCCGGACCAGCAGTGCCGCGGCCGGCTCGTCGGGTGGGGTGCGGCCGGCCAGCAGGCGCAGGTCGGCCTCGTCGTACGCCCCCGCACCGGCGAGCGCGGCCTCGGCGCGGACCGCGGCCACGTCGCCGAACAGCCTGGCGGCCTCGGCGTCCGCGAGCTCGGGAATCTCCGGGAACAGCGCCCGGGCAGCGTCCGCCTCGCGGCGGGCGAGCTGCGGGTCGCCGTCGTCGAGCGCGGCCCGCGCCCGGTCGGCCAGCCCCCGGGCGGCGACGACGTCGGTCTCGACCTGGCCGGCCGGCACCCGGTAACCGCCGGGGCCGGCGACGACGGGCACACCCAGCCGCCGGACCCGGGAGATCAGCGCTTGCACGGCCCCGCCGGCGTCCTCCGGCGGCTCGCCCTGCCAGACGGCGTCGATCAGCCCGGCCGGGGAGACGGCCCGCCCGCGGGCGCCGACCAGCTCGCGGATCACCGCGGCGAGGCGCTCGCCCCGCACCGGTTTCCCGTCGATGGCCAGCGGCCCGAGCGTCGTGATCCGCACTGCACAGTTATAGCCGGAGCGGGCGAGACCTCCGCGCTCAGTCGAACGAGGCGTACCGCTTGCGGTTCTGGCCGGCGATCGTCGTGAAGTCGCCGCCGGCTCCGAGGGCGCCGCGGTTGTGGTCGACGACCAGCGTCCGCACGCCGATGACCCCGTTCGCCTGCGGCGCCCAGCCGGTCAGCGCGCCGCCGGCGCTGATCGCCGCGAGCTTGACCCTGGAGTACGAGCCGTCGGTGCACGTGCCGTGTGCGCCGTTGCTGGCCGTGGTGCAGGCCCGGTCGAAGTGGCCGCCGACGTAGATCGTCCCGCCCAGCGAGGCGACCGCCGTGGCGTCGCCGTCGAACACCCGCTGCCAGCGCATCGACCCCCCGGTGGTGTACGCGATGGCCCGGCCGCCCTGCCCGCCGGTGGCCACGTACACCCCGGCGGAGTCGGTGGTGACCGCGTTGACCTGGGCCGGCGCCGTGGGCAGGAAGCCCCGGTCGACCGCGCCGCCGGCCGGGGACACGGCCGCGATCCGCAGCGTCCGGCTGACCCCGTTGACCTTGTGGAAGGCGCCGCCGAGGTAGACCCGGCCGCCGGTGACCGCGAGGGCGTGCACGGCGTCGTCGGCGCTGGGCCGCCAGCCGCCGTCCAGGGCGCCGCTGGACAGCGAGAACGCGGCCGCGTTGCGCCGGGTGCTCCCGTCGACCGCGGTGAAGCTGCCGCCGGCGTAGAGGCGGCCGTTGCCGACCGCGAGGGCGTACGGCGCGCCGGTCACCCGGTGGGAGAACGTGCCGACGGCGCCGGAGACCGCGTCGATGCGGGCCAGGCTGTCGCGGCTCGAGCCGGAGATGCGGGTGAAGGAGCCGCCGGCGTATACCGAGGAGCCGCTGACGGCGAGCGCCCGGACCACGCTGTTGGCGGCGGGCGCCCAGGCCAGCAGCGATCCGGAGCTCGCGTCGAAGGCGGCGAGCCGGGCGCGGTCGTAGGTGCGGCCGCCCCACGCGACGCTGGTGAACGACCCGCCGACGTAGACAGTGCCGCCGCGGTACGCGATCGCGTACACGGACCCGTTGAACAGCGGCGCCTTCTCGGGGCTGGCGCTGACCGCGAGGGCGGGCGCGGCGCCGGTGGCGGTGACGAGGGTGGTGGCGGCGACGGCCGTCAGGAGAGTCTGTCGCACAAAGTGGATGAAACGCACATTTCAATCAACCATCCCGGCTGTCCGAAAGTCGCGCCGCCGCGCCGTCACGACCTCATCGGGCTCGCCGGCGGTCAGCTCGTCCTGCCGCGGCGCACGCGGGCGCAAGCCCAGGAGTTCGAGCCACTCCACCAGCTGCCGGTGCACTGCGTCCGGGCCGAAGAGGTCCCCCTGGGTGATCTGCCACTCGGCGGGGTGCACGAGCATCGCCTCGGTCTGCCAGCCGCCCAGCCCGCCGTGCGAGCCCACCAGTTCCTCGAAGGCGGACACCTCGCTGGTCACCGGGTCGACCGCGCTGATCAGCACGAGGTCGCCGACGTGCCGGGACTCCTGGTGGCGCAGCAGGTCGGCGCGGGCGTGCGGACCGTACGGCAGCAGCGGATCCTGTCCGTGCACCGCGCCGTCCACCAGCCGGTGCGACCCCGCGGCCCCGTACGCCACCGGCCCGTCGCCCTCCCGCACCACCACCAGGCCGACGCCGGGATGCCCGGCCAGCCCGCTGACCAGCTGCGGATATTCGGCGTCGATGCGGTCGCGGTCCAGCCGCCCGGCGTAGCGGGTGAGATAGACGAGGGCGAGGTTGCCGGACGACACCACCAGCACCGGGGCGACCGGCCGGCGCGGGAACTCCGGCTCCTTGGTGGCCTCCTGCTCGGCGGGCACCGAGGGCGCGTCGGCCGGGTCGGGGGCCGAGAAGCGGGCCACCGCCTGCTCGAGGGTCTCGCCGTACCGCTGCCGGAAGGTCACGCCCTGGCTCTGGCCGTGGTCGGAGAGCACCACGATCCGGTACGCCCGTGCCGCCTCCGACCGCAGCCGCTCGAGCACCCCCAGCATCCGGTCGAGGCTCTCCAGCTGGCGCATCGACTCCGGCCGGGCGGGGCCCGCGTGGTGCGCCACCTCGTCGTAGTCGACCAGGTCGCAGTAGACCACCGGGGCGCCCCGGGCCATCTGCTCGGCGACGAGCGACACGTTGACGTCGCGAAGGAGCATGGACGCCGGCCGCAGCGCCAGGAAGGCGCCGGACCGGCTGACTCGGGGCTGCAGGTTGCGCCGCCGCTGCAGCCGGGCCTGGTGCAGCTCGGTGAAGACCTCGCCCACGCCGAGGACGAGGGCCCGGGTGAAACCGAACGGGCTGGCCATGAACGCCGCCCAGCCCCGGGCCGAGCGGCCGGGCAGCGCCGCGTGGCTCACCGTGAGCAGGCTGATCGCGGCGTCACCGGAGAACGCGTTGCCGATGCTGACGCCGCCGTCGGACAGCAGGCCCCGGCCGTCGGACAGCCGCGGCTCGATCACCGCGGCGTCGCGGGGCCGGTTGGAGACCATCAGCTTGCCGGTGTCCTTCTCGTACCAGCGGAAGCCGGGGATCTCGCGGGAGGCGCCGTGCAGGATGCCCGCCTGGGACGCCGGGGTGGTCGACGGCAGCCCGGTGTGCCAGCCCCGCATCGTGTGCGTGCCCGAGCGCAGCCAGCGGCCGATGGTGGGCAGGTTGCCGGCGCGTACGGCCCAGCGCAGCACCGGCTCGCTGACCCCGTCGAGCTGCACGACCAGCAGTCCCGCCTCGGTGCCCGGTGTCGGGCGCCGGACGGTGAGCCAGCGCCCGCCGGCCCGGCGCGCCTGCCGCCGGCGGATCGCGCGCATGAGGCGTTTCGCCTCCTTGAGGAACGTGTCCTCGGTGCCGCTGTCGACCATCCAGTCGAAGATCGCGGCGCAGACCACGGCGAGCACCGCGGCGACGCCGACGGTGGGCCAGCCGCTGAGCCGCTTCGACGGGTCGAGCTCCAGCGCCACCACCATCACGATGACCTGCGCCATCACGCCGAGCAGCATCGCGCCCCAGCCGCCGAGCGCCGTCACGCCGGCCAGCAGCAGCGGGCGCAGCACGGCGCCGACCACCGCCACCAGCACGACCAGCCCCATGGTGTCGAGGACGTCGGTGGCGCGTACGCCCGGCATCAGCCACAGCGTGGTGGTCAGCACGACGAAGGTCGTCACGCCGTTGCGGATGACGGCCTTCGCCCGGTCGAGGACACGCGGCCAGGCGAAGACCGCGCGCAGCTCGGCGTCGCGGCTTCCCCCTCGTTCTACGGCCACGGAAGAACGATCGCACAGCCGGGGCGGCCGGTGCCTCCCACGTAGCGAAGGACACTCACCCGCTCGGGGAACCGTGGTGGGCCCGTACGCGTCCGACCTATACCGTCGACTCCCGTGGAGGGCCCTGTGCGTCGTCTGATCCCGTGTGCCGTTCTCGCCGCACTCCTGGGCGGCTGCGCCGAGCCCCAGCCGAGCGTCGTGAACGAGGCACCGCCGACCTGGAAGGTCCCGGACAAGTACGCGTTCAACCTCACGTCCGAGTGCGGCGAGCAGCCCCTGATCGGCAAGTTCCGGGTCACCGTCGTGGGCGACAAGGTGACCCGCGCCGAAGGCCTCGACGACCCCGCACGGCGGGCGCTGATGCTGCGCCTGGCCAACCTCGTGCCGACCCTGCGCCAGCTCGAGGCGCAGGCAGAAACCGCGAGGCAGAAGGGCGCCGACGTGGTCGAGGTCGAGCGGGAGCCGTCCGACGCCCACCCGACCCGCATCATGATCGACCCGTCGTCCGAGGCCCAGGACGACGAGCAGTGCTACACGATCCAGGACTACACGATCGGGTTAGCGGCCGAGCCGTCGGCGACGCCCTCGCGGTAGGTTCGCCGGACCAGCGAGGGATGGGGAGGCCCGCGTGCGGGTCGTACCCGTTCTCGTCAGCATGGTCATGCTGCTCGCCGGCTGCTCGGCGCCGCCGCCCGCGACCGCTCCGCCGCCGTCGTCGTCGCCCGCAACGGCCCCCCTGGTGGTCGCGTACTTCACCGACTGGGGCGTCTACGGCCGCAACTACCAGGTCCGCGACGTCGACACCAGCGGCGCGGCCGACCGGCTCACCCACCTCGTGTACGCCTTCGGCAAGGTCACCGGCGGCGGCTGCACGACCGGCGACGCGTGGGCCGACCTGCAGAAGCCGGTCGCCGCCAAGGACAGTGTGGACGGCGCCGCCGACACCCCGGACCAGCGGCTACGCGGCAACTTCGGTCAGCTGCGCAAGCTCAAGCAGCGGCACCCGCGGCTGCGGATCCTGTGGTCGTTCGGCGGCTGGACCGGCTCGAAGGGCTTCACGGAGGCGGCGAAGGACCCGGCCGCCTTCGCCCGCTCGTGCGCCACGCTGCTGCGCGACCCCCGCTGGGCGGGACTCTTCGACGGCATCGACCTGGACTGGGAGTACCCGAACGCCTGCGGCCTGACCTGCGACAAGAGCGGTCCGGATGCGCTCGCCCGGCTGCTGTCCGCGCTGCGCACCGAGCTCGGCCCGGAAGCCCTCGTCACGGCCGCGGTCCCGGGCGAACGAGGCAAGCTCACCGCGACCGACTATGCCGCGGCGTCCCGGCCGGCGACCTGGCTCAGCGCCATGACCTACGACTTCTTCGGTACGGGCGACACGCCGGGCCCCACCGCGCCGCACTCGCCGCTCACGGCGTACCCGGGAATTCCGCGCGAGACGGCGACCACCGACGCTGCCGTGCGCGAACTGATCGGCCTGGGCGTCCCCCGCACCAAGATCCTGCTCGGCGTCGGTTTCTACGGCCGGGGCTGGGCCGGAGTGACGGCGGCGGCCCCCGGCGGCCGGGCGAGCGGCGCCGCGGCGGGCAGCCACGAGAAGGGCATCGAGGACTACGACGTCCTGCGTGAGACCTGCCCGCCGACCGGCACCGCGGGCGGCACGGCCTACGCCCTCTGCCGCGGCCAGTGGTGGAGCTACGACACCCCCGAGACGATCAAGACCAAGATGGCGTACGCCCGCAGCAACGGCCTGGCGGGCGCCTTCGCCTGGGAGCTGTCCGGCGACACCCCGGACGCGCAGCTCCTCACGGCGATGGCGACGGGCTGGTCCTAACCGATCCGCACCCAGACGTCGTCGATGATGCCGTGGAACTGGTCGTTGTCGGAGTAGGCACCCTTGCCCCCGATGCTGAGCGGCCGGCTGTTGGCCACCGAGAGCTTCGCGGAGATCACCCGGCTGCCCCGGACGGCGCCGTCCACCACCACGGTCAGCGCGGTGCTGGTCCGCCGGCACTCGACGGTGTGCCAGCTGCCGTCGGCGACCGAGACGGTGCTGCGCACGATCTTGATACCCGGGTTGGCACCGACCAGCACGCAGCTCGGCCGCCCCGCAGCCCCGTCGACCTGCAGCTTCCACTGGCTGCTCTCGGTCGAGTAGCCCTTCTGCACGATGTTCTGGCCCTTGCTCGTCTGGCTCGCCGCCAGCAGCACCGAAGCCCCGAACGAGATCGCCCGCGTGCCGGGGTTGAGGCTCGCCGAGCTGGGGCTCTGCAGGGCGGCGTGCGGGCAGCTGCCGGTGCACTTCGCCGGGAACCGCAGCGCCTGGCCGCTGCGGTGCGGGACGGCCCGGACCGTGCCGCCGTTGCCGGCGATCAGCCGTAGCGTGTGCCCGTTGCCGGAGTTGTCGGGGATCGAGCTCGACCGGCCACCGTCGAAGTCGTACCGGGCGACGACGGTGCCGCTCACCGCCCGGGCCGCCGCGGTCACGGCAGCCGCTGCCCGGACCGCGGCGGCATGCGCTCCTGCCGGTGCCGCCTGGGCCCCGAGGGGTGCGGCGAGGGCGCCGGTCAGCAGGGCGGCGAGGGTCAGCGCGAGGACGGTACGACGAGATGCCATGCCCGAATTATTACCTGTGAACGGGTATGGGGACGTTCATTGCCCCTCTCCGCCGCAGCAGCAGAGGACCCGATGCAACCCATCGTCCACACCGGGCGTCAATGTCCCGACGGACGACGACAGGGGATCTCGTCGATGCGTGATGCCGGGGAGTTCGATGTGTTCTACCACGGTACGGCGGGCAGAGTGTTCGGCCAGCTCTACCTCATGACCGGCGATCGAGCCGACGCCGAGGACGCGGTAGCCGAAGCCTTCTTGAGGGCCTGGGAGAGATGGGAGACGGTACGGGAGTCCGACTGTCCCGAGGCGTGGGTGCGCCGGGTCGCGTACCGCATCGCGGTGAGCAACTGGCGCAAGGCGGTCAACCGCGTCAAGGCGCACTACCGGGGAGCGACCAGTGACCGGATCGAGGCCACGAGCCCGGACCACGTCGCGATCGTGCAGGTCCTGCGGCAGATTCCGGCCGACCAGCGGCGAGCCATCGTCCTGTTCCACCTGCTCGGTCTGAGCGTTCAGGAGGTCGCCGAAGAAGTCGGCGCACCGACCGGCACGGTCAAGGCGCGGCTCGCCCGGGGGCGCCGGGCGATCGCCGACCTGCTCACCGACGTCGATCACGCCGTGGAGGCGTAGTGCCCGAGATAGAGCAGCTTCTGACGACCGCCATGCGCGACGCCGTGGAGTCCGCGCGACTGTCCAGTGCGGCGGACGTCCGCCGGCGAGCGGCTCACCGTCACCGCCGACGGGTCGGCGCGGCCGTCTGCGGCGTGGTGACCGCGTGCGCGGCGGCGATCGGCGTGGCGTCACTGTGGCCGATGAGCTCCACCGACTCGGTGACGACGCCGTCGCCTCCGGCCGTCTCCACCACAGCCGGACCTGCACTGCCGCGCCAGGGTGGCGGCGTTCAACTCTCGGACACGAGTCTCTCGCCGAGCCGCGCGTACGAGCTGGTGCCGGTCATCGGCGGCAGATCCCGCGACGACTTCTCCCTGACCGCCGGCGACGATGCCATCGCGCTCTCCGGGGCGAGAACGCGCTCTCACTTCCTGGTGGCGTCGCCTCCCCTTCGTCATCCGCTGTGGATGGTCCGTCTCGATGAGCTGCAGGGGAACCGCTGTCTGGCGCTGACCGGAAACGCCTTGACGCTTCGCTCCTGCGTTCTGTCGGACAGCGCCGTGCAATGGCATCTGTATCCGGCGGGAAAGGACGACAAGGGACGAGACGCTTACGTGATCGCCGCCGGGATCGACCTGTACGGGAATGGACAGTTGCGCTATCTGGCCTGGGATCCGCAGAATGGCGGCCGGGCGACGGTGATGCCGGCCGCGGACTACCCGAACGCCTCCGTCGCCTGGACGTTCGCCGATCGGGGCGCGCCCCTTTCCCCGAACTGAAAAACCGCCACGGCGGCCGCCGGAGAAACCGGTGGCCGCCGCGATGCCGGTCCCTGCGTCAGCCGCAGGCGTCGTTGTTGATCTTCAGCGACCGCGTCCGATCGTTCATGTCGTAGGACCGCAGGTCGGCGATGGCGCTTCGCACGCACACGTGCCGTCCGCTGTACCCGTTGCTGACGTAGATCCGCGCCGTCCGGGTCGAGTTGTTGATGACCGAGCTGCCCCGGTCGTCGATCGAGTCGGGAAGATCCGAGACGCTGCCGTCGCTGGCCCGCCGGACGTACGGCTGTCCCCCGTAATTGATATCCGGGTAGATGCAGACGTATCCCGAGGGACACGCGATCGCCGCTTCGGCGGCCGAGGAGGTGCAGACCACCATGAGCCCACCCACGGCGACCGCCATGGAGGCGGAAACCGCCGAACGACCCCATCTGTGCATGACTTCTCCTTCCAATGTGAACAACGCCGACGTCATCGATGACTCGTCACATTGACGCCCGTTGAACACACCGGGTTGCAGCAGTCCGCGCCGAATTCGTCGCCCTTTCCAGGCTCTTCAGTTGCGGGTGCAGCTGAGGCCGCCCCACTCAGCCGACGAAGTGGCGCTGTTCAGCGGGCGATGCGGTCGAGCACGGCCACGTCCTCCGCGGACAACGACAAGCCGGCGCCGGCGATGTTCTCGTGCAGGTGGGCGGTGGACCTGGTGCCGGGGATGAGCAGGATGTTGGGCGAGCGCTGCAGCAACCACGCCAGGGCGACCGCCATCGGGGTGGTGCCGAGCCGGGCAGCGACGGTGGAAAGCTCCTGCGACTGAACAGGGCTGAACCCGCCGAGGGGGAAGAACGGCACGTAAGCGATGCGATCACCGGCGAGGGCGTCGATGAGGTCGTCGTCGTGGCGGTGCGCGAGGTTGTACATGTTCTGCACGCACACAATCGGGGCGATACGGCGGGCCTCGGCGACCTGACCGGCGGTGACGTTGCTCACGCCCAGATGGCGGATCAATCCCTGCTGCTGGAGCTCGGCCAGGGTCTCGAACGCTTCGGTGATCGACCCGGGCTGGGTGCCCTGGGCGTCGCCCATCCGCATGTTCACCAGATCCAAGATCTCCACGCCGAGGGTCTGCAGGTTCTCCTGGACCTGGCGGCGCAGGTCCTCTGGCCGGCGCGCGGTGGGCCAGCCGCCCTGGGCGTCCCGGTCGGCGCCGACCTTCGTGGCGATGAGCAGCGAGGCAGGGTAGGGGTGCAGCGCCTCGCGGATCAGCTCGTTGGTCACGTGCGGGCCGTAGGCGCCGCTGGTGTCGATGTGAGTGATGCCCGCCTCGACCGCCGCACGAAGCACTTCCACCGCGCCATCGTGGTCCGCCGGTGGCCCGACCACCCAGGGGCCGGCGAGCTGCATGGCGCCGTAGCCGAACCGGGTGACCGTGGAGTCGCCCAGGTTCCAGGTGCCGCCGGGAAGGGTCGTAGATGCGCTCATGCGGTGCTGCCTCTCGTGTCGTCAGAGGCTGGTATGCCCGGCCCCGGAGGCCAATACTGGAGCGGCCACTCCCCTACGGGAAGTAGGCACCCTGCAGTGCGTTACTCCCCGACGAGAGGCACAGTGGTGGCAACAACAACGAAAGCCGCTGAGCGAGCGCAGACGCAGCTGGAGTACAACGCGTTCCTCGCGGTCTGTCCCAGCCGGCAGCTGCTCGACCGGATCTCCGACAAGTGGGTCGTGCTCATCTTGTGCGCGCTCGGCGACAACAGGACCGAAGAACCGGCTCCGCCGGATCAGTCGCCGGCGAGCCCGCGGACGATGCGCTACTCCGAGATCGCTCGCTTGATCGCCGGCGTCAGCCAGAAGATGCTGACCCAGACGCTGCGCGCCCTCGAACGCGACGGCCTCCTCACCCGAACAGTCATACCGACCGTCCCCGTCACCGTGACCTACCAGCTGACCGACCTCGGCCTCTCCCTCCACGCCATGACCCGAGCGATACGAGACTGGGCACAAGACCACATGGACGACGTACTTGCCCACCGCGCCGAACACGACGTGCCCGCCGGCTGACCGCGCGGCCCACACGAACAGGGCCCACCGGGTTCTCCACCGACACCGGCCACCGGCACGATCACCGCGTCGACGTCGCCACCGACTCCTCGGTGTCGACCTCCCGGTCGATAAGAAACCGCGCCATGAACGTCGGCTCCTCCACCGTCAGATCCCCCATGCGCGCGGGGCGACCGGCCTCAGCGCACCTTGGTGAGGCCGGTGTCCGGCAGGGCCTGCGGGAACGCGCTGTCCAACGGCACCGCCGTCGCCGACACCAGCCCGAGCTGAACCCCCTGGCGCGGCAGCAGGGCGTCCAGCACCCAGTCCGCCGCTACCCGCACCCGGTTCCCCGGCATGGAGAGCAGGTGATAGCCCCGGGTGACCACCTTCGCCGGCAGCCCCTTGAGGGGCACGCCGAGCGGGTTCGCCGCCGAGTCCAGGCCGCCGAGGTCGACCACGAAGCCCAGGTCATGGTGCTGGTACGCGCGCCGCCGCCCCCGGCCGTACGAGGCGGCGATGTTGTGCGCGACCGTCTTGCCCTGGCGCGTGGCGTGCTGGGCCGTCATGCCGGTGATCTCGCCGGGGCGGGTGAGGTCGGGGACCGCCGCCGCGTCGCCGCAGGCGTACACCTCGGGGCGGGAGGGGACGTTGAGGAACTCGTCGACGACCAGCCGGCCCTGCTTGGTCTGCAGCCCGAGGTCCGCGACGAGCGGGTCGGGGCGTACGCCGACGCACCAGATGAGCGAGCGGGTGGGCACGAAGTCGCCGTTGCTGAGGTGCACACCGTCCGGCGTCGCCTCCTTGACCGAGCTCTTGAGCAGCACCTCGACGCCGCGCTGCCGGAGCACGTGGTCGGCGGCGCGGGCCAGACGCTCGTCCAGCGAGGGCAGCACCCGGTCGGCCGTGTCGATCAGCAGCCAGCGGGGACGGCCGCGCAGGCCGGGGCGGTTGCGGGTCAGCGCCTCGGTGAACAGCACACCTTGCGCTGCTACCTCCGTACCCGTGTAACCGGCCCCGACCACGACGAACGTCGAACGTGCTTCGCGTTCGCCGGGGTTCTCGGCGGTGTCCGCCATCTCGATCTGACGGGTGATGTGGTCGCGCAGGAACAGCGCTTCCGGGATGCCGCGGAAGCCGTGCGCGTACTCGGTGACGCCGGGCACCGGCAGGAGCTTGTTGACGCTGCCGGCGGCGATGACCAGCCGGTGGTAGCTCACGCTGCCCTTGCCGCCGTCAGGGTCGCGGTAGGAGACCGTCCGCGCGCTGAAGTCGAAGCCGTCGGCCTCGCCGAGGATCACCCGTACGCCGGGCAGCGCCGCGGCGAGCGACACGGAGACCCGTCGGGGTTCGAGGATGCCGGCGGCGACTTCGGGCAGCAGCGGCAGGTACAGGAAGTAGTCGGTGGGGTTGATGATGACGATGTCGGCGGCGCCGCGGGACAGCCGGCTGAGCGTCCGGGCGGTCTCGAAACCGGCGAAGCCGGCACCGACGATGACGATCCGAGGACGGGCCATTCTGCGACGCTACCGCGACTCAGAATGTGACAGCAGGGGTTCTCGAGGGTACGTAACACGCTCATGGCGCTGCCCATCGAGGACTACGCGATCATCGCCGACACCCAGACCGCGGCCCTGGTGGGGCGGAACGGGTCGATCGACTGGCTGTGCGTGCCGCGGTTCGACTCCGGCGCGATCTTCGCAGCGCTGCTCGGGAACGAGGAGAACGGGCACTGGACCATCGCCCCGGCCGGCGAGGTGACGGCCACGCGACGGCGGTACCGGGACGAGACCCTGGTGCTGGAGACCGAGTTCGAGACGGCCGACGGGGTCGTCCGGCTCATCGACTTCATGCCGCCGCGCGGCGAGGCGCCCGACCTGGTACGGATCGTCGAGGGGGTCCGCGGCGAGGTCCCGATGACCATGCACCTGCGGCTGCGGTTCGACTACGGCAAGGTCGTGCCGTGGGTCTACCGGGAGCAGGGCGACCTGGTGGCGGTCGCCGGGCCGGACGCGGTGTGGCTGCGTACGCCGGTCGAGACCCGCGGGGAGAACATGTCCACCCGCGCGGACTTCACCGTTCGTCCCGGCGAACGTACGTCGTTCGTCCTGACCTGGCGCCCGTCGCACCTGCCACCGCCGGAGCCGATCGACCCGGCCCACGAGCTGGGCGCGACCGAGGGTTACTGGCGGGGCTGGGTGTCCGCCTGCACCTACGAAGGCGAGTGGCGCGACGCCGTCGTCCGGTCGCTGCTCACCCTGAAGGCCCTCACGTACGCGCCGACCGGCGGCATCGTCGCCGCGGCCACGACGTCGCTGCCGGAGAAGCTCGGCGGCGTCCGCAACTGGGACTACCGGTTCTGCTGGCTGCGCGACGCCACGATCACCCTGCAGTCCCTGCTCTACTCCGGCTTCCAGAGCGAGGCGCTGGCCTGGCGCAAGTGGCTGCTCCGGGCGATCGCCGGCGACCCCTCCGAGCTGCAGATCATGTACGGCGTGGCCGGCGAGCGCCGCCTCGACGAGTACATCGCCGACTGGCTCACCGGCTACGACGGCAACCCGGTCCGGATCGGCAACGCCGCCGCCGAGCAGTTCCAGCTGGACGTCTACGGCGAGGTGATGGACGCCCTGCACCAGGGCCGGCGCTCGGGCCTGAAGGCCGAGGACCCGGCGTGGGGCCTGCAGGTCAAGCTCATGAACTTCGTCGAGCAGCACTGGACGGAACCGGACGAGGGCATCTGGGAGGTGCGCGGCGGCCCGAAGCACTTCGTGCACTCGAAGCTCATGGCGTGGGTAGCCGCCGACCGCGCGGTCAAGGCGGTCGAGGACTTCGGCCTGCCCGGCCCGGTGGAACGCTGGGCGGCCCTGCGCGACGAGATCCGCGAGGACATCCTGGAGAAGGGGTACGACAAGAAGCGCCGCACGTTCACCCAGTTCTACGGCTCGGAGGAGCTGGACGCCGCACTGCTCATGGTCCCGCTGGTGGGCTTCCTCCCGGCCACCGACGAACGCGTGGTCGGCACGGTCGAGGCGATCGAGCAGCACCTCCTGCAGGACGGCTTCGTCCAGCGCTACACCCAGCACCCCGGCACCGACGTCGACGGCCTGCCACCGGGCGAGGGAGCCTTCCTGGCCTGCACGTTCTGGCTCGCCGACAACTACGCACTGATGGGCCGGCACGAGGAGGCACGCGAGGTGTTCGAACGCCTCCTCGCCCTGCGCAACGACGTCGGCCTGCTCTCCGAGGAGTACGACCCCGGCGCGGGCCGGCTGGTCGGCAACTTCCCGCAGGCGTTCAGCCACGTGCCGTTGATCGACACCGCGCGTACCCTCACGGACGCCATGGCCCCCACCGAGGCCCGGGTCCGCGAGGGCCTGAAGTGAGCGTCAGTCGTCGTCCTCGAAGGCGTCGAAGACCTCGTCCATGACCTCACCCGCGACGTAGCCGGCCGCCAGGCCACCCACGACACCCGCGGCCACGCCACCCATCCCGGCGCCGTGGTGCCCGTGGCTGTATCCGTGGCCGTGGCCGACCGCCGGCATGCTCTCCCGGATCCAGCCGTCGACGACCTCGGCCCAGTCGACCGCGTCGGCATCGGCGTGCGGGACGGTGTAACGCCCGTACGAGTCGTGGCCGCCGCCGCGCTTGTCGAACTCCAGCACCACCTCGACGGCGTGCGGGTTGGTGACGAACGTCAGCTCGACCTCGTTCATGCTGTGCGCGTACTGGGCCGGCGGGTAGTACTCGATCTCCTGGTAGAACGGCAGCGTCTGGTGCACGCCCACGATCTGGCCGTACTCCAGGTCGGCGTGCTTGAAGCCGAAGCCCAGCCGGGCGAAGGCCTCGAGGATGCGCTCCTGCAGGGGCAGCGGATGCACCGAGACGGGGTCGAGGTCGCCCTTGTCGACGGCCTTGGCGACGGCCACCTCGGTGCGCACGCCCATCGTCATGCCGTGCAGCCGCTGCCCGTAGACGGTGGTGATCGGCGTCTCCCACGGCATGAGGAACTCGAACGGCAGCGACATCCGTTGCCCCTCGGCGAGACGCATCGGCCCGCTCACACCGACCCGATGGAACTCACCGCGGGCGGCGTACTCCCCACTGCCGCCCTCGACCTCGACCCGGGTGACAAGCCCGAGGGTCACGTGTTCGATCTCCACGTCGTGGTTCCCGCCCACCAGGTCGACGTGGCCGCTCAACGCCCCACCCGGCACAGTGTCCGAACTGGTCAGCACGGTGTCGACACTCGGCCCGCCCACCCCGAAAGCGCCCAGCATCCTCTTGAAACCCACGAACGCCCCCTACCCAGGATCGTCAGACCGGGCAGAAGCTAACAAGTCCGGCTGAGTGGTGGCTGAGAGTGCGCGCAGCCGTACGCCCGTGATCGCCCGCCCGGTCACCTCGGTGACCTCGGCGCTGTGCCCGTCCAGCTCGACGACCTCCCCGGGCTCGCTCGGAATGTGCCCGAGCCGCGACAGCACGAGCCCGGCCACGGTCGTGTAGCCGCCCTCGAGCCCTTCGACGTCGACACCGATGTCCGGCAGATCGTGCATCGGAAACGTCCCGGGCAGCAGCATCGCCCCGTCGTCCTCGTGCACCACCGCCCGCACATCCCGATCCGTCTCGTCGTAGATCTCGCCGACCACCTCCTCGACGAGATCCTCCATCGTCACGATCCCGACGGCGGTGCCATGCTCATCCACGACAAGCGCGAACTGCTGACGCTGCATCCGCATCTGATGCATGGCGTCGGAGACCTTCAACGTCTCGGGAAGAAACAACGGCTCGAAAACGTACGCGATGACGGGACCGTCCACATCGACCAGCTCCCGCAGATGCACCACCCCGAGCACATCATCGAGCCCCAACGGCCCGGTCACCGGCGCCCGCGAATGACCGGCGGCCACCAACTGCCGCAACGCCTCCTCCGCCCGCATGACCGCCGGCACCGTGACCACGTCCCGCCGCGGAACGACGATCTCCCGAAGCGTCCGGTCGGCGATCTCGAACGCGCCACTGATGATCGTTCGTTGTTCGGCGGAGAACCCCTCCTGAACGGCGACGATGTCCCGGATCTCCTCGCTGGTCACCTTCTCGCGAGCAGCCTCCGGATCGCCACCGGTGACCCGCACGACCGCGTCGCTGGTCTTGCCGAGCAGCCAGACCGCGGGCCGGGTCAGCTTCGCCAGCAGATCCAGCGGCCGGGCCACCGCCAGAGCCCACCCCTCGGCGCGCTGCATGGCGATGCGCTTGGGAGCGAGCTCCCCGATCACCAGCGTGAAGAAGGTGAGCACGATGGTCACGGTGACGATCGCCGCCGGCTCGGCAGCGCCGCCGAGGAAGCCGAGCGGCCCGATCAGAGGCTGAGCCAGCGACACCGCGGCGGCGGCCGAGGCGAGGAAGCCGGCGAGGGTGATGCCGATCTGGATGGTGGCGAGGAAGCGGTTCGGGTCGCGGGCCAGGCGGGCGAGGGTGGCGCCGGTGCGGGAGTCGCGTTCCAGGCGTTGGAGCTGGCTCTCGCGCAGGGAGACGAGCGCCATCTCGCTGCCGGCGAAGACCGCGTTGAGCAGAACGAGGATCACGACGAGCGCGATCTGCCATCCATAGCCACCCATCCGCAACCCATACCCAGATCAGGGCGGCGCAACGCCCGGGTCAGTGCGGCGAGCCACTACTGCGATGTGGGCCGGGATCAGACGGCGATCGCAGAATGCCCTCCAAGCGGCCTGCGCAAGCGATCCGGCCGGCTACCGCGAGCAGGGCATCCCCGGTCCATTGCGCCCGGAGCGGCGCAGCCCCGGCGCATGGTCAATCCAGGTCGGGCTCCAAACCCGCGAAGGTGTGCCGCAGCTCGTCCTTCTCAATGAGCTTCCGCACGAGCTCGACGATCTCGTCGAGCCCTCCTCGCCTCATCACGACAAGGTCATGGGACTGGAAGTACCGACCGCCCAGACATTCACCCGTAGCCTCGTGTCCACGCATGACCTTGTCGAGCGCGGCAAGCGTGAGGATGGTGGCAGCGAATCGAGATCCGTCAGGATAGGTGACCAACGCGTCAACGCTGTCGAGCGTTGCCTCGTCGTCCTCAACACCCAGAAAGAGCGTGAGAACTGCTCCACCCAGATCAATACGACGCAGCGCATCATTTGCCATAGAGATCCTGAAGCCTTCCGATCACTTTGTCTTCGTTCGCCTTGCTGGACTTACCGACCACCTGAATACCATCGTCGGTATTGCGGAAGAAGAGCCGCGCACCGTTACGGCCGCGCGCGTATCTTACATCGGTTGTTCCTGGGAGGGCCTTCGAACCGAGACCTGGATTCGTATTTCCCTTCTCCAGCTCTTCCTGCAGATGCTCCATCTCGCGCTTGACGGCCTGATTCTTCGAAGCTTTCTTGGCTTCGCGACTGAGCAGGGCGTCGTCTTCGACGACGGACGAGGTTTTGTTGGTCGGCGTCTTGGAAGCCTGTGAGGCTCCATTCGCCGCAGATCCTCCCGGACCTGTCGCTTGATTGTTCCAGTGCAGGTCGCCGACGTGATTGCTGAGGTTTATGGCGCCGTGCCCGATCGCCATCACCCCACCGCCGATGGCGACGGCGCCGAGCGCCATGGCCGGGATCGCTACGACCGAGGCGGTACCCCCACTTCCGACTTCGCCGACGAGACCTGCTGCGAAGAGTGGAGCGCCGGCTTCGAACGCCACGCCGCCGAGGGCCATCTCGCCGAGGTCGATGGCGATGTGGCCGAGGGTGTCCTGGTTCTCGTGAACCCATTCCATGGACCGTTGCCAGCCCTCGCAGACCCACGAGAAGGCGCCGCACTTCTCGTGCTCCTGGACTGTCGGCACGGCGGCGACGACGTTGCCGCTGGAAGAGCCGGCGCCGTTGTTGCCCCCGTTGTTGCCGCTGTTGTCGTCTTTGCTTCCGCCAGGACCGCCGGTACTGCCGCTGCTGCTGCCCTCATTGCCGGTGCAGGCGTACCCGCCGCCGGTCGTGCAGTCGACCGGTCCCAGCGTGAGGCCGGTCGGGTCGGTGAAGCTGATCGGCGTGTTGTTGGCGTAGGAGTACGGGTTCCACTGCTGCGGGTCGCTCAGGTCCATCACCGGGTCGACCGAGATGAACCTGCCCAATGCCGGGTCGTACTCGCGGGCGCCGAGGTGGGTCAGGCCGGTGTTGTCGCGGGTGCCTCCCACGAAGCCCTTGTCGCCGGCCCAGGCGGACGGCTTGGTGCCTCGGTCCTCACCGAACGGCATCGTGCGCCGCCGGGTTACCTTCAGGTCGCTGGAGACCGTGGCGGTGGCGGTTCCCTGGTGGTCGTTGACCAGCCAGGTCAGCGCGGTCGGGGTGCGCACCGCGATCGTGGAGCCGCCGTGGCTGTAGTACCGGGTGCCGACCGCGTTGCCGGTCTTCGGCTTGCGGATCTCCAGGCCACCCGGCAGGTACAGGGTGGCACCGGTGGGGTCGCGACGGATCAGCCGGGCGCCGTCGGCGTCGTAGGTGTAGCTGGTCGTGCCGCTGGCGTCGGTGCTGGTGGCGGTCCTACCTTCGTCGTTCCAGGACAGTGCCTGGCTGCCGGCTCCCGCGGTGCCGTCGGCCCCACAGACGTTCGCGGTGGTGCCGGCCGGGCGGCACAGCGTGTTACCCGAGGCGTCGTAGGCGTACTGCAGCGTGGTGGTGCCGGCGGTCACCGAGGTGACGGCGTGCGGCTTGCTGCCGCTGCCGCCGCCGGAGGCCGGGTACGCGTAGCTGCGGATGGTGTTGGTGGTCTGGTGCACGACTTCGGTCTTGCGGTTGCCGGAGGGGTCGTAGGTGTAGGACCGCCAGTACGACGCGGGTCCGCCCACGGCACCCGCGGTGACGGTGGCCGGGCAGGTGGCGGTGTTCTGCGACCACGCCTCGGTGAGCCGGTTGAGGTGGTCGTACTGGAAGCATTGGGTGTCCGCCGGCTGACCGCCGTCCGGGGTGTCGGTGATCGAGGTGATGGTGCCGGCGTCGTTGTACTTGTAGCTAAGGTTGTAGACCTCGTCCTTGAGCTCCGGGACGGCGTTGAACGTCGTCCGGCGGTGCGTCGTGTCGTCGAAGCCGTAGGTCAGCGCGACGCGGGAGCCGTGTTCGCCGAGGTTCTGGCCGATGAGCTCGTCGAACTGGTTGTAGACGATCTCCTGGGCGTAGATCTGCTTGCCGACCAGCCCGTTGGGCAGGCCGATCGTGTTGAACAGCGTGGCGAGCGTCTCTGCCGGCAGGCCGGCGACCGCCGGGGTGGTGACCTTCTCGATCGTGCCGTTGGGCCGGTAGCCCAGCGTCTGTGTGAACGTGCAGGGGTTGGTCTCCCCGGAGACGCACAGCCCGCTGTCCGTGGAAGGGATGGTGACCGAGGTGCCCTTCGGCCGGCCCGCGCTGTCGTAGCCGGTGGTGGCGGTGACGTATGCGGAGGCCTTGCCGTCCTTGTCGTACTCGTAGCGGGTGGCGCTGGTCTGCTTGCCGATGCCCTTGTCGAGGGTGTCGTAGGTCCATTCGGCCAGCTTGCGACCGTTGGCGGCACCCTGACGTTCGGCGATTTTGCGGCCGACGTCGTCGTAGTCGAAGAACAGGGCCTTGCCGCGGGCGTCCTTGGTCCAGCTCAGTTGCCCGAGAGCGTCGTAGCCGCTGGTCGAGGTGCCCGCGTCGGGGTCCTCGGTGTAGGTCTTGTGGCCGCGCAGGTCGTACCGGTATTTCCAGGTGTTGTTGCCTGGGCCGGTGACCGAGGCGATCTCGTCGCGGTTGGTGTAGCGGTAGACGGTGCGCTCGAAGGTCGTCGCGTCGTCGCTGCCGACCTTGGCCCGGTCCTTGTACTGGCGCAGCTCGGCGAGGTTGCCGCGAGCGTCGGTGATCGACGTGGTGGCGGTGCCGCCCTTGGGCGGG
The DNA here is from genome assembly GCF_040676695.1 of Actinoplanes sp. NPDC049548. Taxonomy (NCBI): domain Bacteria; kingdom Bacillati; phylum Actinomycetota; class Actinomycetes; order Micromonosporales; family Micromonosporaceae; genus Actinoplanes; species Actinoplanes sp. NPDC049548. The sequence goes on from NZ_JBFAPM010000004.1 coordinate 37,412, forward strand.
GTGACGCTGGTCTTCTCCCCCGCGTAGCTGGTGTGGGTGCGCCACGCCTCGTCGCCGTTGACCGTGAAGATGGCGTCGGTGAGACGGCCGGCGGCGTCGTAGATGTTGGCGGTCAGCGCCGGGATCTCCGGGCGGTGCACCGGGGTCACCAGCGTGGTGTTCGGCGCGGTGTTGTCGATGTCGTAGTACGGGTTGCTCGTCCACTCGACCAGACCGCGCGAGTTGTAGACCGTGTCGACCACGGCCCGGCCCCCGGCGATGGTTTGGGTCTGCACCTGCCGCACCCGCAGCATGCCGTCGTACAGCGCGATCGTCGTGCGGTAGATCTTGGAACCGGCCGGCATCAAGTTCTTGGTGACGACCGTGCTGGGCGCGTCCTTGCGCAGGTTGTAGGTGTAGCTGACCGACGGGTCGCTCTTGAACGTCGCACGGTCGCGGCCCGGAGCCCAGACCGCGATCAGGCGGCCGTCGCCGTCGTAGGCCGACTCGGTGACCAGGCCATTCGCATCAGTGACCTTCACCGGTACGGCCAACGCCGGGTTGAACGTCTGCGTCGCCGACTGCCCCAGCGCGTTGGTCACCTTCGTCTGCGTGACCGGACCGCCCGTCGCCGGGGTGAACGCGGTCGTGGTCACGTGTCCCAGCGCGTCGGTCTGCTTGACGGCACGCCCGAGAGCGTCGTAACCGGTACGGCTGGCGTTGACGAATGCCGGGGTGTCGCCGTCGAAGTGGTCCACCTGCACCGCGCGGACCGGCAGGCCCCGGGTCGGCGGGGCGCCGTAGGTGTCGGCGTCGTCGTAGTACGTGCGGATGTCGCTGAGCACGTCCTTCGTACCGCTGTCGACTCCGCAGCCGGCCCCGGTGATGACCTTGCGCTTGACCCGGTCGAGCATCCAGGTGTCGGCGTTGCGGGCGTACTCGATGCGGGTGCACCGGTCGTCGTCGCCCTTGGCCTCATCACCGAGGTCGTTGACCTCGGAGATCTGGTTGTCGTCGTTGACCTTGGTGACGGTCTGCGTCCAGCGGGTCGCGCCGGTGGAGAGCCGGCTTCGCTTGCGTTCCGTCTCGACGTGCGTCTTCCAAGCCTTCAGCGGGCCGGCGGTGGCGGTGGGACCCTGCGCGACGGGCGTGCTGAGGGTTCCGCTGATCCACTCGGTGCCGTTGTAGTCGATCTGCTCGCGGAGCATGCCGGCGAACGCCTCATGGTCGGTGACCTTACCGCCGAAGGAGTCCTCGACCTGCACACTGCGGGGCGTGCCCTTGGGCGGCAGGGCGCCGTCGACAGGCTGCGGGTCGCCGTTCATGCCGCGGAAGTAGCGGTACTCGGTGACCGTCTGCGGCTCGTCGTCGACGCCGGTCCGGATCCGCACCCGGCCGTAGCCCCGGAACTGGCCCCACGTGCGCTTCTTCGGCTTGACCAGGGTCGAGTTGTCGTACGCCCACGCCGGGCTGTCGAGGTACTCGTAGTTCGTCTGCTGGTGGTCGAAGCCGCCGGTGTTGTCGTACACGTCGACGCGGGTGACGACGTACTTGTTGAACCAGTCGATCTTCGCGTCTTCGCCCTCGGCGGCGTAGTACTGCGGGAAGCAGCGCTTGGTGTTCGCCCACGGCTTGGGCAGCGTGATGGTGTCGCACTCGGGCTTGGAGTACGTGACGCCGATCTGCGCGCCGGACTCGGTGGTGATCGTGTCGATCCGGCTGCGGAACAGGCTCGAGTGCCCGTTGGGGGTGTCGACCCGGTTGGGCATGACGTCCGCGTTGGGGTTGAACACCACGGCGGGGTCGGTCACCGCCGCGCCGCCGGCACTGGCCACATGACCCGTGTGGGCGATGCTCTTCAGCCACATCGGCGTGCTCTCGTTGCCACCGGCCTGCAGGTAGACCTGCGACAGGGCGTAGCTGTCGACGGTGGTGTAGTCGTCTCCGCTGCCGGCGTACACCTGGGTGCGGATCTGCTTGAGCCGGGTGTTCGTCCAGAAGGTCGGCGAGAACTGCGACTCGCAGGGCGCCTTCTCGCAGTACTGGTCCCACGGCGTGTCCGGGAAGCGCTTGGCGATCGGCTTGTTGTCGCCGGTACGGCAGGTGCCGATGCACCGGTCCGCGGTGTCGAACAAGACCCGGTTGACCGGGTGCACCGTGGCGGCGTCGTCGCTGCGGCTGCCGTACTCGGCCCTGGTCAGGTAACCGGCGCGGTCGTAGGTGATGCGCTTGTCCTTGTCACCCTCACGGGCGTAGGCACCGGTCTCCTTGGCGTAGAAGTACGTGATGGTGTTGTGGTTCGGGTCGACGGCGTAGTCGAGGTTCCACCGCCAGGCCCGGGTCACCCGGGACTTTGCGAAGTCCTTGTCGTAGCCGGGCTCGTCCGGGTGGTTGCTGAAGACCGGAAGAGTCCACGTCGACTTGGTCTCCTCGCCCGAGGAGGAACCACCCGTGGCCTTGCCACGCCCGAAGTAGTACTGGGTGCCGTCGACGGTGGTGACCCGCCAATAGGTCTTGTCATCGTCACCGTTGCTCACGTCGCCCTTGAGCTGCTCGATGCGCGAGCCGTCGTCCGCCACGCCGCGGTAGCGCACGTTCGTGTCGCCGGGCCCGCTGTCCGTGTCGGCGTCCTTCACCAGCTCGGTGGAGGCACCGTTGAACGACATCGTCGCGTTGTCGTCGAACCAGCACTGGTCGTCGCCGTACACGTCCTTGTTGTTGGGCTCCTTACCGCCCTGCTCACCCTTGTCGTCGGAACACGAGCGGTAGCTGCGCTCGATGTAGCCGGGCTCGAGCGACCAGCCGTCACCGATCCACGAACCCTGAGTGTTGTTACCGGAGGTGCGCCCGTCGATCGACGCCGAGGAGTAGCTCAGCTTCAGGTCGGGTGCCACGCCGCCCGGTGGCGGCGGCGTCTTGATCGGGTACGACCACGCGAAGGCACCATTCTGCTGCGACACCTGCCAGGTCGAGGCCGCCGTCAGCGTCGTGGCCTTGTAGTCGCCGTTCTCACCCGCCGGTGCAGCCGCGAGGGCGAACGACGAGGTGGCGCCCGCCGCCGCAAGCGAGACCGTCGCGGTGACCGTGCCGGTGCGCGGATCGTTCGTGGACGGCACTGGTCGACCGTCGGTAAGCCGGACCAGCCTCAGCCGGTCGAGGGCGTCGCGGCTGAAGGAACCGGCGACCGCCCGGTAGTCGACGGCGAGCTTGGCCTGCCCGGCCTTCTTCACGCCGTCGGCGCGGGCGACACGGACGACGAGCCCGCGGACGCCCAGCTTGCCGGCTTCCTTCCCGCCGAGCGTGCTCACCCGGACCTTGCTCACCGCGCTGCCACGGTCGCGGGACGCGGGCGACTGAGCGGCAGAGGAAGCCGCTACCGAGGCGATGGACAGACGCAGCTTGCCGGCTTGGACGCGGCTGCTCTTCTGCGGCGTCAGGGCGATCGTCTGCTCGGCCGACGCCACCTCCGGGTCGGGCGGCAGGTCGGCCTCGGTGAGCTCCTTGGTGCCGGCGGTGTACTCCGGCTTCGGCTTCGCCACCACCGGAGTGACCTTGATGCCCTTGACATCGGTCGGCTGGGCAGCCGTTCCCGCCGCGGCTGCCGCCGGGCCGGTCGGCAGTTGACCCACGGCGCTGACGGCGAGCGTTATGACGAGCAGTGCCCGTAGCAGCCGTGCCCGCGAGGTTGCAGAGTTCGCCGTCACACCAGTCTCCTTCAGCCGCCCGTTACGGCGGTTCCCCGTACACCGGCCCGGACCGGCTTGATCACTGAAACGTCACGTAGCTGCGGCGGCCTGGTGGCCGTCACTCGTCGGGCAGGTCCTCGGTCTGCGCCTTCTGGTAGATCTCCTGCTCCGGCCAGACGCGCGGGGTCGCGTGGACCTCGTCGATCCGGCCCACCCACCGCTGGCTCGGGCCGGCGTTCCAGCCGCGGCCGATGGCGAACCGGCCGGTCGCCTCCCAGGTCGCCGTGCCGGCCTTTTCGGCCAGCACGCCGTCGGCGGTCGGGATGCCGTTGACGTAGAGCTGGATCCGGTTGAGTGCGGGGTTGACGATGCCGACCAGGTGCACCCAGCTGCCGGCCTCGACGTAGCTTGCGGTGCACGCATCGGTCGTGGCGGCGTTCGCCGTGTCGGTGGCGGCGACCGTGAAGCACCAGGCCGGGTCCTTAGCGCCGTCGCCGTCGATGTCGAGGTCGGCGCGGTAGCCCAGCCGGAACATCGAGGTGTTCTTGCCGTCCTGCGACACTGCGACCTGGTTACCGGCCGGCAGCGGCGACGGGATGTCGGGCTGCTCGTCATCCGAGGGGTTCTGCTCCTGCTCGGGGTCGTCGCCCGTGCCCGGCTCCGGTTCCGTTCCCGGGTCCGTGCCGGGCTCGTCACCGTCGTCGGCGGCGGCCGGCGCAGCGGGCAGCTGCACCCATGCGGCCACGGTGAAGCCGGCCGGGGCGAGAGTGTTGAACACCGTGGCCGACGTCGTCAGCTCACCGGTCCCGGCGAAGGAAGCAGCGGATTCGCCTTCCTTACCGGTCTCGGTCCAGGTGACTCCCGTGCCGGAGACGGTGCCGGGACGGTTGTTCTCCGGCGCCGAGGCGGCAGTCGTGCCCGCGCCTTCATCCAGCGACCAGTACCAGGCCTCCCCCACCGGTTTGACCTTGAACACGTAGTCCACGGCCCCGGAAAGGTTGCCGGCGGTGTCGATCGCCTTGACCCGCAGCGTGTTGACCAGGTCCTTGGTCGGCGTGATGGTTCGCTGGATCACGCCGCTGGCCGGCGGCGCGATCTGGGTCTCCCTGCCGCCGTTGAGCGCGTACGTGTAGGTCTTGACGCCGTCGGACGAGCTGCCCGGGCTGAAGGTGAAGGAACCGGGGACACCTGGTTCGCCGTTCCACCCGGTGGGCTTGTAGATGTCGCTGGTGACTTTCGGGTTCTTCGGGTTCGTCGTGTCGACTTTGAAGCCGAACCAGTCCGACAGGGGGCCGCATTCGTAACTGTCACAGGCCCAGCCGCGCCAGTAGTACTGGCCGTCCTTGAGATCGGTCTTGAGCGTCCATCCGCGGGAGCTACCGGCCGTTATGCCGGTCATCGTCTTGTTGGAGGTCGTGATCCGGGTCTTCTTGTCGCTACTGAAAACCTCGTACTCGTAGCGCAGCTTGCCACCGTCGGCATCGGCTGCCTTCATGGTCAGCGTCGGCCGCTTGGTAGAGGTGACCGCGGTGCCGCTTCCGCAGGCGGCATAGCAGGGGCTGAAAGCCAAGCCTCCCGGCTTACCCGGCTTGTGGTTGTACTCGATGTCCAAGTACGCCGAGTCCGGCTTCAACTTCTTCCACTGGTACTCATCCGACTCACTCTTCGCCCGAAACGCGAGTGTGATCGTCCCGGAGTTCTTCGTGGCGGCATCCTGGAACGCGCTCTTGACCGCCGTCTGCGCGAACCGGACCTCGTCGTTACCCTTCGGACAGGCACTCTTGTTCGCCGTGGCCTTGACCTCGCCAAGGACCTTCCACCACTTGTCCTTCGTGCTGTTCCACGTGACCGCAGCGGACTTGTCGATCCAGTTCGTGCGCCACAGCTGGAACGGCGACGGCGAGCAGTCCGCGCTGTGCTGCACGTTGACCAGCACCGCGGCCTTCTTGATGCTCGAGCCCTTCAACTTGGTCACGTCGAACTGCACCAGGGTGCGCCAGTCATCGTCGGAAGAGCTGTGCCACAGCTGACCCGAACGCATGTCGTCACGAGTGGCCTCATCACTCCAATACGACTTGGAAGGGTTCTTCCGGCTGACGTGCGTCCAGATCTCCTTACCACCGGCGAAGCCCGGATCGATCGACACCGGGAACACCGTGTGCGGATCGGTCAGCATCGCCTGCGACGGCACCACGGTCAGTGAGTCCGCGTCGAGCTGCACCGACAGGTCCTCGGTCCGTCGCGGCTCAGGATCCTGCGGCAAGACCGGCGCCGACGGCGTCTCGGCGAGGAGACGGCCCTTCTTCGCCACCGGGGCCACCGGCGGTTGCGGCTTGTCCCACATTCGGGCCCCGTCGGAGACCAGGACCGGCTCGCCTGCCGCCGTCCTGGCGGTGATGAAGCCGTCTTTGTCCCGATGCACGGTGACACCTTCGGCGGCGAGGCCGAACTCCAGTCGCCGCAGCTCCGCGTTGGCCGCGGCGGCGGCGGTCTTGACGACCAGGACCTCGCTGAACGAGTCGACATGGGCGGTGAGCCGCAGGTCGACGCCCGGCAGCACCTCGGGGTAGGTGGCGGTCGGCCCGGACAGCACCGGCGTCGGCAACGTGCCGGGCCAGGACATCGCCAGCGAACGGCCGTCCCGCACCACTGTCAGCATGGGACCGTCGCCACCGTTGGAGAACCGCACGTCCAGGGTCGTGGCCTCGGGCACCACCCCGCCGTCCGACACCTTGAGATCAGCGTTCACCGGGACCCAGTCCGCGCCCTGTCGCACGCGAATCGGGGAGGCGTACTGCCGGGTCCGCATCGTTCCATCCGGCAACGCGAACGTGTCCGACGACTCAGTGCGCTCCGCAAGAATCTCGACGGGCTTGCGGGACTTCCACGCAAGGTGCATCGCCGTCGCCTCGTCGGCAGCCTCCGTGGGCTCCGGCGCCGGCACAGCCACGACCGGCTGCTCAGCGTGAGCAGGCCGATCGACATACGTCACGGCGGCCACGGCCGTAAGACCGACAGCCAGTGCCGCGATCGCGCGGCTGCGGCCGAAGGTGGACAGGCTGCTATCGCGGCCGACCGGCCGCCGGACATGCGTCATCGATGCTCCCCCGTGAGCTCGGCGATGCCCCGGGACCATGTGCTTCCCGGCAAGATCGCCGCCGGCCGACACCGTATAGAGGAGTTGCTATTTCACGCAAGACCGGTGGGGGCGGAACGCGCGAAATCACCGCCTAAACATCCGGCACCGCGGCCCTCGCCGCCGCCGGGTCGCTCGCGGCCAGCGCCTTCTGCGCCGCCGCCCGGCATTCCTCCAGCGTGTACGCCCCCAGCGCCGCCCGCACCCCCGGCACCGCCGCCGGCGACATCGACAGGCTCGTCACTCCGAGCCCCGCCAGCACCACCGCGAAAGCCGGATCCGCCGCCGCCTCCCCGCACACCCCGACCGGCCGTCCCACCGCGGCCCCCGCCGCCGCGCACAAGGCGATCAGCGACAGCAGCGCCGGCTGCCACGGGTCCAGCAGATCCGCCAGTTCCCCGCTGCGGCGGTCGGCCGCGAACGCGTACTGGCTCAGGTCGTTGGTGCCGACGCTGAGGAAGTCGACCACCTGCAGGATCTCCGCCGAGCGCACCGCGGCCGCCGGCACTTCGATCATCACGCCGACCGTCGGCAGGCCCGCGTCCCGGCACAGCGCCGTGAACTGGGCCGCTTCCGAGACCGTGGTGACCATCGGGGCCATCACCGCCACCCGGGCCGTCGAGTTCTGGGCTGCGGCTGCGATGGCGGCGATCTGGGTGCGGAGGATGTCGCCTCGGCGGCGGGCCATGCGGAGTCCGCGGATGCCCAGGGCCGGGTTGGGTTCGTCGTGTTCCCGCAGGAACGGCAGGGGTTTGTCCGATCCCGCGTCCAGGGTGCGGACCACGACCTGCCGGTCCGGCATGGCCGCGAAGACCTCGGCGTACGCGTCGACCTGCTCGGTCAGCGTGGGTGGGTCGATGTGGTGCTGGAACAGCAGTTCGGTGCGGAACAGGCCGACGCCTTCGACCGCGACGCCGTCGAGCTCGGCGGCGCCGCCGATGTTGGCGAGCAGGGCGATCGGGTGGCCGTCGGCCGTGCGGCCGCGCAGGTCTGCCGGCTCCGTGGGGGGCGGGGCGGGGCGGGGGTCCGGGACGCGGGCGGTGAAGCCGAAGGTGACCCGGCCGGCCGTACCGTCGACGGTGACGATCGTGCCGTCGGCGATGTCGAGGGCTCCGCCGCAGGCCACGACCGTCGGGAGGCCGCGGGCGCGGGCCAGGATCGCGGTGTGGCTGACGAAGCTGCCCGCCGAGGTGACGACGGCCAGCACCCGGGACGGGTCGAGCAACGCCGCGTCGGCGGGTGCGAGGTCCACCGCGACCAGGACGAAGGGGCAGCCCGGCTCGGGCAGGGTGGGCATCGGCTGGTCGAGGCAGTGTGCCACCACCCGGTCGCGCAGGTCGTCCAGGTCGGCGGCGCGGGCGGCCAGCAGACCGCCCGCGGCCAGCAGCGCGGAGCGGTGTTCGGCGAGGACCGCCGCGACCGCGTGGGGGGCTTCGAGGCCGGCGCGGACCGCGTCGGTGACGCCGGCGCGCAGGGTCCGGTCCGCGGCCAGGGCCGCCTGCACGCGCAGGATCTCCGCGGCGGTGCCGTCGGTGGCGGCAGCGGCACGCATGCCGATGTCGTGGCAGACGGCGTCGATGGCCGCGTACGCGCGCCGCACCTCCGCGCCGGGGTCGGTGACCGGCCGGGGCGCGGGCAGCCGGGGCGGGTCGGCCAGCCGGTACGCGGGGCCGGTGGCCGTGCCGGCGCTGACCCCGAGGCCGCGGAGCAGCTCAGGCACCGGCTACGTCCAGGTCGGTGGCGAACAGCCCGGCCAGCCGGTCCAGGGCCGCGGCCGCACCCTCGCCGTGGGCCTCCAGGATCAGCTCGGTGCCGCAGAGCGCGCCGAGGGTGAGCAGGGCCAGCACGCTGTCGGCCGGGACCGGTGGCCGGTCCAGGGTTCTCACGGTCACCGGCACCGGCAGCAGCGCGGCGGCCACGGCGATGCGCGAGGCCGCGCGCATGTGCAGGCCCGAGCGGCCGGCCAGGAGAACCGTACGGATCATGGCTCGTCGTCCTCCGCCTGCAGCATCTCGACGACGGACGCCGGATCCTCGGACTCGCGCAGCGCCTTGGCCCGCAACGGGTCCATCAGGATGCGGGCGAGGGCGGCCAGGAGCTCCACGTGCCCGTCACCGCGGGCGGCGATGGCTACGCAGACCGTGACCGGGTTGCCGTCCCAGTCGATGCCGTCCGGGAAGCGCAGCACGGCCAGCGAGTCGCGGCGCACCAGCGCGCGGGACATGTCGAGGCCGTGCGGGATCGCCACACCTTCGCCCACGTACGTGGACATGGCCCATTCGCGGTCGAGCATCGCCTCGCGGTAGGCGGGGTGGACGGCACCGATCTCCTCGAGGACGTCGGCGCACCGGTGGATGGCGGCCACCCGGTCGGGGGCCCGCTCGTGCAGCCTGACGGCGGCCACGTCGAGGACGGGGCGGAGCTTCATGGTCATCCGGCAAGCCTTACGAGCGCACGTCCCAGCACGCCGTCATTGTCGTCGGGATCCCAGGTGACCACCAGTGCGGGTGTGCCGCCGGCGCCGGACTCGGCCACCATCCTCGTCGCCCGCAGGCTCGCGACGGCGTTGGTGACGATGAGCAGGCCGTGCACCTGCTGGTCGGCGAAGACGTGCTGAGCTGCGGCAACGGCGGCGTCCTGGAGCTGACCGGAGTCCACGTAGCACAGCGAGACGCCGAAGAGCCGGTGCATCACGCCGGCGAGCAGATTGCTGCCGTGGTCGCCCGGGACCCAGTGCAGACCGGCGGCGGTGCGGCGCAGGGACTCGATCACCCTCTTCTCGTACGCGACCCGCCGCAGGTCGGACAGGCGCACCGGATCGAGCACGTCGACCAGGCGCCGGCGCTGGGGGCCGGGCATCGCGTCGAGCAGCATCGCGAGGTTCTCGGACGTGACCTGGTCCAGCTGCGGGCGGGCACGCGTCGCGGGCAGGGCGGCCATCACCGCAGCGGCCTCGGCCAGCGGGAGCAGGGCCAGCTCCGCGGCGAGCCGGGCGTCGTCGAGATGACTGAGCAGGGCGGCGCGCCGGTCCGGATCCGCGGCGACGAGCAGCTTGGCGATGAGCCGGCCGTCCATCGCGGCCAGCAGGGCGTCGATCCGGTCCCGGGGCATGGCGAGGAGGACGCCGACCGCGCGCTGCGGCGGGGTGGCGTTGAGCATGGTGACGACGTGTTCCGTCGGCATGGCGCCGAGCACGGTCAGCTCCCCGTCGTGCCGACGACCACGCCACCCTGTTTGACGGCGGCCACGACGCGCGCCACCTCCGGGTCGCCGAGGAACATCCGGAAGCCGACCACGACCGCGCCCGGCGCGCCGGCCCGGGCCCGTTCGGCGAGCCCGGTCTGGCAGAGCACCACGTCGGCGTCGGCGGGAATGGCCGCGACCGGGTGGTGCTCGACCGTCACCGGCAGCTTGCGCAGCTCGCGTTTCAGCTGGGAGGCGAGCATGACGCTGCTGCCCATGCCGGCGTCGCAGGCCACCACCAGTTTGCGGACGCGTCCGCCGTCGATGCTGCTCACCTCAGATGCCTTCCTCGTCGCGTGCCAGCCGGCCGAAGCCGAGAAGCAGGGAACCGACCACGAAGGACACTCCGGCGGCGACCACCACGCCGGCCAGCACCCCGAAGTAGTCACCGCGCGGGGTCTCGGCGAGGTAGGCGAAGATGCTGCCCGGTGACGGGGTCGCCACCAGCCCGACGCCGGTCACCATGAACGTCATGATGCCGGCGGCACCGCCGCAGATCGCCGCGAGCACCATGCTGGGCTTCATCAGCACGTACGGGAAGTAGATCTCATGGATGCCGCCCAGGAACTGGATGGCCATCGCCGCGGGAACGCTGGGGCGCAGCGCCCTGGGGCCGAAGCACAGGTACGCGAGCAGGATCCCGAAGCCCGGCCCCGGGTTCGTCTCGAGCATGAACAGGATCGACTTGCCGCTGTCGGACGACTCGGCGATGCCCAGCGGCCCCAGCACGCCGTGGTTGATCGCGTTGTTGAGGAACAGCACCTTCGCCGGTTCGATGAGGAACGCCGCGCCGGGCAGCAGGTGGTGCTGGACGAGGAAGCGGACGCCGTCCCCGGCCGCCTCGGTGAAGACGCGCATGACAGGGCCGATCGCCAGCACGCCGGCCAGCGCCGAGAGGCCCGCGACGATGCCCGCGGAGAAGTTGTCGACGAGCATCTCGAAGCCGGGCCGGATCCGGTCGGCGAAGAGGCCGTCCACGAGCTTGAGGGCGTACGCGGCCAGCGGGCCCACGATCATCGCGCCGAAGAACATGGGCGAGTCGGAGCCGACGACCAGTCCCATCGTGGCGACGGCGCCGACGACCGCGCCCCGCTGGGCGTGCACCATGCGGCCGCCGGTGTATCCGATGAGGACCGGCAGCAGCACATGCGACATCGGGTCGATGAGGGCGGCGAACTTCTCGTTCGGCAGCCAGCCCTTCTCGAAGAACAGAGCCGTGATGAGGCCCCACGCGATGAACGCGGCGATGTTCGGCATGACCATGCCGGCCAGGTAGCCGCCGAAGCGCTGCACGCGTGCCTTGACGCCGGTGTCCTGGGCAGCGGGCGCGTACAGCTCTGCCACCTGAGAGCTCCTAAAAGGGGGGAAGGTGGCTTTGTTGTACCGACGAGATCACCTACTGTCAATCGCCCGGCACGATCCGGGCCCGAAAATATCGGTGGCCCTGCGCGAACATGCGCGCACGAAGGGTTCCCGCTTCGTCTCTGCGCATCGCCGCCGCCCTGACCGTTCGTCCAGGCTCAGAATCGGCCGAACGGCCCGTCACCCGGCCGCGCGCCGGCGAGCGTCCTTTCTGGCGTACGGGGTGGGGCCGGCACTGGGAACGGGGGGTGCCGGCCCCGCACCGAGCCGGCGCGGCAACAGGAGTGGAGGCAGCGTGAGCGCTGAGGCGGTGATTGACCGACCGCTGTACGCTCACGGCTCCTTTGCCGGGTCGATCGGATCGTGGGGAATGGACGACACCAGCGATGCCGCCTATGCGACCTTCGTCCGTGATCGATCCCACGCCCTGCTCCGCTCGGCCTTCCTGCTGACCGGCGACCAGCACCTCGCCGAGGATCTCGTGCAGGAGGCCCTTGCCCGTACCCATCGGGCCTGGTCACGCCTCGAATGCCCGGGCAACGCGGAGGCGTACGCCCGCAAGGTGATGTATCACGCCCAGGTCTCCTTCTGGCGGCGGCCGAAGGTGGCCGAGGTCCTGCCCGGCGAGGACCTCGTCCGCCAGGGCGGCAGCACCGACGACCCCGCGGAGGCCGCGGTCCACCGCGTCGACCTGCGCAGCGCCCTGCTCTCGCTCAGCCCCAAGCAGCGCGCGGTCATCGTGCTGAGGTTCTTCGAGGACCGGACCGAGGTGGAGGCCGCGCGGCTGCTCGGTGTCTCGGTGAGCACCGTCAAGACCCAGTGCGCCCGCGCGCTCGGCCGGCTCCGCGACCTGGTGCCCGACCTGCGGCTTCTCGCGGACGCCCACGAGGGTCCACGGTGACCGCCCCCGAGCCGCTGCGCGAGTCGCTGAGCGAGCTCGCCGCCACGGTCGCCCCGGCCGACCTCTACGAGCGCTCGCTGCGGCGCTCCCGCCGGATCGGCCGCCGCGAGGCCGCCGTCGGCACCGGCGCCGCCCTGGTCGCGCTCGGCCTGCTCGGCAGTGGACTCTGGCAGCTTCCCCGCGCCACCGACCAGCACGCCCAGGGTGTGGTGGCCCCGCCGCTGAGCCCGGCCGCCGCGCCGCCGCCCGGCCTCGGCGGCCCGCTTCCCGGCAGCCCGGCCGCGGCCGAGCCCAGCAGGACCGGCGGGCCGAGCCGACCGGATCGTCCCCGGCCGACGTCGACCGTCAGCGCGAAGCCGCGGTCCACCTCGCTGGCGTCGCTGCCGGGGCAGGCCTTCTACGCCGGCACGGGCACGGACGGCGACGTCGTCCGGCTCACCGGCGACGGCGAGGCGCGGACCGTGCTCGCCACGCCCCACGCCACGCTGGGCGTGTCACCCGACGGCACCCGGATCGCGTACGTGTCCGGCGGCCAGCTCATGGTCGTCGGCACCGACGGCGGCACCCCGCAGCAGGTCTACGCGGGCACCGCCTCCGCCGACCAGGCGCCGGCCTGGTCCCCCGACGGCGGCCGCCTGCTCATCGACGCCGCCGACCCGGGGGTGCTGGACGTGGCCACCGGGCGCCTCGACCCCCTGCCCAGCGGCCTGAACGGCGAGCACTTCCGCTGGTCGGGGGACGGCAGCACGCTGGTGTACGCGACCGCGTCCTGCGGCCTCGAGGTGGCCGGCGTCGACGCGCAGAGCGGCACGCCCGTACCCGGCCAGGAGAGCACGGACGGCCCGGCCGCGTGCAGCCCGGTCAGCGTCGACGCCACCGGCGACCTGGTCACCGTGCAGACCAGGGCGGCTGCCGGAAACGCCGCCCCGGACGCGCCCGCGGACGCCGTGCTGGACGTGAAGACCGGTGAGCTGGTGGACCTCCCGGTCACCGGCACGATCATCGGGGCGGTCTTCGACGCCGACGGCAACCTGCTGGTCCGTTCGGAGCACGACGGCACCACCCGGCTCTCCCTCTTCGACCGCGACTTCACGCTGCTCGTGCAGGCGCGGGAGCCCGCCACGCTGAAGGGCCGCGATCTGGTCGCCTACACCCGCTGAGAGTGCGACGATCATTGCGATGGCCGACACCACCCCGCCCTGGTGGCGCCGCGGACCCGTGGTGGTCGCGGTGGTGCTGCTCATCCTGCTCACCGAGCTGGTCGTCGGATGGCGCCCGCTCGTCGAGGCGATCGGGCAGCTGCGCACGCCGCACTGGAACTGGGTCGCCGGCGCGGTCGTCGCCGAGATCGCGTCGATGGGCACCTACGCCCGCATGCAGCGGGCCCTGCTGCGCGGCGCCGGGACGAAGGTGCAGGTCCGCAAGCACGTGGCCCTGGCGTACGCGGCACATTCGCTGAGCGCCACGCTGCCCGGCGGCCCGGTGTTCTCGACGACGTTCAACTTCCAGCACATGCGGCGTTTCGGCGCCTCGTCGGCGGTCGCCTCCTGGTGCATCGCGCTCAGCGGGGTGCTGTCGACCGGCGCGCTGATCGTGATCGGCGCGGTCTTCGGGATCATGACGCGCAGCACCGGCAGCTGGCAGACCCTGCTCGGCTACATGGGCGGCGCCCTGCTCGTGGCGCTGGCCGTCCGTGTCGTGGCGCAGCATCCGGAACTGCTGATGACCCCGGCCCGCCGGCTGCTGCGCGGCGTCAACCGGGTGCGGCGGCGGCCCGCCGACAGCGGACATGCCCGGCTCGCCGGCTTCCTGCGCCAGCTGCGGTCGGTGCGGGTCAACCCGCTGGACTTCGCGTACGCGGTGGTGCTCGCGGTGGCGAACTGGCTGCTCGACGCGCTGTGCCTGTGGATGTGCTGCATCGCCGTGGGGGCGGAGGACATCCGGCCCTCGCAGCTGGTCATCGCGTACTGCGCGGGCATGGCCGCGGCGAGCGTACCGATCGTGCCCGGCGGCCTGGGCGTGGTCGACGGCGCGCTCATCCTCGGCCTGGTCGCCGGCGGCCTCACCAGCAGCTCCGCGGTCGCCGGCGTGGTGCTCTACCGGCTGATCAGCTTCGGCTTCATCATCGGGCTCGGCTGGCTGGTGTGGCTGGTCATGCGGTCTAGGGCAGGAACTCCTCAGGGCGTACCGGCGCACTGACCTCGCCGCCCCGGCGGCCGAACAGCTTCCAGCCGCGCTTCTTCTTCTCCGGCTCCCGGACGGCCTCACCGTTGAGCACGGCCAGCCGGTGCTGCGCGACCGGGTTCTCCGGCTCCAGCTTCAGCGACAGCAGGAAGGCCTGCCGGGCCTGGTCGGCGTGGCCCAGCGCGTCCAGCGTCACGCCGTGGGTGAAGTAGTAGTGCGCCTCGTCGGGGTCGAGCCCCACGGCGGTACGCGCGGCCTGCTCGGCGTCGGCGTACTGCCGCTCGGCGGCGAGCAGCGACCAGGCCACCCGGTCGTGCCAGAGCGGGTTCTTCGGCTCGGCGATGACCGCCCGGTACGCCATCGTCACGGCTTCCTCGTGCCGCCCGAGCAGCGTCAGCGCGCGGCTCGCGATGGCGAGCGGGCGGGGATCCTCCGGGGCCAGCTCGATGGCCCGGTTGGCGGCGTCGAGCGCGTGGTCGACCTGGTCCAGCACCAGCCGGATGCGGGCCATGAGCACCCAGCCCGCGGCCGAGGAGGGGTCGGCGGCCAGGACCGGCTCGAGGTGCTGCGCCGCGGTCGCGGGATCGATCCGCTCGAAGTACGCGGCGGCGCGGGCCACCCCGATCTCGGTCGGCGTGCCGGACGGCACCGACCCGGCCGACCCGGCCTTCTGCGGCTGCGGCGGCGCCGTGCGTACGGCGTCGAGATCGGTCATCGGTCCGCCCGGGCCCGCGCGAAGGTAAAGGTCACACGGTCATCTTCGGCAGCACCGGTGCCGATTCTTAGCGGTTTCCGCGAAAACCACCGATCAGGAGCACGGCCGCCGCGCCGAAGCAGAGCATCGCCGCTTCCGTGCCGCCGCGGGAGAGCATGAGCGTACCCCCGGTCAGGCCGGCGGCGCCCAGAAGCAGCGACAGCGACCCGGAACCGCCGCGCGCGGGAGCGCGAGCGGGTTGGGCGTGGCGTTCGGCGGCCTTGCGGTCGAGCTCCGCCCGCAGTTCACCGGCCTCCTGGTTCACGCGCCTGCAGTCGGCAGCCACCCGCCGGACCTGAGGTGATCGTGCGGCTCGGCCTCGGGCACCGCCGCGTACGCCCGGACCGGGAACGTCCCGAATCCCGCCACCCGCGGCGGCGCGGCGGTGAACCGGGCGCCGACCGGCGGCAGGTCCGCCAGTCCGGTGAGGTGCTCGACGATCGGGATGCCCGCGGCGAGCAGCAGCGTGTGCGCGGGCCGCTCGCCGGCCGACCCGGGACCGATGTCGTCGATGTTGACCGCGTCGATGCCGACCAGCGCGGCACCGTGGTCGACCAGCCACTGCGCGCCGGCGGCGGTGAGGAAGGGTGCGTTCTCCGCGTACGCCGGGGTGGCCCAGTGCGCGTCTCCGCCGGTGTGCAGGAGCACCGCCCGGCCCGCGACGACGAGGTTCTCCAGCGCGGGCACGTCGACGCCGCGGACGCCGCTGCCCGCCGTCCGGACCACCACGGCGGGCAGGTCGGCGAGGCGCTCGAGCGGAACCCCGGCCAGGTCGGTGCCGTCGGCGTACCGATGGAACGGGCTGTCCAGGTAGGTGCCGGTGTTGCCGACCATGGTGATGGTGTCCATGGCGAACTCGGTGCCTTCGGCATAGACCGCGCGCGAGGCCTCCCGGGTCAGGTGCGGCGTGATCACCGGGCCGGGCAGCCCCGGGTACGTGGTCAGCCCCGCGCTGATCACGTGGCTGAGCTCCACCCATCGGGTACGCGGGCGCCGCTCCGACGGGCCGCCCGGGGTGCCGAGGTGCCGGTCGGCGAAGACCCGGATGCGGGTCAGCTCCACGCGGTCGACGAGCAGCAGCCGGCATGCCGTGACGAACAGCGACGCGATCTCCGCCTCGGTCACGTCCGGGTGCGGGACGTCCACCCGGAAGCCGTGTGCCTGCAGCCCACCGCCGTTGGTGAAGGTGACGGTCGCGTCGAACTCGGCCCTGTACTGGAGCACGGCGTACCCCGCTTCCTAGCGCAGCTCGATGAAGGCTTCCACGAGGAGCCAGATGCCGAAGATAGCGAAGAGGGCGGCCGCGCCGTACTTGATGACCTTCTCGGGCAGGTGCCGGCCGAGCAGGCGGCCCACCAGGATCGCCAGGGCGTCGGCGGCGACCATGCCCACGGTGGAGCCCAGCCAGGTGCCGAACCAGCCGTACTGGGTGGCCAGGGTGATGGTGGCGAGCATGGTCTTGTCGCCCAGCTCGGCCAGGAAGAAGGCGCCACCGACGGCGAGGATCGCGGATCCCGTCGAGCGCTCGGCCTTGGTCTTCTCGTCCTCGGTGAGGTGGTCGCCGCGCAGCGTCCACGCGCCGAACGCGAGGAAGGCCACGCCCGCCACCAGGGAGATCCAGCCGGTGGGCAGGGTGGCGCCGAGGCCGTACCCGATGCCGACCGAGACCAGGTGCACCACCGCGGTCGCGACCGTGATGCCGATCAGCACCGGCAGGGGCCGGAAGCGGGTGGCGAAGGTGAGGGCCATGAGCTGCGACTTGTCGCCGAGCTCGGCCACGAAGATGACGGCGAAGCTGACCGCCGTCGCGACGAGGAAACCGTCCATGGAAGGTGAACTCCCGGTGGGTGTCGGACCGGGGTTCGGGCGCAGGGCGACCTCGACCCGGCCATGCGGAACTGGCCAAGTCGAAGGTCTCGCTCGCCCCGGCGGGACCGAGGCCGCGTGGCCGGATGCGCCGGCATGAGGCCCGGCGGATCAGTATGTCGACCACGACGTTGGGAGCTACTCCCCTTCGCGATCTCGATCCTACCCGGCCCGGGACCGGCCACGACCTCGGCGGCCGTGTGACCCCTGTCCCGTGCAGCCGGGACAGGGGTCGGGCCGCGCTCAGCGAGCGGCGATGAGTTCCTGCAGGTCGGCGCGGCTGAGCCGGCCGGCGCTCTCGGCGCGCTTGGTCGCCGCCGCGGACGGCGTCGGCTGCGGGAGCGGTGCACAGCGCTTGTCCGACGTGTTGGCCTTCACCCGCTTCGGCAGCTTGCCGGTGGCCAGGTAGTCGGCGATCGTGTCGTCGACGCAGGCGTTGCCGAAGAGCGAGCCGGCGTGGGTGGTGCCGCCGACGCCCTCGACGAGGGCCGCACGCGGGAACCGCTTGCGCACCTCGAGGCTGCCGGAGAACGGCGTCGCCGCGTCCAGCGTCTCGCTGATCAGCAGGATCGGCGGGACGTCCCGGCCGGTCACGGCGACCCGGTCGCCCGCCTTCGCCGGCCAGGTGAGGCAGGGCGCGTTGTACCAGGCGTTGCCCCACGTCTCGAACGGCGCCTTGCGGTGCACGCGCCAGTTGTCCGCCCGCCACTTCTGCCAGGACGCCGGCCAGCGGACATCGGTGCACTGCACGGCGAGATAGATCGCGTACCCGTTGTCGGCGCCGTCCTCCTGCGGGTTGCCCTCGTCGAACAGCGACTTCAACGGCTGCGGATCCCGGTCGTTGACCCACGCCGAGAACGCGGACGCCACCGTCTCCCAGCCGAAGACGTAGTAGCCGGCCTGGAGGAAGACGTCCGAGAGCTCGTCCGGGCCGATGACGCCGCCGGCCGGCTTCGCGATGAGCTTCTTCTGTTCGCGGTAGAAGAGCTTCTCCACCGCTTTCCCGGTACGGCCGAGGTGGTAGACGTCGTGGTGCCGCGCCAGCCAGCCGAAGTAGATCTTGATGTTGCGGTCGAACGCGACGTCCTGGTCGAGGTTGGCGTCGTACCAGACCCGCGACGGGTCGACGTTGCCGTCGAGGACCATCTTGCGCACCCGGTCCGGGTAGCGGGTCGCGTAGACCTGGCCGAGGTACGTGCCGTACGAGAAGCCGTAGAAGTTGATCTTCTCGGCCCCGAGCGCCGCGCGGATGCTGTCCATGTCACGGACCGAGTCGACGGTGCGCAGGTGGTCGAGCAGGTCCCCGCCGCTGCGCTCGCAGGCCTTGGCGTAGCCCTTCGCCCGCTTCAGCCACGCGGTCTCGATGGCCGCGCTCGTGGGCACGTAGGGCGGCCGGTCGTAGCCGAGGTAGTCGCCGTCGCAGGCCAGCGCCGGCCGGCTGGCACCGACGCCGCGCGGGTCGAACCCGATCCAGTCGTACGCGGCGCCCGCCCCGTGCGGGACGAACTCGCCGAGCACCGAGAGGACCAGCCCGGAGCCGCCGGGGCCACCCGGGTTGACCAGCATGACGCCCTGGTACCGGTCGTCCGGCACGGTGTGCCGGATCCGGGAGACCGCCAGCTTGATCCGCTTGCCGGCCGGGTGGGCATAGTCGAGCGGCACGCTGAGGAAGCCGCACTCGGCCTTGCGCTCGCGCAGGGCGGGGTCGTCGCATCGGGCCCAGCCGATGGCGGTGTGCCCGGCGGCCCGGTCGGTGGACGGTTCGGCCGGCGCCCCGGAGGCCGCAGCGGCACCGCCCAGCACCAGTGCGAGGGACGCGGCGACCGCGAGAAGTCTTCTCATGCCCAGCCTTTCCTGTGGATTCGCCCCATATGGTCCGGCGTGGGCGGCCGGATGACAGCCGTCCACGCCGGGGCGTCCCCGAAAGAGCAGAGGCGGACCGCTCAGGCGCGGCGCGACCGCTGGGCGACCAGGGCCGTGGCGCCGAGGGCCACGACCACGAGGCCGTAGACGAGGGCGGTCGCGTGCAGCCCGAACGACCTGGCCGCGAACCCCGCCACCACCGCCGGCAGGCTGAAGGCCAGGTACGCGACGGTCAGCGCCACGGCCATCAGCTCACCCCGCTCGGCGGGCGCCGCCAGCACCGCCAACGTGCTGAACGAGGCCAGCGCCGAGGCGCCGAAGCCCACGCCCGCCAGCACGGTGCCGGCGGCGGCGAGCCCGACCGATCCCGTCTGGACAGCCAGCAGGGCCACCGCCGTACCCGCGGTCAGCAGGATGCCGGCGATCGTCAGCACCCACCGCGTGGGTCGGCCGCGCAGCGCGAAGGCCGTCACCGCGCCCGTTCCGCAGAGCAGGGTCACCACCAGGCCGCCGACGAGATGGCTGGCCAGCCCGAAGACGCCGGCCGCCACGGAGGGACCGAGGGAGAGGTAGAGCCCGCCCAGCGCCCAGCTCGCCACGATGATCGGCACGAGCGCGAACACGTCGGCACGCAGCCGCGCCGGTACGCCGAGCCGCGGCAGCAGCGACCGCACGCCACCCGGGCGGCGGGCGGCGGTCTCCGGCATGAGCAGCACCACGCCGGCCGCCATGGCCATGCCGGCGAGCAGGAGCGCGTAGACGAGATGGGTGGGGCCCGGGGCGTACTGCACCAGTGCTCCGGTGCCGAGTGAGCCGAGCGCCAGGCCGGCCGGGGGGACGATGCTGTTGATCAGACCCGCCCGGCCGGGGGCGTGCGCGGGGTTGAGGTCGACGAGGGTCGCCCCGAGCGTGGTCAGGGCCGCGCCGGTGGCGATGCCCTGCAGGAAACGGGCAGCCAGCAGCACGCCGACGTCTCCCGCGGCGAGGAAGAGCACGAGCACCACGGCCTCGAGCGCGATCGCGGCGGCGAGGACGGGCCGCCGCCCCACGTGGTCGGAGAGGGCACCGAGCACGAGCAGCGCGCCGATCAGGCCGACCACGTACACGGCGAACACGACCGTCAAGGTGACCGCCGAGAAGGACCAGAGCTCCTGGTAGACGACGTAGAGCGGGGACGGGGCGCTGGACGCGGCCGTGAACGCCACGAGGATCGCCGCGATCCCTGCGAAAGCGGCGGAGGGGGAAAGGCGTCTCGGTTCGCGAAGGAGAACTGGTGCGGTGGTCATGACACTCCCGTTGACGAACAGACAGGTCTGTCTGGTGCAGCCCGACACTAGACAGGTCTGTCTGTTATCGTCAATCGCATGTCCTCCGCATCACCCGGCAGCGGTCGCAAGCCGTCGGCTCGCGACCGGCTGCTCACCGCGGCCGACGAGCTGTTCTACGCCGAGGGCGTGCACACTGTCGGCATCGACCGCGTGATCGAGCGCGCGGGCGTGGCCAAGGCCTCGCTCTACAGCTGCTTCGGCAGCAAGGACGGGCTGATCCGGGCGTACCTGGAGGACCGGCACCGCCGGCGCCGTGAGCGCATCCTCGCCGCCGTCGAACGCCACGAGGCCCCTCGCGACCGGCTGCTCGGCGTCTTCGACGCACTGGCCGAGATGGCCGCCGACCCCACCTTCCGGGGCTGCGCCTTCTACAACGCCAGCGCCGAATCGGCTCCGGGCGGGGTCGTCCAGGAGGTCAGCGACGCCAGCCGCGCCTGGACCCGCCGGCTCCTCACCGACCTGGCCCGCGAGGCCGGGGCGAAGGATCCCGAGGCACTGGCCGCCCAGATGGTGATCCTGTACGACGGCTCCACCGCCGGCGCCCGCATGGACCGCAGCCCGGCCGCGGCGGTCACCGCCCGCACCCTGGCAGCCGCGCTGCTGGACGCCGCCGCGGCCTGACGGACCACCCGGACGCGCCAGTCCCATATGCACCGACTCGGGGCAAAGGTGATGCCACCATGCCGTGATGGAGCTCTGGGGCCGGCAGCCGTGCTGGCTGCACCCGCACATGGGGACGACCACGGTGGACGGCCGGGCTCCCCAGGCGTACATGGTGGCGCTGCAGCACGTCGTCGTGACACTGGACGCGGATCCCGGGTGGCGGCAGTGGTGGCGGGCTTCCGGCGTACCGGAATGCGAGCTGGGGATAGTCGCCGAGGGCCACCTGGACCATCTGCGGCCGAGCGCCGACATCCGCAAGGTGCGCGGCAAGGTCCGCGCGAACTTCACGTGCGCCGCGCCGGCCACGGCAGGCCGGCGACCGGCCGAGCTCTTCCCCCTCGCCGTCCGCGAGGTGACCGGGATGTTCGAGGTGATCCGCGAGGCGATCGGGCTGGGCGAGCTGCCGCCGGTCCCACCCCTGCCGGAGCTGCCCGAGCACCAGGAGGTCGAGGTCACCCGAAAGCCGCTGCCGCCGGACGAGGGCGAGGTCGAGCAGCAGGGCTACCTGACCCTCACCCAGATCCAGGAGTTCTTCGGCGACGACGCCGCCGCTACCCGGCGAGGCGATTGACCCGCTCCGGCCGGTGTGCCCCGGGCGATCGAGGATGCGGCACGGTCAGCGTCGACGGCGCCACCACCACCGCCGTGCCGCCGAGCCCGATGCCCGCGTAGGTCACCGGCCGCACCGACCGCAGCACCAGCGCGAAGATCACGCCGAGCAGGACGGTGGCCAGGGCTGCGGCGACAAGGCCCGGGAAGTTCAGGTACGCGAGATATGCCAGCGCCCCGAACCCCACGGTGGACGCCAGCGGAGCCACGAACCGGCGCCACACCCCCTCCCCGGCCGGATGACGGTTGAGGAACAGCAGCGCCGCGAGCGACGTGCCCAGCAGCAGGAGCAGAACGCCGAGGGCGCCACCGACGGCGAGCCGGCGGCCGAGCGACTCCACCGGATCCAGGTGGAGCCCGGCACACACGGCTATCACCAGGCCCGCGGCCAGGCACTGCGTGAACGAGGCCGGCCGGGGCGCGGCGAGCCCCGCGGAGAGCACCCGTTCCCGGCCGAGCGCGACGACATAGCGGGCGATGGTGTGGTGCAGCGCCAGCATCGCGGCGAGCAGGCCGGCGACGACGAGGCCGCGGCCCAGCGTCACGGCCCACGGCGCGAGCCGAGCCGCCGCCAGGTCGAAGGCGAGCTCGGGGCCGCGGGCGGTCGCCGCGCCGATGATCCGGCCGGGGCCCGCGGCGACCGTCATCGCCCAGCTCGACGCGGCGTACAGGACGGTCAGGAGCAGGACGGACAGGACGGCGGCGCGGGCGGTCGCGCGGCGCGGAGCCCGGACGTCCTCGGCGTACGCGGCCGTGGTCTCGACGCCGACGAAGGCGAAGGCGCCGGCCACCAGCAGCAACCCGAGCACCGGCCGGGAGACGTCGGCGAGGCGTACGGGATCCAGCGCCGTCCACGCGATCCGGCCACCCGCCGGGTCCAGCACGTTCGCGGCGGCGTACGCGGTGGCCACGACGATGCCGGCGAGCACGAGCACCGCCGGCAGCCAGGCGGTGCGGGCGAGGTCGGCCATCCCGCACACCGCCACGACGGCCCAGCAGACGCCGGCGGCCACCCACCATTCCACCCGGGCCAGGGGTGCGATCGCCGCGCCGACCACCCCGTAGAGACCGATCTGCAGGGCGTTGTACGACAGCAGGGCGAGCCATGCCGCGCCGACGCCGGCCGGGCGGCCCAGGCCTCGGGCGATGAACGAGTACAGCGCCCCGGGCCCGGGACCACGGCGGATCATCGCGGTGTAGCCGGCCGTGAAGGTGAGCAGGAGCAGGCCGAGAGCGAGGAAGAGCAGCGGGAGGGCGAGGAGGGCGCTGTCGGCGTACGCACCCGGGACGACGGCGGTGACGACCGTCAGCGGAGTGGCCGCGGCGAGGGCGAGGAAGAGGACGGACGCGCCACCGAGGCGTCTCGCCGCCGGGGAGGGTGGCGAAGGCACCGCTCCATTGGAGACCCCCGGCGGCGATCCATCAACAAGTTGTGACCATCAAATAACCGATAGTGAGAAGAATGGCACGATGGCTACGGCTCGATGAGGGTCTTCCTGCCGACGCCCGCGCGGAACTGGGCGAGCGCCTCGGCGTAGCGCGACAGCGGGAACCGGTGGCTGACGAAGATCTCCGGGTCGAGCACGCCCGCGGCCATCAGCTCGCCGGCCCGGTCGAAGCTGTGCAGCACCGCCATCGAACCGGTGATCGTGATCTCACGGCGGTAGATCTCGTACGGCTCGATCTCCACCCGGGCGTCGTACGCGGACACCCCGAACTGCAGGAACGTCCCGCCCCGGCCGACCCGCCCCAGACCGTCGCGGATCGCGGCGGCCGCACCGGTGCAGTCGATGACGACGTCCCAGCCGCGTGGGGCGTCCAGCTCCCCTGCGTCGGTGACCGCGGCCGAGCATCCCAGCCGCTTCGCCGTCTCGAGCCGCTCCGGGTTGAGGTCCACCATGGACACGGTCGCCGCACCGGCGCGCTTGGCCAGCTCGAGCATCATCAGGCCCATCGTGCCCGAGCCGTAGATGAGGAACGTGTCGGCCATCCGCCGGGGCAGGACGTCGAAGCCGCGGACCGCGCAGGACAGCGGTTCGATCAGCGCGGCGTCCCGGGCGGCGAGGTGGGCCGGGAGCTTGAACAGGTTGGCCATCGGCGCGGCGACGAACTCGGCCGCGGCGCCGCTCCTGGAGACCCCGATGGCGTTCCAGTTCTCGCACTGGTTGCCCCGCGCCCGCTTGCACTGGTAGCAGTGGCCGCAGTACAGCGACGGGTCCACGGCCACCTGGTCGCCCACCGCGTACCCGTTGACCGCGGAACCGACCTCGACGATCTCCCCGGCGAACTCGTGCCCCGGGATGATCGGGAAGGCGGGCGCGAACTCGCCGTCCATGATGTGCAGGTCCGTACCGCAGATCCCGACCGCGGCGGGCCGGACGACCACGTCCTGCGGACCGCAGACGGGGTCGGGGACGTCCCGGATCTCGATCGTGCCGGGCGTGACGACCACCGCTGCCTTCACTTGACCGCTCCCATCGACAGACCGCGGACCAGCTTGTTCTGCGCCAGCCAGCCGGCGACCAGCACCGGCAGGGAGACCAGCGTCGCCGCGGCGCAGAGCCGGGCGAGGAACAGGCCCTCCGAGGAGATGAAGCCGACCAGGAAGATCGGCGCCGTGCCGGCGTTCGTCGCGGTCAGGTTGACCGCGAGGAAGAACTCGTTCCAGGCGAAGATGAAGCAGATCAGCGCCGTGGCCGCCAGGCCGGGCGAGACGATCGGCAGGATGATCTTCCGGATCGAGGTGAGCAGGCCGGCGCCGTCCACCTCACCCGCCTCGAGCACCTCGCGGGGCACCTCGAGCAGGAACGAGCGCATCATCCAGACCGCGAGCGGCAGGTTCATCGACGTGTAGAGGACGACCATCGTCCACACGTTGTCGAGCATGCCCAGGTTCTTCACCAGCAGGTACACCGGCAGCAGGGCGGCCACCGCGGGCATCATCTTGGTGGAGATGAAGAAGAACAGCGCGTCCGTCCACTTCGCCACCGGACGCAGGGAGAGGGCGTACGCCGCCGGCGTCGCGAGCAGGACGACGAACAGCGTCGAGAAGATGCTCGCCATCAGCGAGTTCAGCAGGAACGGCGTGATGTTGCGGTCGAACACCTGCGCGTACTGGTCGAACGTCGGCGTGAACACCCAGGACGGCGGGTTGCTGGCCGCCGCCTGCTCCTGCTTGAAGCTGGTCAGCACCATCCAGATGACCGGGAACACGAAGATGATCCCCGCGGCCCAGGCGACCGTTCCCCACACGGTGTTGCTCCACCGGGTCCTCATCGGCCCTCCTCCATCCGGAACAGGCTCGAGATGACGCGCAGCGCGAACGTCGCCACGATGATCGTCAGGATCACCACGATGACGCCGGCGGCCGACGCCTCGCCGTACTCGAACTTGCGGAACGTGGTCAGGTAGATCTCGTACGGCAGGTTGGTGGTCGCCGTGCCGGGACCGCCCTGGGTGATGCTGAAGACCGAGTCGAACGTGTTGACCAGGTAGATGGAGCCGAGCAGGGCGCCGAGCTCCAGGTACTGGCGCAGGTGCGGGATCGTCATCCGGGTGAAGATCTGCCAGGCGTTGGCGCCGTCGACGCGGGCCGCCTCGAGCACCTCCTCGCTCTGCGACTGCAGACCCGCCAGCAGGATGAGCATCATGAACGGCGTCCACTGCCAGACCAGCGTCGTGATGACCGCCGCCTTCGGGTACGACGAGATCCAGTCCGTCGAGCCACCGAAGAGACCGTTGATGAGCCCGTACGCCGGGTTGTAGATCGCGTGCTTCCACAGCAGCGCCGCCGCGATCGGCATCACGAGGAACGGGGTGATGAGCAGCGTCCGGACCACCGACCGGCCGACGAACTTGCGGTCCAGCAGGACGGCCAGCGCCAGCCCGAGGACCATCGAGAAGATGACCGCCCCCGCGGTCAACACGACCGTGTTGACCAGCGCGGACTGCAGCCGGCTGTCGGTCAGCACGGTGGCGTAGTTGTCGATGCCGACGAACTCCCGCGCGCCCGGGCGCAGGGCGTTCCAGCTCTGGGTGGACAGGTAGATGGTGACCAGGAACGGCACCTGGGTCACGATGATCGCGAAGATGAGCGCGGGCAGGAGGGGGGCGCGGCGGACCCAGCGCTCCCGGGCGCCGCCCTTGGCGGGCGCGGGGGTGTGCGGCGGGGGTGTGTCGGTCCTGTCTTCCGCCCGGTGAATGACGTCAGTCATCTCGGTCGAGCCTTCCGGTGGGGGCCGGGTGCGCCACCGCTGCGACGGCGCACCCGGGAAAAGGCACTACTTGTACTTCTTCGCGACGTCCTCGGCGAGCTTCTGACCGTCGGTCAGCGCCTTGTCGACCGTGTTGCTGCCCGCGATGGACGCGCTGACCTCCTGCGACACCTTGGTGCCGAGGTCGGCGAACTCCGGGATGCCGACGAACTGCACACCCAGTGCCGGCCGCGGCTGCAGACCCGGGTTCTGCGGGTTCGCGTTCTCGATGGAGCCGAGCGTGATGTCGGCGAACGCCTTCGCGGACTCCTTGTACTCCGGGATCGAGTACGTCGAGGTGCGCTTGCCGGACGGGACGCGCGACCAGCCGAGGTTCTTGCCGACCAGCTGCTCGTAGTCCTTGCTCGTGGCCCAGGAGATGAACTTCCAGGCGGCGTCGGCCTTCTTGGTGGTCTTGGGCATCGCCCACGCCCAGGTCCACAGCCAGCCGGAGTACTCCGTCTTGTTGACCGGCGCGTACGCGTAGCCGACCTTGCCCGCG
Organism: Actinoplanes sp. NPDC049548; assembly: GCF_040676695.1. Taxonomy (NCBI): domain Bacteria; kingdom Bacillati; phylum Actinomycetota; class Actinomycetes; order Micromonosporales; family Micromonosporaceae; genus Actinoplanes; species Actinoplanes sp. NPDC049548. Next base: position 63,741 of record NZ_JBFAPM010000004.1, read on the forward strand.
ACCTTCGAGGCCTTCTCGTCCTCGAGCGTGCCGGCGGCCGAGGTGGCGTCGTACCACATGGCGGCCTTGCCCTGGCCGAACGTGTTCAGGCACTCGGTGAAGCCGGCCTGCGGTGCGCCCGACTCGCCGTACTGCTTGACGAGGTTGACGTAGAAGTTCGTGGCTTCCTTGAACTCCGGTGAGTTGACCTTGGGCGTCCAGTCCTTCTCGAACCACGTGCCGCCATACGTGTTCACCACGGTGGTCAGCGGCGCGAAGAGCTCGCCCCAGCCGGGGAGCCCGCGCAGGCAGATGCCGGCCACGCCGTTCTTCTTGTCGTCCAGCTTCTGCGCGAACTCGGCGACCTGCGCCCAGGTCGGCTTCTCCGGCATGGTGAGGCCCTTGGCCTCGAACATCTCCTTGTTGTACATGAGGAACGACGACTCACCGTAGAACGGCGCCGCGTACATCTTGCCGTCGTCGCCGGTCAGCGACTGCACCATCGGCTTGATCAGGTCGCCGGTGTCGTACGCGGTGTCGGCGCTCGCCTGCGTCGTCAGCTCGTGCAGCCAGCCGTTCTTCGCCCAGATCGGCACCTCGTACGCGCCCACCGTCGCGACGTCGTACTGCCCGCCCTGGTTGGCGACGTCCTGCGTGACCTTGTCGCGCAGCTCGTTCTCCGGGAGGATCGTGAACTTGACCGTGATGCCGGTCTGCTTGGTGAAGTTGTCGGCGGTCAGCTTCTGGATGTCCTCCATCTGCGGGTTGCCGACCATCAGCGCGGTGATCGTCTTGTCGGCGGAGTCGCCGCCACCGGTCGAACCGGCACCGGAACAGCCGGAGAGCACGAGTGCGCCGGCGGCCGCACCGGCCATCAACAATGAGAATTTCTTTCCTGTTTTTTGCACAGCGGATCCTCCGATTGAAGACATGCGAAAAACCGAGCGGGAATCTTCAACTGCGACGTTCGCGTTTTCAGACGCGGATGACCTGGGGGCCGAGCCGGGAATAGCGGTGTGCCTCGGACGCGGGCAACCCGGTGTCCGTGACCAGGGACTCGAAATCGGATATCTCGGCGAATCGGCAGAACGTGCGTACGCCGAATTTCGTGTGTATGCCGGCGAATATCCGCCGGCGGGCCGCGCGCACCGCGTGCGCCTTCACGTCCGCCACGGCCGGGTCCGGAGTGGTCAGCCCCACCTCACGGGAGATGCCGTTGGCGCCGACGAAGGCGAGGTCGATGACGAAGCCGGCCAGCATGCCGCTGGCCCAGTGGTCGACCGTGGCCAGCGTGCGGCCGCGGACCCGGCCGCCGAGCAGGAGCACGGTGACCGGCGAGTTCGTGGACAGCCACGCCGCGGTGTTCAGCGAGGCCGTCACCACGGTCAGGGGACGGTCGGCGGGCAGCGCCTCGGCGATGAGCTGCGGGGTGAAGCCCTCGTCGATGAAGATCGTCTCCGCGTCGCCGATGAGGCCGGCGGCCGCGGCGGCGATCCGTCGCTTCTCCGGGACCCCGCGCGTGGTGCGCATCGCGAGGTCGGTCTCGAATTTCGCGGTCTCCACCGGATACGCGCCGCCGTGCGTACGCCGCAGCAGACCGTGCTTTTCCAGCAGTCGCAGATCCCGCCTGATGGTTTCCGCGGAAACGCTCAGCTCGGCGGACAGTTTCGCGACGTCCACCTCTCCTAGACGCCGCGCCAGGGCGACGATCTGATGCTGCCGTTCTTCCGCATTCAATCCGCACCTCCGGCCGCCCCATCGGAGGCGGTCGCCGTGATCGCGCCTGCCGTGGACCATTTCTAACACCGGGGAAACCTGTGGCCCCCATCACAAAGCAAGCGGATTTGTTGTGTCTCTGCCCGTTTGGCCACGGGCCCGGCGCGCTCAATATCATCTCACCGCGTGACGAATCGGGACGAAGGTTGTGCCCGAATGCCCGGAAAAGCTGCCCGGATCATGACCGAGGGTGTGAGCTCGGGCGCCGCTGAGCCCCGTACGCCCGCTCCGCCCCGCTCTCAGCGACCCGCCACCCGGGGCCGCTGACCAAAACGGTCAGGGAAAAGGCTCATCTCGCCCGGCCCCAAACCGACAGACGAGGTCATGGGCATGCTCGCAACGCAGCAACTCACGGAGTTCCTCTCCGCCGTCGCTGACCGGCCGGACGGACCCGCGGCACAGTACGCGGCCGTCGAGTGTGCCGCGCGCGCCCTCGAGGCGGACGTCGCGGTGCTGATCATCGACTCCGGCGTGGTCGCCTCCGTCGGCCTGCGCGCCGAACAGGTCCCGATGGCCGCGCTCCAGGACGCCGCCGCCGACCGGGCCGAGACCATCGAGCTCGCCGGCGACCGGTACGCGATCACCCACGCCTTCATCACCGGCCCGGCGAGCGGCCTGCTCGTCCTCGGCCGCCGTCAGGGATCGTTCTCCGACGAGGAGATCTGCCTGCTGCGCGGCATGGCCCGGGTGCTCGAACTGAGCCTGCAGGCGCTGCACGTCATCGAGGCGGAACGCCGTCAGGTCCAGGAGAACGGCCGGCTCGCCGACTCCCTGCAGGAACGCCAGCGCCTCTTCGAACACCTGAGCCGCATCCAGCGGCTCATCGCCCGTCGCGCCCCGCTGCAGCAGATCCTCGACTCCATCACCTTCTCCGCCGCCGAGCTGCTCAACCTCGAGATGGCGTCCCTGAACCTGCTGGAGAAGGACGACCCGTCGGTCGGCAGCATGGTCTCCAGCGTCGGCTTCAAGCCCGACATCCTGCCCAAGATGAAGCGCATCCCGCTCGTCTCCGCGGGAGTCGCCGGTCTCTGCGTCATGGCCGACGAGCTCGTCATGGTCGAGGACTACGAGAACTGCCCGATCGCCATCCCCGACGTCCGCTCCCACCTCAAGGCCGTCATGGCGGTGCCGGTGCACGAGAACGGCGAGGTCGTCGGCTGCCTCACCGTCGGCACGTACACCGGCCCGCGGCACTGGGACAAGCCGTCGCAGGAGATCCTCCGCGCCTTCGCGGAACACGTCAGCCTCGCGCTGACCGACGCGCAGACCCTCGCGGCGATGAACCAGGCGTTCCACGACTCGCTGACCGGCCTCGCCAGCCGCGCCCTGTTCCTCACCCGGATGGAGCGGGCGTTCGCCCAGGCGGGGGAGGCACGCACCGGCACTGCCGTCCTCTTCGTCGACCTCGACCGCTTCAAGGTCGTCAACGACTCCCTCGGCCACGCCGCCGGCGACGTCCTGCTGGTCGGGGTCGCCGAACGCATCCGGGACTGCCTGCGCCCGGGCGACACCCCGGCCCGCCTCGGCGGCGACGAGTTCGCGGTCCTGCTGCCGATGGCGTACGGCGTCGAAGAGGCCGAACCGGTGGCCGAGCGCATCCTCCAGGCCCTGCGGGAACCGTTCGTGCTCGCCGGCAAGGAGACGTTCGTCAGCTGCAGCATCGGCGTCGCGTACAGCGCCCCCGGCGAGCTGGAGGACGCCAACGAGCTGATGGTCCGCGCCGACCTCGCCATGTACCAGGCCAAGAAGCAGGGCAAGGACCGCCTCGAGATCTTCGAACCGGCGATGCAGGCCTCCTTCCAGGCCGGCCTCCAGCTCGAGGCCGACCTGCGCCGCGCGGTGGTCCGCCACGAGTTCGAACTGCGCTACCAGCCCATCGTGCACCTGCGCACCGGCGAGATCACCGGCCTGGAGGCCCTCGTCCGCTGGCAGCACCCGGACCGCGGCATGATCCCCCCGCTGGACTTCATCCCGCTCGCGGAGGAGACCGGCATGATCGTGCCGATCGGCGAATGGGTGCTGCGCGAAGCCTGCCGCCAGGCCGCCGCCTGGAACGCCCGCCGCGAGGGCAAGCGCCCGCTGAGCGTCAGCGTCAACATGTCGGCGGTCCAGCTCGACCAGCCGGACCTGCCCGACGTGGTGGCGTCCGCCCTGGAGACCAGCGGCCTCCCGGCGGACCGCCTGGTGGTCGAGCTGACCGAGTCACTGCTCGTGGACCACCGCCCGACGACGCTGCGTCAGCTCGAGCGGATCAAGGAGCTGGGCGTACGGCTTGCCATCGACGACTTCGGCACGGGCTACTCGTCGCTGGCGTACCTGCGCCGCTTCCCGGTCGACATCATCAAGATCGACAAGAGCTTCGTCGACGACGTCGGCGACGTCCCGGCCGCGGCGGCCCTGACCCTGGGCATCATCCAGCTGGGGCAGGCCCTCAGCCTGTCGACGATCGCCGAGGGCATCGAGGACGCGGGGCAGCTGAGCGAGCTCACGGACGGGAACTGCGAGCTGGGTCAGGGCTACTACTTCGCCGAGCCGCTCACCGACAAGGCGATGGGAGAGCTGCTCTCGCGGCGAAACTGACGCGATCGGCGAACCACGTTCCCGGCGGCCGTGACGGTCCCGCGAGCGGTTGGGCGACCGTTCCGGGTGTCGACCGCGGCAGACCCCCGTAAGTCCCACCGCGATCGACACCCGAGCCTTCACGGCACGCTCGCCAGGCCCTGCGAGGCGCCGGCTATCGGGCAGTCCGGCTGCCATCCGGCGTTCAGCGACCTGTGACAGTCACTGCGTTGCAGCCGTAGACGGCTTCGACGAGGCGCAGCGCCCACCGCATACGCCTTGCGGCGACCTCAGGTCGATCACCGAAGACGGCCGCCATCTCGGCTGCACAGTGGCGTACACCGCCGCGGGCCCGCACTGTCGCAGCCACAGTCTCCTGCAGCTGGATGCGGTCGAGTTGCGTGCCAGTCGGCACCGATGAGGCGAAGAGCGCCTCAGCCCGGGCAGCGACAAGTGCCAGACGATTGATGCTCACGAGCTTCTCCCCCATTCCGAGGCGCGGCACCGACTATCGGATCTCTTCGGCCTGGCCGCTCCACGAGAGTCGTGTCTAGCGGTGTGCAGGTTGTCTGGCCCCTGCTCGGGGCTGCCAGACAAACAACTCTGGACAACGCAGCGATAATTGACGATGGATGCGGTAGCCGTCTCAGGGGAGGTGGCGGGATGCCGAGGCCGGAGCGGCCGCTGGAGGGACTGGGCGGCCCGGTCGAGCAACTGGCAGCTGAGTTGCGGGAGCTTCGGGACAAGGCGGGCAAGCCGGGTTACCGGCAAATGGCCGCGCGGGTGAACTACTCGGTCGCGACACTGTCAGCGGCGGCGTCGGGGCGGCGGTTGCCGACATTGGAAGTGACGTTGGCGTACGTCGCCGCGTGTGACGGTGATCGTGAGGAATGGGAGCGGCGCTGGCGGGAGGCGGAGCGGCTCAGCGTGGCGCCGGCCGAGAACCCGGAGGCGATGAACAAGTACGGGCCGTCGCCGTACCCGGGATTGGCGATGTTCCAGCCGGGCGATGCCAAACTGTTCTTCGGGCGTGCCGCGTTGGTCGAGGATTTGATGCGCCGGCTGGAGCAGCGGCGTTTTCTGGCGGTGTTCGGCGCGTCGGGTGCCGGTAAGTCATCGGTGGTCCGGGCGGGTGTGGTCCCGGCTTTCGGCGGGCCGGCGGTGGTGTTGACGCCGGGCGCCCATCCCATGGCGGAGCTGGCAGTGCAGTTGGGCCGGCATGCCGGCGTGCCTGCCGGCGGGCTGCTGGACGAGCTGCGCGAGGATCCGGCGCGAGCACCTCTGCTGGTCCGGCAAGGTCTGCGCGACGTGCCCGCGGATGTCGATCTCCTGATGGTCGTGGATCAGTTCGAGGAGGTCTTCGCGAGCTGCCGGGACGCGGGCGAGCGGACGGACTTCGTGGCCGCGTTGCTGGCTATGTGCCGGGAGCCGGACGGTCCTGCCCGGGTCGTGCTGGCGGCGCGCGCCGATCATTACGACCGGTTCGCCGCGTATCCGGAACTGCTGGCGGTGCTGGCGGACTCGCAAGTGTTGATCGGTGGAATGAGCCCAGCGCAGCTGCGTGAGGCGGTCACCAGACCGGCCGAGCAGTGCGGTGCCCGGGTGGAGGGTGCGCTGGTAGCCACGATCGTGGCGGAGGTGGGTGATTCGCCGGGTGCGTTGCCGCTGGCCGCGCACGCGTTGCGGGAGGCGTGGCACCGCCGTCAGGGTGCGATGGTCACGCTGGCTGGTTACCAGGCGGCCGGCGGCGTAGCCGGCGCGGTGGCCCACACCGCCGAGCAAGCGTATGAGCGGCTGTCGGAGCGGGAACGGCTCGTTGCTCAGCGGGTGTTGCTACGGATGGTCGATGTCGGGTCGGACGGGCTGATCACCCGTCGGCGTCTCGGCCGAACCGAGTGGGGCACGATCGAGCTGGCGCCGGCCGTCATCGAGGCGTTCACGGCCGCCCGGCTGGTCAGCACCGACCGCGATTGCGTGGAGATCACGCATGAGGCTCTGATCCGGGCGTGGCCACGCCTGCGCGGCTGGGTCGAGGAGAGCCGCGCTGGGTTACGAATGCATCGCCAGCTCACCGAGGCAGTCGCCACCTGGGAGTCGCTGGGCCGAGACGACGGCGCGCTCTATCGAGGGCTGAGGCTGTCCACCACAGAGGAGGCGGCCGACGCCAAGATCATCGACCTGTCCGGAACGGAACGAGAGTTCCTGGAAGCCAGTCGCGCGTTGCGTGACCGTGAGGCGCGGCTGCGCCAGCGTCGCACACGCCGGTTGTTCGTCGGGCTTGTCGCGGTCCTGTCCGTCGTCTGCGTGCTGGCGGCCGTCGCGGTCGCCTCCGCACGGCGGGCTTCGACCGAGCGGGACCGGGCCGTGGCGCGGGAGCTGGCGGCCGGTGCGCGGGCCGAGCGGATGGCCGACCCGGACCTGGCGCTGCTGCTCGCCGGACGGGCGTACCGCGTTCATCCGGACGCGGAGACCGAGTCGGTGCTACGGCAGGCCACGGCCGACGCGCGCGCGACGTTCATCATGAACGCTCACCGAGCTCCGGTGGCCTTTGTCGATGTCAAAGGCACTCAGGTCGCCAGCGCGGACCGGAGCGGTGTCATCAAGGTGTGGGATCTGTTCGGCCGGACACCGCCGGTCACCGCACCCTTCCCGGGCAAAGAGCCCGAATTCGGCCCGGACGGACGGTTGGCCATTCTCCGTCCAGGGCCCCAAGAGCACGTCGTGTTGTGGCGCCCGGGGGATCCGGGGACGGCACGGCAGCTGAACCCGCCGTTCCGCGCGGGCGGTTTCGGCCCGGACGCGATGGCGTACAGCTCGGACGGTCGCTGGGTCGCCGCGATCGGGGCCGATGCGCACGTCCACGTATGGGACACCACACGAGTCGGGTCACAGACGAGACTGCGCTACACGGGAACGGCCCAAGGCTTGGCCTTCGGCCCTGGCGGACGACTGGTCCTTTCCACGAAGGAACGGGTTGGTGGCGCCGTGCGGATCTGGGACGTCGTCGAGACGGCACCGCCGGTCGTGATCCGTCATTCGGAGAGTTTTCCCCTCGTCTCCATGGCCGTCAGCCCTGACGGCCGCAGGATCGCCGGCGCCGGATGGGGGAGAGTCATGGTCTGGGCCGCCGACGGGCGCACCGGACCGCGCATCTACCACAGTCCGCATCCCGAATACACCAGCGTAGCTTTCAGCCCTGACGGACGCCGCATCGCCGCGAGCACGAGCGAGCGGACCGTCCAGCTCTGGAACGTCTCCGACGCCACTCGCGGACTGACCCTGCGCGGACACCACGGTCCCGTGAATGATCTGGCGTTCAGCTCGGACGGGCGCCGGCTCGTTTCGGCAAGCGACGACTCCACCGTGCGCGTGTGGGACACCACCACCGCGGCCGACCCCGCCACAGTGAGCCTTCCCACCTCACCCGGGATGCTCAGCGAGGACGGCGGCTTCACCGCGGCGTCCACCACACCCGGCACCATCTCGGTCTTCCCTACCCGAACGCCGCAGACCGCGATGACACTGCGCCATGGCCCGACGGGCAAGGGGATGAGCCTCGCCATCAGTAGAGGCGGAGGCAGCGTCGCGGCCGCGGATACCGACAGCGAACAGATCTACTGGTGGCGTACGGCAGCAGGTGACGAACCGGCGGTCCTCGAGTGCCCGCGCCGCCCGGACCTGATAACCCCGAACTTTCCTGCCGTGAGTGACGATGGGCGGGTGCTCGCCGTCTACTGCGGCGATGGCGGGGTCCGCGTGTGGCGCGGCGGCGACCGGCGGATTGCCGCCGGGAGCAAGGGAATAGGGTCGATCGCGATCAACCGCGACGGCACCCTGGTGGCGATGTCCCCGGACGAACCGGACACGAACGAGATGCTGCTGTGGAACCCGTTCGCCGGCTCGGCACCGCGGAGGCTGAAGGGTCAGGGTGGATTCGTCGAACACGTTCGGTTCAGCCCGGACGGACGGCTGCTGGCCACCGCGAGCGACGATGGAGCGATCCGGATCTGGACCCTCGCCGGGGACAACGACCCGGTCGTGCTCACCGGCATCATCGGGAGTCCCGGAGCGCTCAGCTTCAGCCCGGACGGCAAGCTGATCGCCGCCCTCGGCACCGACGACACCCTGCGCCTGTGGCACACCGACGGCACCGGCGAAGCTCTGACCTTCGACTATCTGACCGGCGCCCAGCAACTGGCCTTCAGCGCCGACGGACAGCAGTTCATCACGCTGCACGAAGCCAACGCCCGCATCACGCCATGCGAGGTGTGCGGGCCCATCAAGGACGTGCTCACCCTTGCCGCGCAGCGCACCATCCGAGACTTCACGCCGCAGGAGCGCGCGAAATACCTACGCGAAACCGGGTAGGTCGGGCCGCCGCAGATGCGGCGCGGGCTCCGGGTCCCGGCCCGAGATGCCCGGGTCGAGTTCCGCAGTGTGAAGCCTGAGGGACAGAAGCGGCAACTGTCGCCGGAGCGCGCCTCAGCAGCGACGGTCACCGAAGCCCACCCACCAGACAGGACGACGGTGACGCCGCGGCGCAACGACCCGCTGCCGGCCGGGTCCCCCACACTGAGGCGCCGCCGCAAGAGCGACATGGCCCCCCACCACGTCATCGTCGGACCGGTCGTATCAGGCCACCACATGGGCGGCCAGGAAGCCGAGGGAGGCCGCGCCGAGGCCGGCCAGCACGCTGCCGAGCGCGTACGCGAGGGCCAGGAATCGCTGGCCGGTGCGGGCCAGCCCGAAGGTCTCGTAGCCGAACGTCGAGTAAGTGGTGAGGGCGCCGCAGAAGCCCGTGCCCAGCAGCGCGGCGAGTGCGGCGGGAACCGGCAGGCCGACGACGAAGCCGAGCACCAGGGAGCCGGCGACGTTGACGATGACGGTGCCCCAGGGGAACCGGGAGTCGTGTCTGGACTGCACATAGCGATCAGTCAGGTACCGCAGGGGCGCCCCGACCGCCGCACCCAGCGCGACGAGCAACAGGGTCATGGGCGCACCACGGCCTCGGTCAGGACAGTGGCGAGCCAGACGGCGATGATCGCCCCGGACAGCGTGGTGGCCAGGTAGATCAGCGCGGTGGCGGGGGCGGCCTGGAGTACGTCGACGGTTGCGGTCGAGAAGGTGGTGTAGCCGCCGAGGAAGCCGATACCCCAGAACGGGCGGATCAGGCGCTGCTGCAGATGGAAGCGGCCGATCAGGACCATGAGGATGCCGATGAGGAAACAGCCGCTGACGTTGATCGTCCAGGTGGACCACGGGAATCCGGCAGGGTCGTGCGGCCAGGCGGCGGAGATGCCGTAGCGGGCCAGGGCACCGAGCGTTCCGCCCGCCGAGATCGCCGCGAGCACGGTCCATCGTCCCGCGACGCCGGCCGACACCGCTGCGTCTGGGGATTCCACACCCTCCGACGAGGCCGCTACACCTGATGGCCGAGTCGCGGCGGACGGTCGGGTGGCTTCCGCGGGTGCAACGGCCTCCGAATCCACGTGATCACGCTAGCTCAGCCGACCGGCGGCCCGAGGGATGACGCCCCGGCAGCGTCGCCGGCCATGACCGCAGGGACGGGCGCGACCAGCGGCGATCACGGCCACAGGAACGAGCGCGACCACCAGCGAAGGTAACCGCAGGAACAGGCGGTGTCAGCGGGAGGCCGCTCGGCGGTATTGGTGGATGGCCAGGGGCATGAAGATCGCCAGGGCGGCGCCGCTCCAGATGAGGCTGTAGATGACCGGGTGCTGGAGGGCCCAGGTGTCGGGGACCGGGACTGCCGGGTTGGTGTTGCCGAAGAGCTCGCGGGCCGCCTGGGTCACTGCGGAGACCGGGTTCCATTCGGCTATGGCCTTGACCACTGTGGGGAGGTTGTCGGTCGGGACGAAGGTGTTGGCGATGAACGTCAGCGGGAAGATGACGATGAAGCTGGCGTTGTTGACGACCTCCGGTGTGCGGACCGACAGGCCTACCACGGCCATGATCCAGGAGATCGCGTACGCGAAGGTGAGGAGCAGGACCACTGCGAGGATGGCTTCGGGCGCCGATGAGCGGATCCGCCAGCCGACGAGGAGGCCGGTCGCTGCCATGACCACAAAGGTGACGACGTTGATGCCGACGTCCGCGGCGGTGCGGCCCAGCAGGACGGCGGAGCCTGACATGGGCAGGGTGCGGAAGCGGTCGATGATGCCTTTCTGCAGATCCTCGGCGAGGCTGGCGCCGGTCCAGGTGGCGCCGAAGACGACGGTCTGGACGAAGATGCCGGCCATCAGGAACTCGCGGTAGTTCACGCCGGGGACCTGGATCGCGCTGCCGAAGACGTACGCGAAGAGCAGGACGAACATGATGGGTGAGAGCGTCGAGAAGACCAGGACGTCCGGGACTCTCTTGATCTTCAGTAGGTTGCGGCGGGTGATGACCACGCCGTCGGCGAGGGCGGAGGCGATCGCGTTCATGCCACGGTCTCCTTCTCGAGGGGCGACGCGGTGTCGGCGTCCTGGGCGGCCGCGTGGCCGGTCAGCTTCAGGAAGACGTCGTCGAGGGTGGGGCGGCGTACGCCGACGTCCATGACGGTGATGCTGTTCTCGTCGAGCCGGCGCAGCGCCTCGACCAGGACCATCGCGGCCGGTCTACTGCCGTCGGCCGGCGCGGACAGCTTGCGGGTGTGGTCGTCGACGCTCACGTGGGCGCGGCACACCTGGTCGAGGATGTCGGCGGCGTCGCGCACCCGGGCCGGGTCCGCGATCACCATCTCGATCACCTCGCCGCCGACCTGGGACTTGAGCTCGTCGGCGGTGCCCTGGGCGATGACCCGGCCGCGGTCCACGACCACGATGGAGTCCGCCAGGCGGTCGGCCTCCTCGAGGTACTGCGTCGTCAGCAGGACGGTGGTGCCGCCGGCGACCAGGTCGGCCAGGGTGCCCCACATCTCGGTGCGGCTTCGCGGGTCCAGGCCCGTCGTGGGCTCGTCCAGGAACAGCACCTGCGGCCGGGCCACCAGGGCACCCGCCAGGTCGAGCCGCCGCCGCATGCCGCCGGAATACGTCTTCACCGGCCGGTTCGCGGCGTCCTCCAGCCGGAACTGGGCGAGCAGCTCCCGGGCCCGGTCGGCGGACGGGCGCCGGCCCAGGTGATAGAGGCGGCCCACCATGTCCAGGTTCTCGAATCCCGTCAGATATTCGTCGACCGCGGCGTACTGGCCGGAGACCCCGATGCATGCGCGGACGCGTCTGGGGTCACGCAGCACGTCGATACCCATGACCTCCGCGCGGCCGGAGTCGGGGCGCAGCAATGTCGTGAGCACCCGCACGCAGGTCGTCTTTCCCGCCCCGTTGGGTCCGAGCAGACCCAGGACCGTGCCCTCCGGGATCTCCAGATGGAGTCCGTCGAGCGCTTTGACCTCCCCGTATGTCTTTACGAGGCTGTCCGCCACCACCGCCGTCGTCGTCATGGTGGCCGACGCTACGCCCGCCCTCCGACATTTTCCGTCCCTGTTCCCAAGGGTCGAGGCGCTGCGGCGGTCGCGGCGCGGGAGGCCGGGGGTGGACGTGGCGGCGTCCACCCCCGGCCTCGTCCGAGGGGCGCTGCGTCCGGTCCACCGCCGGCGGCCGGACGTCACTCGCGTTGGGCGTCCACTGTAGGCGAGTCTGGACTCCGGCGCCTCAGTCTCGCGTCTTCGCTCGGGGGCAGCATGCTGCCGATCCGACCGGAATGGTCGAATCGACAGAGATGTCGTGGATGGCGACGCCCGTAGCGCGTTCCATGAGGATCGGCGACCACGACTCGCCCGTGCCCGTTCCGCGCAGCCGGCAGTTGCGGATCGCCGTGTCGCGGTAGCGCAGCACGCTCACCACGCCGTCGATCTCGCTGCGGCCCCAGCCGGCGACGCGCACCGCGTACCGGGGGCCGTGCCAGCGGACGCAGACGTCCGAGATGTCGATGGCCGAGCCCACGTCGCCAGTGGTCACGAAGCGGTCGGTGTTGTCGCCGGGGAGCAGGCGGAAGCCCATCTCGACGTCGCGCAGGCAGGCGCCCTCGACCCGCACCTCGTGCACCGAGCTGAGGTAGAAGCCTTCGATGGCGTCGCTGACCCGCAGGTCCGTGACGGTGAGCCGGTGCGGGTGGTACGTCGGGCCGGTGATCGTCGAGACGTCCGTTCCGACGGCACCCCAGTGAACGGCGACGCCGGTGTAGCCGCCGCGGATCGTCAGGTCGTGCAGGGTGATATCGCGGACTGCGCCCATGAGCGCCACGCAGTTCGCGTGTTTCCCGGCCGGTCGTTCCACGTGGACGCGGCGGATGTCGACGCGGGCGATCCAGTCGGGGGTCGCCGCGTAGAGGTAGTCCCCCACCGTGATCGCGGTTCCTCGGTCACCGCCGTGCTCGCCCGGGTCGGCCGGTGGCGGGCGCAGGCCCAGGTCGCTGACCGACACGTCCGAGCCGAGGATGTGCAGGACGGGGTGCCCGGTGGTGCCCATCGACTCCAGCCAGGTTCCCGGCCGTCCGCCGTTCGCGCCGGCGACCTCCGAACCGCGGATGGTCCAGCCGCCGGGCACGCGGAGGCCGTCGCTGATCCCGTACGTGCCGGGTGGCAGCTCGAGCTTTCCGGCGGGCGCGGTCTCCAGCGCTTCCTGCAGCAGGCGGCGGTTGCGGGCCGGGTCGGCGCCGAGCGCCGGGCGGTGGATCATCGGTCCGGCACCGCGATGCGGCACGACAGCCCCCGGTCGCCCGGGTCGAGACCGATCAGGATCGGACCCTCGGCCGGAGTGGTCCGGCGCAGTTCGAGCGCTTCGGCTTCCCGCTTCACCAGCTCCAGATTCACCGGTACGCCGGTGAGCAGGTCGATCGCCCGCACACCGGTGCCGGCGCCCGGCCGCGACTTGTGCACCTCGGCGATGACGCGGGTGCCGGCGCGGCGGGCGGCCCGCAGGACCTTGAAGCCGGCGCGGGCGGGCTTGCGGCGGGTCAGCTTGGTCGACGGCGAGCGTGGCAGGGGCGGTGCCGGGGTGACCGGCGACGTCTCGAGCCGGAACCGTTCGGGGCCGCCGGGTGGTAGCAGCGCCAGGTCACCACCCGTGAAGCCGTCCGGCACCGGTGTTGCGGTTGTCGGCGGCTGTGCGCGTACCGAAATCTTGTCGATGCGGACCCCCAGCGCGGAACGCGCGGCGACCCGGCCGTGCACCCACTCGGGCCGCGGGGGTTCGGCGAGCTCGACCATGAGCAGACCGTCGCCGTCGAGCTCGGCCGCGGCCAGGTCGAACTCGACGGTGACCTTCGCGCCGCCGGCCCGGCGCAGACCCTGCCGCCGCGCCAGCACGGCGGCACCGCGCAGCTCGCCCTGCGCGCGGACCAGCACCACCCGGGGCAGTTCGGGGGCGAGGCGCGGCGGGCGCACCCGGTCGGACCACCATCGGGTGCCGGTCTCGTCGAGGTGGATCGCGACCGAGACCCGGGTCGGCACGCCGGGGCTGCTCACCTTGAGCCCGACGGCGCCGTAGTCGCCGGTCACCCGCCCGACGATCGCGGCGCCGCGGACCACCTGGTCGACGATGCACAGGCCGGGGTCGCGGCCGCTGCCCACCTCGACCGGCAGCCCCTCGATGACGTGCTGCGGCTCGTCGTAGTCGGTGGCGAACCAGGATCCGATCATGCCTGTACCTCCAAGGCGTGCCCTCCTGGCCCTTGCTTCGCTGCGGTGCAGTCGGTCACGCCGCGAAGTCCGTCCTGGTCAGCATCGGCTCCTTGCGCGTCCACATGCGCTCGACCGAGGCGAAGAGCGGATCGGCGTCGGCCTCGATGTGCCGGAACGTGGCACGCATGGTCTTGAGCAGGGTGTCCGCCGGCCAGACCTCCCACTGCGGCACCAGCGGCGTCACCACGTCGGTGCCGCTGCGGTACAACCACAGCCAGAGCCGGGCGCGCCGGACCTGCTCCTCGGTGACCAGGTCGGCGCCGTCGCGGATGGCGGTGATGCTCTGCTCGAGGGTCTTCCAGTACGCGTCCTGGTCGTCGACGACCGTGGAGAGCCCGCACGAGCTCCACTCCGACCAGCCCGCCTGGATCACCGGTATCCCGTACGCGGGCAGCTCGTTGCTGACGCTGCCCCGCACGGTGACGCCGAGGTCGGTGAGGCTCCACAGCGCGTTCTTGCTGAACGTGGCGCTGGGCCGGAACGCCATGTGCTTCACGCGCTTGTACTTCGCCGCGACGGAGTCGAAGAACCCGGTGGCGTCGTAGAGGGCCTGGCTCGGATGGTCGAGGAACAGCCACTGCGCGCCGGTGTTCTCCGCCGCGTGCGCCGCCGTGTCCGCGAACCAGTCGGCGAGGCTGGGGAAGAGCTCGCGGTTGGTGCCGAGCGCATCCGAGACCGCGTGGTTGAAAACGGTCACCACCGGCGTGGCCGGGTCGAAGCCCAGGCGGTCCACGACGTGGGTGCGCAGCCGGGCCCGCTCGGCGGGGTTGTTGAGGTCGACGGAGGCGGTGACGCCGCCACGCCACCAGCTCGGCCGGCCGAGGTTGACCTTGGCCCGCCAGGCGACCAGCTCGGCGGTGGGCCGCAACTGCTCGCGCCGGGTCCAGACCTGGGTCTCGAAGACGTCGCCGATCTGCCGGGTCAGCTCCTCGCGGAACGTGCCGGTGCCGGTGTCGGTCTCCGGGAAGAGCCCGTACGCCTTCAGGCAACCGGTCTGCTGGGTGTGGATGATCGGGATCCCGGCACGCCGGGCGGACTCGACCGCCAGCCCCCACTGGTCGTAGTCGACGTGGCTGGTCACGAGCGCGACCACGTTGCGCCGCATCAGCTCGTCGTAGAAGTCCGCGAGCCGCGTGGCGTAGGTGTGCCGCAGCTTGTAGTCCGCCCGCGACCGGTAGCCGCCCGGGAGCCGCGGCACCTTCGCCAGCCGGCAGTACGTCGCGTCGGTGTACGCGACGATCGTCTCGTCCTCCCGGGCCGGCGTTCCGGAACGGCGAACGCTGTCCCAGACGTCGATCACCTCGGAGGCGGCGAAGGCCTCCGCCACCTTGCGCACCACGTCGACGTCGAAGCCGCTCCACAGCGTCTTCATCCACTGGTCCTCGACGCCGGTCAGCACCACCATCCGCGCCGGGTGCAGGCGACGAACGGCGTTCGCGAACGCCAGGTTGCGCAGGTTCACGCGGATGTCCTGGTGGAACGCCTCCACCACGATCACCGCGTCGTCAGCCGGCCGGGGGAGGTTCTTCTCCCAGTACACCGTCGCCGCCTCCAGGAACCACTGGAGTTCCTTCGCGTTCGCGTTCAGCCACACCGTTCTTCGTGCCTCTCAGATCAGGTCCCAGGACAGCGGCGTGCCCTTGGCCGCGTCCCGCTGGAAGGTGCGCCCGAGCACCATGCCGATGGCGTCCGGGGCCAGGCCTCCGGTGGGGCGGATGGAGCGGACGTTCGCCTCGGTGAGCACGTCGCCCGCCTTGACGTCGGCCACCACGTACAGCGAGCGGCGGAAGCGCAGGCCCTCCTTCTCGGCCTCGGTCGGGCCGATGGAGGTGGTGCCCAGCGCCTGCCAGGCCCGCTCGCTCTCGACCACGAGGGCCGCGAGCTCCTGCGGCTCGAGGGAGAACGCCGAGTCGACGCCGCCGTCCCCGCGGTCCAGCGTGACGTGCTTCTCGATGAGACAGGCGCCGAACGCCACGCTCGCCACCGGTACGCCGATGCCGAGCGTGTGGTCACTCAGCCCGATCGGCACCCGGAACGCCTCGGCCAGCACCGGTATGCGCCGCAGGTTGGTGTGCTCGGGAGGCGCCGGGTAGGACGCGGTGCAGGAGAGCACGACGATGTCCGTGCACCCGGCGCCGCGGGCGGCGTCCACCGCGGCGGCGATCTCCTGCACGCTCGCCATGCCGGTGGAGATGATCAGCGGCTTGCCCGTGCCCGCGCAGAGCCGGATCAGCGGCAGGTCGGTGATCTCCGACGAGGCGATCTTGTACATCGGGGCACCGAGCTTCTCGAGCAGCTCCACCGCCGTCCGGTCGAACGGGCTGGAGAACGGCGTCAGACCCCGTTCGCGGGCCCGTTCGAAGATCGCGTCGTGCCACTCCCACGGCGTGTGCGCCCGCTCGTAGAGCTGGTAGAGGTACTCGTCGCCCCACAGCTCGTGACCCTTGGAGATCTGGAACCGCGGGTGCTTCACGTCGACGGTCATGGTGTCGGCCGTGTAGGTCTGGATCTTGATGGCGTGCGCGCCGGCGTCCGCGGCCGCGTCCACCAGGGCGAGGGCCCGGTCGAGGGAGCCGTTGTGGTTGCCGGACATCTCGGCCACGATGTACGGCCGGTGTCCCGCACCGATCTCCACGTCGTCGACGTTCACTGCACTCTCTCTTTCTCGGTCCACACCACGGTCTGCGGCGTACCGTCGATCAGCCGTTCGTAGCGCCTCGTCTCCCGGAACCCGAAGCGCCGGTGCAGGGCGAGCACCTGGGCGTTGGTGGCCAGCGTCTCGCCGCCGAGCCGGTCCAGCCCGAGGTCGTCGAAGGCGTACCGGACCGCGGCCTGCTCCAGCCGCATCCAGGCCGGCAGGAGGTTCCCGCCCAGGCCGGCCACGTCGAGGTAGAAGCTCCAGCTCGGCGGGTCCGCCCGCAGGTCGAAGAGCACGACGCCCCGATCCTGGAAGATCAGGATGTGCCGCCGGGGGTCCTTCATGGCGGCTTCCCACCACGTCGCGTGCTCCTCCGGCGAGATCACATGGGTGGTGAGGCTGACCGCACGGACATCCGGATGGTTGCGCCACGCGAGCACCGTGTCCCGATCAGCATCGACAGCAGCACGCAGCACCCGGGGCACACCTCTCACGTTTCTCCTCGTGGAGGCGTCACCGTATGGTCGCTGTTTGAGCCTGTTGTGGCGCCGAGGCGAGGGCCGGGCGAACCGCAGGTGACAGCTCGGGGTCGCGCCTGCCGATCCGGTACGCGTGCCGCAACCCCGCATACACGGGGTAGCTGCCCAGCCGGACCAGGCGGTGCTTGATCCCCGGGTGGCCCGGATAGTCGGCGGGCACGTAGCGGCGGTAGTGGGCGACGATGCGCCGGAAGAAGGCGCGGCGGCGGGCCGGGTGCAGGCGGCCGTCATTACCGGCGACCACCAGCAGGTGGTTGACCATCAAGGTGAACAACTGGTGACGCAGCCAGGGCTCGGGATCGCGGGCGGCGACCCAGGCGAGCATCCGGTCGTACTGGTCGAAGGCCTCGAAGTGCCGGTCGCTGCGGGTCGCGGTGATCGCGCCCAGCCGGCCGACCCGGTAGTGGTAGCAGACCCGGTCCAGCACCGAGATCCGGTCCGCGGCGATGAGCACCGGGTTGCTGAACGGGACGTCCTCGTACCAACCGGGCAGGAAGCGCAGGTCCAGCTCGTCGAGCAGGCCGCGGCGCACGATCCTGTTCCAGGCGGTGTGCTGGAGCTTGATGAGGCTGGTGAGCCGCGGGTCCTTGAGGACGCCGCTGCTGGCGTCGGGCTCGAGCCGGCCGTTCTCGTGGACGCGCAGATGGTCGACGAGCAGGACGTCGGGCCGCTCCGCGCGGAGGCGGTCCAGCACGGCGCGGACCGAGCCGGCCGGGAGCCAGTCGTCGCTGTCGACGAACCAGACGTACTCGCCGCGGGCCTCGGCGAGGCCGGCGTTGCGGGCGAGGCCCAGGCCCACGTTGTGGCTCAGGTGCACCACCCGCAGGTCGCCGTGGCGGTCCGCGTACGCGTCCAGCATCGTCCCGCAGCCGTCCGGCGACGCGTCGTCGACGGCGATCACCTCGACGGCCGCCGACTCCTCGGGGGTCAGCCCGGCGCGGATCGACTCGAGGCACTGGTACAGATAGCCCTCGACCCGGTACACCGGCACGACCACCGACAGCAGCACGGTATCCATACCGATCACGCTCGACCCCGCGGATGACGAAAGGTGAAACCCCGGTTGTCCGGAACGCGTCCGCGGTGAGGCGAGCCGCAATCTCTCACGCCGGGCTTCGCGCGACCGATGGGTGCGGTACCGAACCGGAAGTCGAGGGAGTGAGCGTGCACAAATCAGACCGGCTGCTGCGCGCCTCCGCCGTGTGCGCGCTCGTCGCGGCCCTCTGGTTCACCGTCAACCTGATCCACCCGGTGGGACCGCGGGTGCTCCTGTGGGTGCCGACCGCCGTGTCCGCCGCCTTCCTGGTCGCGGGCTTCGTGCGTACCGTCAGGACCCCGTCGCTGCTGCCCGCCACCCGGCGGTTCTGGCGGCATCTGACGGCCGCCGCGGTGGTCATCGGCATCGGCGTGTCCTCGCAGGCCTTCGACGTCCTGGCCGAAGAGGCGCCCCACGGGCCGCAGACCGGCCCGGTCATGCTGGTCGGTGCGGGTCTCGGCGTGCTGATCATCATGTACGCGCTCTTCCGGCTCCCGCTCGGCCGCCAGTCCCCCGGCGAGCTGCTGCGCGTGGTGCTCGACGCCGGCACGCTCATGCTCGCCGCCGCGGTGTTCCTCTGGCACTTCTCGACCCGGTCGGCGCTGCACAACGGCGACGACACCGGCATCTTCCTGTCGCTGCTGGTGACGATCATCGCCCTGCTGGCGGTGTTCGCGGTCGCGAAGTTCGTGCTGTCCAGCCACTCGCACGTCGACAACGAGGCCCTGCGCCTGCTCGCCGTGGCCATGTTCGTGGGCGCCGTCGCCCCCATGTTCCGGCCGTGGTTCGAGGCGGTCGACCCGCACCTGTTCCCCGACATGGTCAGCACGCCGTTCATCTACTACCTCGCCCTGCTCGCGGCCGCCCGCCAGCGCACGGCGCCCGGCGGCAAGCGCCGCGGCGTGGTGCCGGCCCAGCAGCGGTCGTTCAGCGTGCTTCCGTACGCCGCGGTCGCCGCGGTCGACGGGCTGCTGCTGTCCGTGACCTGGTCGGACGGCGCCGACGAGATGGTCGTCGTGGGCTCCGCCGTGCTGCTGACCGCGCTGGTGGTGCTGCGCCAGCTCACCGCGTTCCGCGACAACAGCCGGCTGCTGGCCCGCCTCGACCACAGCGCCACCCACGACGGCCTGACCCAGCTGCCGAACCGGGTGCTGTTCCACAGCCGGCTGGAGAAGGCCCTGGCCACCCCCGGCGACCGCCCGGTGGCCGTGGCGCTGATCGACCTCGACGACTTCAAGGAGGTCAACGACACCCTCGGGCACGAGGTCGGCGACCAGCTGCTGGTCGGCGTGGCCAAGCGCCTCGAGGCCTGCGTCCGCGCCGAGGACACCGTCGCCCGGCTCGGCGGCGACGAGTTCGTCGTGGTCCTCGACGACGCCGACCCGGCCGCCGCCGACCTGGCCGCCGAGCGGATGATGAACGCCCTGCGCCAGCCCGTGTACGCCGACGGCCACGAGCTGCCCATCCGGGCCAGCATCGGCATCGCCGACGGCCGCTCCGGCGACAAGCCCTCGGTGCTGCTGCGCCACGCCGACATCGCGATGTACGCCGCCAAGAACCTGCACGGCACGGCCTGCCTGCACTTCGACCCGAGCATGTCGGTCAGCGGCAGCGACCTCGGCACGGAGCTGCGCGACGCGATCGCGAACGACCAGCTGTTCCTGCTGTACCAGCCGATCGTCTCGCTGGACGACGGCCACATCATGGGCGCGGAGGCCCTCGTCCGCTGGGCCCACCCGGTCCGCGGCACGCTGGCGCCGGACGCCTTCATCCCGGTCGCGGAACGGACCGGCCTGATCGTGCCGCTGGGACACTGGGTCATGCGAACGTCGTTCGCCCAGCTCGCGGAGTGGAACGCCGTTCACGGCGACGCCGCCCCGCAGGTGCTGAACGTCAACATATCGGCCCGCGACCTGCGCGAGCCGGGCTTCGCCGAGCACGTGGCGGCACTGCTGACCGAGTTCGCCATCGCTCCCGAGCGGGTCGTGCTGGAGATCACCGAGACCATGGCGCTGGAGCCCGGCCCGTCGGTGGTCAACCTGCTCCGGCTGCGCAAGATGGGCGTACGCGTGTCGCTCGACGACTTCGGCACCGGCCACTCGACCCTGACGCTGCTGCACGACTGCCCGATCGACGAGATCAAGCTGGACCGCTCGTTCACCCAGTCCCAGGTCGACGACCGCCCGCCGGTCTCGGCCGCGGTGATCCACCTGGCGCAGGCGCTCGGCCTGCACGCGGTGGCCGAGGGCGTCGAGACGGCCGACCAGGCGGAGCAGCTGCTGTCACTGGGCTACATCGCGGCACAGGGCTACCACTTCGCCCGGCCGATGCCGCCGGCCCGCCTCAGCGAGCTGCTCGCCGCTAAGCAGTCCCTGATGCCGTCCACGGCGGAGACCGTCGCCACGGCGTGACCCGAAGGGTGTGCCCGAAGGGACGCGAGGTGCGGGGTTGCGGGGCCTGTGGCCGGGGTACAGGAGTCACGTAGGCATCGCTTCCCCGGGAGGTTTCCATGGGCACCGACGACAAGATCGACAACAAGGCCGAGGAGCTGGGCGGCAAGGTCAAGGAGGGCGTCGGCCGGGCGACCGACGACGAGAAGCTCGAGGCCGAGGGCAAGGCCGACCAGAGCAGCTCGAAGCTCAAGCAGGCCGGCGAGAACATCAAGGACGCCTTCAAGAGCTGACCCCCTCGCACGGCGAAAAGGGCGACCGCCACGGCGGTCGCCCTTTCGCGTGGTCAGGCGGCGGGCACCAGTTCACGCTCCTCGCCCACCCCGGCCGCTGCGACCGGCGGCGGCTCGTGCGCCACCTGAGGGAGCCAGCCCAGCCAGCGCGGCAGCCACCAGTTCTTCTCGCCCAGCAGCGCCATCACCGCCGGCAGCAGCACCGCCCGGATGATCGTGGCGTCCAGCAGCACCGCGGCCGCCAGACCGACCCCGAGCTCCTTGGTCGAGATCAGCGGGAGCGTCGCGAACAGGGCGAACACGGCCACCATCACCACGGCCGCGCTGGTGATGACGCCGGCCGTGCCGCCGATGCCGCGGGCGACAGCGTCGCGGGTCGACAGGCCGCGGTCGTGTCCCTCGCGGATGCGGCTGAGCACGAACACGTGGTAGTCCATCGACAGTCCGAACAGGATGATGAACAGGAAGAGCGGCATCCAGTTGGTGATGCCGCCGGCCGCCCGGAAGTCGAGCAGCGACTCGAAGTGGCCGTACTGGAAGACGTAGACCAGCATCCCGTACGCCGCGGCGACGGAGAGCAGGTTCAGCACGACACCGGTCGCCGCCACCACGACCGAGCGGAACGAGACGAGCAGCAGCAGGAACGCCAGGCCCAGGACGAAGCCGAACACCCACGGCAGCGACGCGTCCAGCCGGCGGTTGAAGTCGACGCTGCTCGCGGTCTCGCCGGTGACCGCCACCGTCGCGCCCGGGAGCTTGCCGAACGCCTGCGGCGCCACGGTCGCCCGGAGGGTTTCGAGCGCTTGTTCGGACGTACGGTCGCTGCCGTCGCCGGGAAGGCCCACCGACACGACCGCGACCGTGCCCGCGGGATTGACCCGCACGTCGATCGGCTCGCGGAGCCGGCCCGTGGCCTGCGCGGCGCGCTTGAAGCCGGCCAGCGCGGCCTCGAACTCGGGCCCCCGGACGGTCGTTGCCTGCACGACCACCTCGGCGGGCGAGGTCTCGCTCGGGAAGGCCGCGTTGATCCGGGTGAAGGCCTGCACGATGGGCGCCTTCGGGGACAGGTCGCCCAGGCCCTCGCCCTTGGTCCGCAGGTCGAGCATGGGCGCCGCCAGCGTCGCGAGGGCCGCGACCGCCACCACGGCCGACAGCAGCGGCTTCGCGAGGACGACCCGCAGCACCGCGTTCCAGACCCGGCCCTCGGAGCGCCGCCGGTACAGGCCCGGGAGCTTGATGGCGTCGACCCGGTCGCCCAGGGCCGAGAGCAGCGCCGGCAGTACGGTCAGCGAGCCCAGCACGGCGGTGGCCACCACGAGGATCGTGCCGACCGCGAAGCTCTGGAACGTCGCGTCGTACGTCAGGAACATGCCGGCCATGGCGACGATCACGGTGAGGCCGGACACCCAGATGGAGCGGCCCGAGGTCTGCGCGGCGATGACCAGGGCGCGGTGCGGATCGGCGCCCTGGCGGCGCTCGTCGCGTTCCCGGCGGATGTAGAACAGGCAGTAGTCGACGCCGACCGCGAGGCCGACGAGCAGCATCACGTGCATCGTGGTGTCGACGGCCGGCACCAGGCGGCTCGCCCCCGCGAGCAAGCCGACGGCGCCGACCACGGCGGTCACGGCGAGGCCGACCGGCAGCAGCGCGGCGACCACCGCGCCGAACGCGACCAGCAGGATGCCGAGGGTGATCGGGATGGACAGCATCGACAGGCGGTTCAGACCCTCGTCGAGCGAGTCACCGATGAGCTTGTCGCCGCTGGCGTCGCCCGCCTCGGCGACGTAGAGGCCCGGGTGTCGCCCCTGCACCCCGGCGATGGCGTCGAGCAGAGGCTGAACCCGGTCCTTGGCGGTCTCGGGGTCGCCCTTCACGGTGAAGGGGATGAGCGTCGAGGCCCCGTCCGGCGAGACCAGCGGGTCGCTGACGTCGGCGACCTCGGCCCGGGCCTTCAGCGTACGGGTGACGTCGGCGACCGCAGCCTCGCGGCGCGCACCCTGGACGATGACCATCTCCCCGGCCGGTTGCACGGGGAAGCCGGCCTGCTCGACGATCCGGTCGGCCCGGCCCGACTCGCCGTGCCCCTGGTCGCCCGCCGTGGCCTCCCGGGTTCCCAGCTGTCCACTGAGGATGGTGATGCCGACGACGAAGGCGATCCAGCCGAGGATCGCCAGAGTGCGGTGCCGGGCGCTCCACACGGCGGCACGTGCCGCGATTCCGGTGACGTTCTCCCTGTGCTTCATGCCCACTGACGCTAGAAATCCGGGGACGCCGAAACGACCCGGCCAGCCACCGGGTGCCCGGTAGGGCTAGCACCACCACCGAGTGCGACGCTTGCTCGATGTGGGAGACGGTGACGACCGGCCTGTCCGGCGCGGTGGTGACCCGCCGGGCCGGGGTCTACCGCAAGACGTCCGACGACGCCGGCCACGATCTCGTCGCCGAGGGCGAGCGCCTGACCTGGCTGCGTGCGGCCGGCATCCCGGCAGCCGAGGTGCTCGCCTGCCGCCCGGGCCTGCTCGAGACGGCCGAGGTCCCGGGCCGGCCTGCGAGCGATCCCTGGCCCGCGGCCGACCGGCCCCGGGTGGTCGACGCGCTCGCCGAGCTCACCTGCCGGCTGCACGCGCTGCCGGTAGCGGAGTGCCCCTTCGACCGGCGGCTGGCCGTCACGGTCCCGGAGGCGCTCGCCGCGGACGTCGCGCTGGACATGCTCGACGACGAACGCGCCGGCTGGTCGCGCGAACAGCTCGTCGAACGGCTGCTCGCCACTCGCCCTCCGGACGAGGACCTGGTCGTCTGCCACGGCGACCTGTGCCTGCCGAACGTTCTGCTCGACCCGGTGACGTTCGAGGTGACCGGCGTGATCGACACGGGCCGGCTGGGCGTCGCGGACCGCTGGGTGGACCTGGCCTTGACGACCCGGTCGCTGGAGGACGACATCAACCCGCAGTTCGGCACCGGCGACGCCGACCGCTTCCTGGCCCGGTACGGCATTTCGCCCGACCCGGCGAAGCGGGACTTCTACCGGTTGCTCGACGAGTTCTTCTGACCGGTCAGCTCTGCAGATAGGTGAGCACGGCCAGGACGCGGCGGTGCTGCTCCTCGTCCGGCGGCAGGTCGAGCTTGGTGAAGATGTTGCGGACGTGCTTCTCCACCGCGCCCTCGGTCACCACGATCTTGCGGGCGATGGCGGTGTTGGACCGCCCCTCGGCCATGAGACCCAGCACCTCCCGCTCGCGCGGCGTCAGGTTGCGCAGCGGGTCGTCACGCCGGCGCCGGACCAGGAGCTGACCGACGACCTCGGGGTCGAGCACGGTCGCGCCGCCGGCCACCCGGCGCAACGCGTCCAGGAAATCCCGCACCTCCGAGACCCGGTCCTTGAGCAGGTAGCCGACCGCGCCGAGCCGGTCGGCCAGCAGGTCGTCGGCGTACTCGACCTCGACGTACTGGGACAGCACCAGAACCGGGCTTCCCGGCACCCGCTTGCGCGCCTCGACCGCCGCGCGCAGCCCCTCGTCGGTGTGGGACGGGGGCATGCGCACGTCGACGATGGACACGTCGGGCTCGTGGGCGACGATCGCGTCGACCAGGGACGGGCCGTCTCCGACGGCCGCCACGACGGTGCAGCCGTTCTCCTCCAGGAGCCGGACCAGGCCTTCCCGGAGGAGAACGGCGTCGTCGGCGATCACCACTCGCATGCGACGAGCCTAGACTCAGCGCCCCTCGCCGTCGTGCTCGCCGGGCAGGGCGCTGTTGCCGATGCCGCTGGCATGCCGGTGCAGGCCGGCCGCGGCGCCGGTGACCGCGCCCGTCGCGCGAGCCGCGCCGCCGGCCGCGGCACCGCCGGCGCGTACCGCCTGCCCGCCCCAGGCCGCCGCGGCTCCGGCGCCGGCCAGGATGCCGCCGACGGCCCTTCTCGTACCCGAGACCTCGCCGCCGCCACCGGACGCGGAGCCGCCCGACGCGGAGCCGCCGCCCCCGCCGGACGTGGAGCCGCCGCCACTGGACCCGTTGCCGCCACCGGATGCGCGTCCGGCGGCGGCCGCGCCTGCACCGGCCGCGGCGGCAGCGCCGCTGACCCGGGCACCGGCCGCCTGCAGGCCCTTGCCGCCCGCGGCCAAGCCCCGGCCGCCACCCGAGACGACCTTGGCGCCGGTGGCGGCGGCCCCCGCCGCCGCACCCGCGGCACCGGCCGTGGCGCTCATCCCGTCACCGGACCCGAGGGCCGCTGCCGCCGGGACGACGAGCCTGAGGAGGGCGGGCAGCGCCACCGCGGCCAGCAGCAGGACGCCGCAGCCGGCGATCTTCTGTTCCTTGGCGTCGCCCCCGGAGGCGTTGATCATCACTGCGCCCGCGTACAGGATCAGGCCCGTGGCCGGCTTGAACACCAGCCAGGCGACCATCCAGGCGATGTGCTTGCGCCACCACGAGGATCCCCACTCGGTCATCGACGCGGCGGCCGCCAGCGGGAGCGTGCCGGTCAGCAGCGTCATCACGCCGAGGCGGATGTACATCAGCATGATGTGGATGATGCCGGCGAGCAGCAGCAGGATGCCGACGATGATCAGCAGGAAGGCGGTGAGGCCGTCCGTCCCGCACTGGGAGATGATCGCGAGCTGCTGCTTGACCCCGGCGTCGTAGAGATGCTGCGTGTACGAGTCCGCCTGTTTCGCGAGCCAGCCGAGCACGACCCAGGACGCCGCACCCACCACCAGCATGCGGACGAGCCCCTTGAGCGCGGTGGTGCCGGGCTGACCCCGGCGTTCCAGCGCCATCCGTATCGCGGCGAACAGCAGCGAGGCGACGGCGATGCTGACCGCGAGCCAGTTGATCTGGTCCTTGATCGAGTTGTTGGTGCCCTCGCTGCTCAGCGTGCCGACGTCGGCCATGTCGCTGAACAGGTCGATGGCGGCCCCCATGATCGCGTTCGCGATGTCGTTGAGGATGCCGTCGATCCCGTCGTCGAAGAAGTCCGCGACCTTGCCCAGATCACCGATCCAGACGACGTCGCCGACCGCGCACTCGGCCATCTCACACTCCCCACATCACGAAGCCGTCCCCGGCCTTGGCGGCGGTCACCCGGGTGTGCAGGTCCCCTGTGGACAGGGGCCGCAGCTTCCAGTCCACGCCGTCCCACGCCACCGTGTAGTCGGTGTACGCGTAGACCGTGTCCCCCTGCCGCAGGAGCAGCCGGACGGTGGCCAGCTCGGGCGAGTAGGTCATCACCATGAACCCGGCCAGCGCGATCGCCGTGTGCTGCGGCTTCGTCTGCTGCAGCGAGGACCGCATCGCCTCGAAGATGTCGCGCGCCGGACCGGCCACGACCTGCTGCTGCGTGGCGGTACGCCAGTCCTCGCCGCTCATGTGCCGCGGGATGACGTGGGCCGCCATCACCGCACCCATCGGCGTGTGCGCGAAGCACCACAACAGCGGGCCGGCGGTCAGCAGCGGGCCGGCGGACCGCGACAGCGGCACCCGGGCACCGTTCAGCGTTCGCCAGGTGACGTCGCGCGGCGGCCGCGTCGGGGCGTCCTGGTCACTGTCGTCGGTGCGGCACCCGCCGGGTCGCGACCCGTCCGGGCCGAGCTGCCCGATCAGCGGCCCGGACAGCGCCCGCCGGTCGGCGTCGGCGTCACCCGGGCCGCCCAGGAGCACGGCCACGAGGCCGGCGCAGAGCACCACCGCGAGGAAGGCCGCCGAGAGCTGCCAGCCGCGCTGCTGCCAGAAGGGACGGTCGTCCGGTTCGTCGTTGCGGGTCCACAGGGATGCCACAGGATCAGCCGGCTTGCTCGAAGACCCACGAGACGGTGGGACCGGCGGCCGCGACGAGGATGCAGCCGCCCAGCACCATGCCGAGCCGGCTCATGTGCTCGGAGCTCTCCCCTCGCTTGTGGGAGATCGCCATCATGATGCCGGTGACCAGGACGCCGACGACGCCCGCCGCGGTGCCGGCCCAGGCCAGCAGGTTCAGCGCCACCTTGACCGCGCTCGACAACTTGTCCGGTGCGGCTCCGCCACTGTCCGGCTGGGGCACCTCGGCGAGGATCCGGGAGGCCGCGCCGTAGTAGAAACCGGAAACGCTCATGTCTCTTCTCCTGTGAAATGGGGGGGTGGCGTCAGTTGCCGAGGTTGAGGAATTCGACGATCGGTCCGGCGGAGAGCGCGAGGAGGCAGGCGGCGCCGACATAGACGAAGCCGCGCCAGTGCTCGCTGAACTCCCCCGGTTCACCGCGGCGCAGCTGCAGGGCCATGTTGACGCCGGTGATGATGAGCCCGGCCACGGCGGCGGCGGTGACGCACCAGGCCAGGAGGTTGAGGATCGACATCGTCGGGTCGTTGGGATCGCCGGTGTTGATCGCGTACGGCTTCATCGGCGGTATCGAGAACGACTGGACGTTGATCGGGGCGTCGCAGTCGAGCTTGCCGGCGTGCAGGATCCCCGAGATGTTGCAGCTGTGCGCGCCGGTGACGAGGATGTTGTCCTTCGTCTTCGAGGTGTTCCCGAGACCGGTGATCATCTCGAAGTCGACGTAGACCGAGTCGCCCGGCGTGTAGGGGATCGACAGCGAGAACGAGCCGTCGGTGACGCCCTTCCGGCCGGAGCACTGCCGGTCACCGTTGCCGCCGTTCCGCTCCCGCATCGAGGTGGTGCTCTTCAGACAGATGATCTTCGTGTACGCCTTGGTGTGGTCGAAGTGGACGGTGTATTCGCCCTTGCCGTGGGTGGGTTCCTGGCGGGCGATCGCGTGGGGCCGGTCCAGGGCCGACGCGGGTGTCGACGCCGCGACGCCCAGACCGACCACCCCCAGGGCCACCAGGACGACGGCGCCGATGGCACGCCACGGCCTCCCGGTGGATCCGCCCTGCCTCGCGGTGTCCATCAGCGCCCCACCTCTCCACTGTCGTCCGGCCGGATCCTGTGCACGCACAACGGGCACCCGGCGACCGTGGTTCACGGACGCGTCGAAATTTCTGCGGCGGGTCAGCGGGCGGCGGCCGCCGCCTGGATGAGGCCGGCGATGCTTTCCAGCGGGTCGTCGTGGTCCCCGCTGAGGTGGTTCCTGGTCGCCGCTACCGCCAGTCCGAGGTCGGGGTGGAATCCCGTCAGGCCGCCGCCCGCGCTGCTCCAGCCGAGGCGCGTGCAGCCCGGCCGGGCCGCGAAGCCGAGCGTCTTCGGCAGCTCGGCGCCGGTCGTCCAGTCGGGGCCGTCGGTACGCACGGCGCTGACCGTCGCCAGACGCTCCGGGGAGATCAGCCGCACGCCGTCCACCTCGCCCATGAGCGCGGCGTAGACCCGGGCGATGCCCCGCGCGCTGGCGACCGCGGTCGACGGGATGTCGGCGCGCAGCAGGTCCCGGCGGTTGGCGAGGGCGGCGTCGGGGCGTACGGCGGGCGGGTACACGCGGTCGAAGTGCTCCACCCGGGCGCTGAGCCGGTCCAGCGTCGCCGACCAGCTGCGGTCCTTGAGCCGGGCGACGCGGTTCACGAGCTCCGGCGGTACGCCGAAGAACAGCTCGCGGTCGGCGCCGAGCGGGCGGGCGATCTCCTCGGCGAGCACCCAGCTGATCGGCCGCTGGGTGACCCGGCGGACCACCTCGCCGACGAGCCAGCCGTACGTCCACTCGTGCAGGCCGTGCCGCGTCCCGGGCTCCCACACCGGCCGCATGCCGGCGATGGACCGGCACATCTTGTCCCAGTCGAGCAGGTCCTGCGGCATCGTGTACGACGGCGGGCACGGCACCCCGGCCGCGTGCAGCAGGGCGTCCGCCAGTGTGGTGTCCTGCTTGCCGTGCCGCCCGTACTCCGGCCACACGTCGGCGATGCGCAGGTCGTAGTCGAGCTCGCCCCGCTCGGCCAGGACGTGCACGACCGCGCTCGTCAGACCTTTGCCGGCGGAGTAGTTGAGGAACGGGGTGTCGGGGGTCACCGGCGCACCGGTGGACTCGTCGGCGAGCCCGGCGGCTGCGTTGACGATGAGCCGCCCGTCCAGGTAGGCGGCGACCTGCAGCCCGATCTCGCGCCCGCCGGCGACCAAAGCGTCGAGCCGCCGCTGCACCTCGGCCTGCAGCCCGGTCCACTCGCCCACGAGGTCAGCATCGCGCACGGGTCCGGCCCGCAGCGGCGAATCCCCGCCTTCGGTGGGGTTAACCCTACTGTCGTTCGGGCGGTCAGCGGGATCGGTCGGGAGGCGTACGGTGACTAGCGTCTTATCCCATGACCACCAGCACCGCCGTCCGGCGTCTCGCGCGGCAGATCGGGCTCGACACCCAGTTCATTTTGCTCGGCTTCCCGCTGGGCATCATCACGATCGTCCTGTGCGTGACCGGGTTCGCCCTCGGCCTGGGCACCGCCGTCATCTGGGTCGGCGTTCCCGTCCTGCTCGGCACCCTGATGCTGGCGCGCGGCTTCGCCACCGTCGAGCGGGCGCGGATCGGCCCCGTTCTCGGCCGGCGGCTGCCGCACCCGTACTACAAGCGGGCCGGCGCGGGCGCGAGCTTCGGCAAGCGGGTGCTCACCCCGCTCACCGACGGCCAGGCGTGGCTGGACCTGGTGCACGCCGTGTTCCGGTTCATCCCGAGCACCATCGCGTTCTGCTTCGCGGTGACCTGGTGGGCGGGCACCCTCGGTGGGCTGACCTTCCCGCTGTGGGACTGGTCGATCCCCCGCGGACCGGACAACAGCGACCTGCCGGAGCTGCTCGGCATGGGCGACGCCTGGTCCACCCGGATCATCTTCCACATGGCCCTGGGATTCTTCTTCCTGGGCACGTTGTATCCGGTGCTGCGCGGCACGGCGCTGCTGGAGGCGCTGTTCGCCCGGGCGCTGCTCAGCGGTGTCACCGAGCTGCGCGAGCAGGTCGCCGAGGCGGAGGCCGCCCGCGACACCGCCCAGGCGCAGAAGGCGGCCGCCGTCTCGGCCGAGGCGATCGCGTTGCGCCGGCTCGAGCGTGACATCCACGACGGCCCGCAGCAGCGGCTGGTCCGGCTGGCGATGGATCTCGGCCGGGCCGAGCAGCAGTTCGCCACGGATCCGGAGGCGGCCCGGGCCACCGTGGCGGAGGCGCTGGCGCAGACCCGGGAGACGCTGGACGAGCTGCGCGCGCTGTCCCGCGGAATCGCCCCGCCGATCCTGGTGGACCGGGGCCTGCAGGCGGCCCTCACCGCGCTGGCCGGCCGCAGCACCATCCCCGTGGACCTGGACGCGCCGCCGATGTCACGGCTCGACCCGGCGGTGGAGACGACGGCGTACTTCGTGGTGGCGGAGGCGCTCACGAACGTGGCCAAGCACAGCCATGCGGCGGAGGTGCAGGTCAGCGTCCGGAGCGCGCCGACCGGCCTGCTGATCACGGTCGCGGACGACGGGGTGGGCGGGGCCAGCCTCGCCAAGGGTCACGGCCTGGCCGGGCTGGCCGACCGGGTCGAGGCGGCCGGCGGGGTGATGAACGTCGAGAGCCCGGCGGGCGGCGGCACGACCCTGACGGCTGTGCTTCCGCTCTAGTCGGCGGGCTTGCGCGCCCCGGTCGAGCGCCGGGGCGCGGCCGAGCGTGGCGGTACGGTCCGCATCCGGTCTCGTACGCGGCCCAGGATGTCCGTGATCGCCGCGATGTCGTCGCGGGTCAGCGTGTCGAACAGCAGCCGCTGCACCACCTCGATGTGCCCCGGCATGACCTTGCCGAGCCGCTCCCGGCCGCCCGGGGTGAGGGTGACGACGGTGCTGCGTTCGTCGTCCTCGGCGGGCGCCCGGGTGATCAGCCCGGCGTTCTCCAGCTGCGCCGCCTGGTACGTCAGCGCGCTGCGGCTGTAGACCAGGCCGTCCGCGAGATCGGTCATGCGCAGATGACCCCGGGGCGAGCCGGCGAGCCGGGCCAGGATCTGGAACTGCGGGCCGCTCAGCCCGCCGTCGACGCGCAGCTGCTGCTCGACGGCGTGCTCGAGGAGACTGCCGACCTCCTTCAGCGCGAAGTAGGCGGCGAGCTGTTCGGCATCGAGCGGCGTGGCATCGGTCACGCCCCATTCTACTTGCTTCGAATTCGAAGCGTGCTACGGTCGCGGAGTGCTTCGAGTTCGAAGCATTAAGGCGAAGGGACCTCACCGTAGGAGGAGCCATGCGAGCCATCCGCTTCCACGAGTTCGGCGACCCGGGCGTGCTGCGCCTCGACGAGATCGACCGGCCCGTCGCCGGCCCGGGCCAGGTGCTGGTCAAGGTGGCCGCCACCTCGTTCAACCCGGTCGACACCGGGCTGCGGGCCGGCTACCTGCGGCAGGCGATGCCCGTCCCGCTGCCGCACACCCCCGGCGTCGACGTCGCCGGGACCACCGAGGACGGGCGACAGGTCATCGGTTTCCTGCCGATGACCGCGCCCGGCGCCGCCGCCGAGTGGGTCGCCGCACCGGCGGAACTGCTCACCGACGCGCCCCGGACCCTTGCGCTCGCCGATGCGGCCGCCGTGCCGGCCGTGGCGCTCACCGCCTGGCAGGGCCTGTTCGAGCACGCCGGGCTGCAGGCCGGCCAGCGGATCCTCATCAACGGCGCGGGCGGCGGCGTAGGCGGGTACGCCGTCCAGTTCGCCAAGGCCGCCGGGGCGCACGTACTCGCCACCGCAAGCGCGCGAAGTGCCGCGACGGTGCGCGAGCAGGGCGCTGACGAGATCGTCGACTACACCGCCGGACCGGTAGCGGACGCGGTGACCGAGCCCGTCGACGCGGTGTTCAACCTGGTCCGTGCGGACGACGCGACGATGGCCGCCCTGGTCCGGCTCGTCCGCCCGGGTGGCGTCGTCGTGACCGCCACCTCCCCGGCGCCCGAGGACGCCGAGCGCAAGGTCAGAACCATCAGCATGTACGTCCGCAGCGACGCCGCCCAGCTCGCGCAGATCGTCGAGCGCATCGACGCCGGCACGGTCCGGGTCGACGTCAGCGCCCGGTACCCCCTCGCCGACCTGGCCCGGGTGCACGAGGCGAGCGAAGCCGGCGAGCTGCGCGGCAAGGTCGTCATCGAGGTGGCGTGACGTCGCCCAGCTCGTAGCAGATCAGCTGCACGGCGGCGAGCAACAGCACCGCCAGGAACAGCGACGTCCAGCCCGGGATGACCGTGCCGTTCGCCCAGACCACGATGCCGAAGGCCGTCAGCGCCAGGCAGGCCAGGAAGGTGAGCGCGCCCAGCCAGGTTGCGATGCGCAGCGGGGCCGCGGAGAAGTCCGCGGCGCTGTCCCACGCGAGCGCGACCATCTTGCGCAGCGGATATTTGGTCTCGCCTGCGGCGCGCTGCTCCCGTACGTAGGGAACCGAGCCCGACGTGAACCCGAGCGACGGCACGAGCAGCCGGTACACGGGGGTGCGCTCGGGCAGCACCTTCAGCACGTCGACGGCCTCACGGCTGAGCAGGCGGAAGTCGCCGGCCTGGGCCGGTACGTCGCCGCCGATGAGCCGGCGCATCAGGCGGTAGTACGCGCCCGCGGTGTACCGCTTGAACGGGGTGTCGGTGCTGCGGTCGGCGCGGACGCCGTACACCACGTCGAGGTGCCGCTCCCGGGCGAGGGCCAGCATCTCCGCGATGGTCTCGGGCGGGTCCTGCAGGTCGGCGTCGATGCTGACCACCCAGTCGCCGCGGGAGCGGTGCAGGCCCGCGGTGAGCGCCGCCTGGTGGCCGCTGTTGCGGCGCAGCTTGAGCAACCGCAGCTCCGGCCACGCCCTGCCGTGCTGCAGGAGCAGCGCTGCCGTGCGGTCGGCACTCCCGTCGTCGACGGCGACCACCTCGTACGGCACGCCGAGCCCGTCCAGCACCGGTCGCAGCCGGGCGAC
Organism: Actinoplanes sp. NPDC049548; assembly: GCF_040676695.1. NCBI lineage: Bacteria > Bacillati > Actinomycetota > Actinomycetes > Micromonosporales > Micromonosporaceae > Actinoplanes > Actinoplanes sp. NPDC049548. The sequence continues at coordinate 96,434 of NZ_JBFAPM010000004.1, forward strand.
GAGGGCCGGGACGACCGCTTCTTCGTTGTACATCGGCACGACGACCGACAGGACGATGGTCTCCACGGCTACGTCTCGAGGGTGGTCAGTCGCGTGAGCTCGTACGGCAGGTCGTAGCCGTCCCAGATCGCGCTGAAGGTGAGCGCCGAACCGAACGGCACGATCCGGTCGACCCCGCGGCCGCCGAGCGCGGTGGCGAACGATCGCATTTCGTCGGCCGCGAACCCGAAGTGGCTGAACGTCTGGTCCTGCCGGTTCATCGCCGGCACAAGCTCGGCCAGTCCGGCGATGTGGGCGAACGGGAACGCGCCCGCCCCGATCCACCGCCGTGGCGCCGCGCCGGCCTCCGTGAGCGACAGCGACGTCACCGCGTTGTCGGGGAACGCCAGCGCGGACACTGTTCCGCTCGCCGCGAGCCCGTACGCGTTGACCCGCTTCTCCACGGCCATCGCGGCGTCGACCACCCACCCACGCTGCACCACCACGTCGCCGAGCAGCATGAGGAACTCGTTCTGCACCACGGCGGCGTCGGACGGCGTACCACCGACCAGGAACACCGTTCGCGGCGACGAACACGCGGCCTGGTCGAACCAGTACGCGTCGTTGGAGAACCCCACCACGGCGGCGCGGCGTGCGTTCGCGTCGGCGGCGTGCCAGCCCGGGACCGACAGCGCCGCCCACGACGTGCGGTCCGGGAAGGTGAGGTCCCGGGCCGAGGGTCGCAGCGGGTGGCGGCGGATCGCCTCGACGGCCGAGTCCCCGCCCCAGATCACGCGCAGGTCGCACCATGCGCTCAGCGCCGCGGTCAGCTCGTCGTCGCGGCCGTACGTGACCATGCGCTGTGTACGCCCGATCACCGGGTCGGCGTCGGCGAGGGTCTCGTTCAGCGCCGCCAGCACCGTATCGGCGGCGCCGGCCGAGCGCGTCGAGATGCGCACGACGTTGTGGTTCCCGGCCAGCGCGGACAGTGCCCACGAGTACACGAAGATGGTGTCCACGTTGGCCGGTGGGACGTGGAAGACGTTGCCGCGCGGGAAGACGTACGTGTCGTCGCCGCGCCGCATCCGGTCCACGGCCCGGTTCAGCTCGGCCGGCCGCAGAAAGTAGCCGAGCGAGCCCAGCTCGGGATGGCGCCGGGCGACGGCGGGCGCGAGCAGCCGGCGGGCGAAACGGCTGAGGAAGTCCACCACCCGCGGGTCGCCGACCGAGAGCCGATCCTCGGAGGGAGCGGTCAGCTCACCCGGCTCCCCGAACCTGAACCTCACGCTGCCTCCCGGTACGTGTCGCTGCAGCCCCGGGCCTCCGCACGCGGCAGGCGCCCGAGGACGGAGAAGCGCTTGCCGGGCCAGTCGCCGTCGTCGACGCCGTCGAGCACGCCGAGGTCCTCGGTGAGCAGCACGTGCCCCGGGTACGACGTGGGCAGCGTGCTCACCACCTCGATCAGCCCCGGCTCACCGACCGGCTGCTCCTCCCACGTCCGCGGGTTGCGGATGATGACGTCGGCGAAGTCGGGGCAGTGGAGCGAGCCGCCGGACGGCCCCTCCAGGAAGATCGTGCCGATCTGCTCGACCATGCCGTAGAAGTTGTGCATCCGGGTCAGGCCGGTGTCGTCGCGCAGCCGGCGGCGGAACTCCTGCGGCGACACCGCCTGGTCGACCAGCTTCTTCCAGCCGCCCGAGTGGATCAGGATGCCGTTGCTCAGGTCGAGGCCGTGCTCGCGGGCGACCTCGTAGAGGTGCAGCCACACCAGGTAGGTGAAGCCGAAGATGAGGAACGGCCCGCCGCCGTGCCTGCCGAGGAAGTCCCGCAACGCCGCGATGTCCGGGTGGCCGTCGACGTCGAGCGCCCAGGCGTGGTCGCGGCCGAACGTCGCCATGCCGAGCACCCCGGCGCCGCGGGCGCTGAACGACCGGCGGTCCTTCAGGATGCCGCGCGAGTCCGCGAGGATCATCGGCAGCCGCTGGGGGCCCAGCACCGTCTGCAGGGTCGCGCCCAGCTGCCGGGTCTGCGTCGCCGCCGCGGCCTTGTCCAGGTAGATCCGGCTGACCTCGCCCGTGGTCCCGCTCGACGTCAGGACCTTGAAGACCTCGTCGTCGGGGATGCTCTTCAGCTTCAGGTTCTTGAAGAGGCGTACGGGCAGCCACGGCAGGTCCGCCACGGTGTCCGCGGACGTGAAACCGGACGCGGTGAGGATGCGGTCGTACTCGGGGCAGTGGGCACGGTGGTGCTCGGTCAGCTCGGCGAGCTCCTTGTGCAGCAGGGTCTCCCGGGCCGCACGGTCCAGGGTGAACACCGTCATACCAGGGCCTCCAGCGACCGGTAGTCGATCTTCCCGGTGGGCAGCAGCGGCAGCGCGTCGATGCCGCGGACGTCGAGGCCGGAGAAGTGGGTGTCGAGGAAGCCGGCGAGCTCGCCGCGGACCGAGCGGGCCAGGGTGGCGTCGGCGCCCTCGACGAACACGTGCAGCTTGTCGTCGCCGGCGACCGCCGCCACGGCACCGTGGGCCGCCAGCGTCCGTTCGACGTCGTCGAGGTTCACGCGGACCCCGAAGACCTTGCCGATGCGCTTGAGCCGGCCGGTGAGGAACAGGAACCCCTCGTCGTCGAGGTGACCCAGGTCGCCGGTACGCAGCACGCCGCCCAGGTCGTCGCCGCGGGCCAGGTCGGCGGCGCTCCCGGCGTACCCCATCATGACGTTGGGCCCGGTGAAGACGACCTCGCCGTCGGCGATCGAGAGCGACCCACCGGGGATCGGGAGGCCCGCGGAACCGAGCTTGTCCTCCAGGCGGCCGGGTGGGAGCACGGTCATGCGGGCGGTCGCCTCGGTCTGGCCGTACATGACGAAGAGCCGGCCGTCGACGGCCGCCATCCGTTGCGCGAAGTCCGCGACCAGCTCGGGGCGCAGCCGCCCGCCGGCCTGGGTGAGGGTCCGCAGCGTGGGGTGCGCGGCCGGGTCGAACCGCAGCCGGCGCAGCATCTCGTACTGGTACGGCACCGCGGCGAGCGACGTGAACCCGTGCTCGCCGATCGCGGTCCAGAAGTCCCGCTGGAGGATGCCGGTGCGTTCGAGGACCACCGTGGCGCCGCGCAGCAGATGGCTGTTCAGCACCGACAGGCCGTACGTGTAGAACAGGGGCAGGGTCGTCGGCGCGACGTCGTCGCCGGTGATGCCGAGGCTCTCCCCGATCGCCGCGGCGTTGGCCAGCACCGCGGCCCGGGACAGCCGCACCAGCTTGGGATTGCCGGTCGAGCCGCTCGTGGTGAGCAGCAGCGCCAGCTCGGGATGCGGTTCGGCCGCCGGAGTCCGGCGGATCCAGGTGTCGGCGTGGGCGCGGTAGCCGTCGGGCGGCGACGCGATGATCCCCGTGACCTGGACCGGCCGGAACCGCTCGACCAGCTCGAGCAGCACGGCCCGGTCGAGGTCCGGGTCCAGCAGGGCGACGGGCCGGCGGGCGGCGAGGGCGCCCAGGTAGCGGGCGACCGCATCGATCTCGGTGGGGGTCAGCGCGAAGACGACGCCCGGCGGCAGCTGCTCGAAAGCGCCCGCCGCGGCGTCCACCTGGCCGGTGTGCAGCACCGCACCGGTCGCGGCGTCGAGCACCCGGGCCCGCGGATGGAGCAGGTTCACAGCGTGAGTCCTCCGTCGACCCCGAGCACCTGGCCGGTCACGAACCGGGCCTGCCCGGAGAGCAGGAACGCCACCACGTCGGCGACCTCGTCGGCCTCGCCGAGCCGGCCCAGGGCGGTGTCGGCGACGCGTTTCGCGCGGCCCTCGTCGTCGAGCGTGCCGAGCATGTCGGTGGCGATGAAGCCGGGCGCCACGGCGTTCACCCGGATGCCGCGCGGGCCGAGCTCCTTGGCCGCCGAGCGGGCGAGGGCGCTGACCGCGGCCTTGGAGGCGGCGTAGACCGCCTGGCCGGCCACGCCCTCGGTGCCGGTGATCGAGGAGACCATCACGACGGCCGGGTCGCGGCCCCGGCCGAGGAGCCGGACGGCACCCTGCAACGTGTACGCCGCACCCGCCGCGTTGACGGCGAACAGCCGCTGCACCGTGGCGTCGTCGGTCATGCCGAGCATCCCGGCGGCGTGCGTACCGGCGTTGACCACGAGGGCGTCGAGCCGGCGGAACCGCTCGAAGGCGACCCGCATCAGCGTGCGGCTCGTCTGCGGATCGGCGACGTCCCCGTGGGCGGCGACGACCTCGACGCCGTACTTGTCGGCGAGCTGGGCCGCGGCCTCCTCGATGACGTCGGCGCGGTGGCCGTGCACGACGAGGTCGTGGCCCTGCTCGGCGAGCCGCTGGGCGATCGCCCGGCCGATTCCCCGGGATGCGCCGGTGACGAGCGCAACCCGATCAGGCATCGAAGTCCACCCCGTATTTACCCAGAATTCGCATCGCCTCGTGGAAACTGGACATATTGATCACATCATCGGTGTCGATCATTACCGAGAATTCATCTTCAATGGCCGCCACGAGCGACATGTGCGCGAGCGAGTCCCACTTGTCATTGTCCTGGTAGTGCAGATCATCCACGGGTGCGTCCGGCGGCAGGTCCAGCGAGGTCCGGAACGCTTCACGCAGTCTCTGCAGCTCAATCACGGTCTTACTCCCAGGAAGACGGACGAAGGAAACCACCTTGCATCAGGGGTCGCAACGCGGCGACAACGCCGAGTTGAACTCACCGTGAATTGCGTCTGGCGTTTTCTCCAGCCCCTTTTCCAGCCGGTCGCCGTGGTTATGCTTTCGCCGTTCCTTGCCCGTGCCCACCCCCCGGGAGCAATGAAGACATGAGTGTGTTGAGTGGATCGTCGATCCTGGTCACCGGTGCCACCGGTTCGTTCGGGAAGGCATTCCTGGGCCACGCACTGGCACACCTGGACCCGCAGCGCATCGTGGTGTTCAGCCGCGACGAGCTGAAGCAGTACGAGGTCCGCCAGATGTTCGGCGACGACCCGCGGCTGCGCTTCTTCCTGGGCGACATCCGCGACAAGGACCGCCTCGACCGGGCCATGCACGGCGTCGACCACGTGATCCACGCCGCCGCCCTGAAGCAGGTCGACACCGCGGAGTACAACCCGTCGGAGTTCGTCGCGACGAACATCAACGGTTCGCAGAACGTCATCGACGCCGCCATCAACGCCGGCGTGCAGCGGGTCGTCGCGCTCTCCACGGACAAGGCCTCCAGCCCGATCAACCTGTACGGCGCCACGAAGCTGGTCGCCGACAAGCTGTTCATCGCGGGCAACCACTACGCCGCCACCCACCCCACCCGGTTCTCCGTCGTGCGCTACGGCAACGTGATGGGCAGCCGCGGCTCCGTCGTGCCGCTGTTCCGCCGCCTCAACGCCGAGGGCAAGAGCCTGCCGATCACCGACAAGCGGATGACCCGCTTCTGGATCACCCTCGAGCAGGCGGTGAGGTTCGTCGTCGACTCCTTCGACGTCATGCAGGGCGGCGAGCTGTTCGTGCCGCGCATCCCCAGCATGCGCATCCTCGACCTGGTCGAGGCGGTCGCGCCGGACGCGCCCACGCACGAGACCGGCATCCGCCCCGGCGAGAAGCTGCACGAGGAGATGATCGCCTCCGACGACAGCCGCCGGACGCTGCGCTTCCCGGATCGCTACGTCGTGCAGCCCGTCGTCGCCAGCTGGGGCTACGAGACCCCGAAGGGCGGCGAGCCGGTCGCCGACGGGTTCAACTACCGCTCCGACAACAACGACCTGTGGCTGGAGGTCGACGAGATGCGCGACCTCATCGGGGACAAGTGATGCTGCCGTACGGACGGCAGAACGTCACCGAGGACGACGTCGAGGCGGTCACCGCGGCCCTGCGCAGCGACTGGCTCACCACCGGCCCGCGCGTCGAGCAGTTCGAGAAGGACCTGGCCGAGGTCGCCGGTGCGCCCTGCGCCGCGGTCATCAACGGCACGGCGGCGCTGCACACGGCGTACGCGGCGGCCGGGATCGGGCCGGGCGACGAGGTCGTCACCACGCCGATGACGTTCTACGCGACCGCGGGCACGGCGTCGATGCTCGGCGCCACGGTGGTCTTCGCCGACGTCGAGGAGGACACCGCCAACCTGGACCCGTTCGCGGTCGAGGCGGCGGTCACCCCGAGCACGAGGGCGATCGCCGCGGTGGACTACGCCGGCCACCCCGCCGAGTACGACGCCCTGCGCAAGGTCGCCGACAGTGCCGACGCGGTGCTGATCGCGGACGCGGCGCACGCCATCGGATCGGCGTACCGGGGGCGGCCGGTCGGCACTCTCGCCGACCTGACCACCTTCTCGTTCTTTCCCACCAAGAACCTGACCACCGGCGAGGGCGGGGCGGTCGCCTCCCCGGATCCCGAACTGCTGCGGCGGGCGTGGGTCTTCCGCACGGTCGGGCTGGTGCGGGACCGGGCGCTGATGCGCCACCCCGACGAGGGCGGCTGGCATCAGGAGGTGCACGACTTCGGGCTCAACTACCGGCTGCCCGACGTGCTGTGCGCGATGGGCAGCTCCCAGCTGCGGAGGCTCGCCGCGTTCAAGGCGCGCCGGCAGTGGCTGTGCGCCCGCTACGACGAGCTGCTCGCGGGTGTGCCGGGGATGCGGCTGCCGGTCACGCGCGACCACGTGGACCCGATGCGCCATCTCTATCCCGTACGGGTCCTCGACGGCCGCCGCCGCGAGGTGTTCGACCGCATGCGGGCGGCGGGCGTCGGAGTGCAGGTCAACTACGTGCCGGCGTACTGGCACCCGGTCTACGAGGACCTCGGCTACCGGCGCGGCATGTGCCCGAACGCGGAGGCCTTCTACGCCGAGGAGCTGTCCCTCCCGCTCTACTACGACCTCACCGACGCCGAGCAGGACCGCGTCGTCGAGACCCTCCGCGGCATCCTGGAGCGCTGAGAACGTGCACCACGCGAACCACTTCTACGGCCATGCGCACGTGCTCGCCGCGTACTGCGGGCTCGATCCCGAGGACCCACCCCGGATCAACGGCTATCTGCAGCACGGCTGGAACGTGGTGGACGGGCTCGGGGCCGGTACGCCGTACGTCTCGGGCCGTCCCGTCTTCGTCTGGTCGGAGCAGACCCGGCGGCGGGCGTGGTCGATGGGCCGCCGCTACGCCACCACCGTGGGCGCGCCCTTCCTCTACCTGCTCAGCATGGCCGAGCCGGACGACGGTACGGCCCGCGAGGGCACGATCTGGTACCCGTTCCACGGCTGGGAGGGCCAGCACATCGCGGGGGACCACCAGCGGCTGATCGACGAGATCCTGGAGACCGAGGACGGCCCGGTCACCTTCTGCCTGTACTGGCACGAGTACCGCGACGACCGGATCCGCCGCCGCTACGAGAAGGCCGGCCGGGTGATCTGCCACGGCTACCGGGGCCTGCGCCGGCGTGACACCGACACCCGGTTCCTGCACCACCAGCTGGGCGAGCTGCGCCGGCACCGCCGGGTGGCGTCCAACCGGCTGAGCAGCGCGGTGCTCTACGGCGCCGCGGTCGGCTGCGAGCCCGCCGTCTACGGCGATCCGATGCAGCTGGCCGGCGAGGTACGCGCGATCGCCGAGCGGATCCGCCGCCAGTGGCCCGAGCTGCACGGCAAGTCCCCCGACCCGGTGGCCGCCCGTGAGTCGGCCCGCGCCGAGCTGGGCGCCGACGTCCTCGCCTCCCCCGCCGAGCTGCGGGAGACCCTCGGGTGGGCGGTCCGATGAGACACATCGGTGGTGAGATGGCCGGCTGGTCCGATGCGACACCCACCGGCGGACCGGCGTACGGCCACCTGCTGGAGGCCCTGCGCCCCCTGGTCCAGGCGGGCACCCGGGTGCTGGTGGCCGGGCCGCACGACCCCGGGCTGGTCGCGGGCCTGCCGGGGGAGCTCACCTGCCTCGTCCGCGGCGAGCAGGACGCCGACCTCTGGGAAGACCTTCCCGTCGCCGTCCTGTGTGGATCGCTGGCGAAGCTCACCGACCAGTTCGACGTGATCATCGCCCTGGACGGCGTGGCCCGCCTGTGCACGGTGGAGGGGCCGCAGTACGACTGGACGGAGAGCCTCCAGGCGCTGTGCCGTGCGCTGCGTCCCGGGGGTGCGCTGCTGCTCGCCGTCGAGAACGAGCTCGGCGTGCACAAGCTCGTCGACCGGACCGTCGTGACGTCCGCGCACACGGACGCGGACTGGCGCCCGGTCGGCGAGTACGACGACAAGCCCGGCACGCCCGCCCGCCTGCGCGACCGGCTCACCGCGGAGGGCCTCACCGTGAGCTGGCTGGGCTCGGCGTGGCCGCTGCCGGCGGCACCCAGCTTCATCGCCGACGAGCCGACGCTGCGCCACGGTCCCGCGGGAGCCCTCGCCGCGGCCGCGTCCGGTGCGGCCGGTGCCGCCTACGCACGCCGCCGGGTGCTCAGTGATCCCCGGCGCCTCAGTTCGGCGGCGATCCGTGCCGGCCTCGGCGCGGAACTGGCCCCCGCCTGGGTGGTGCTGGCCTTCCGGGGCATGGCCGGCCCGGTCCGCCTGCCGCCGGTCGTGCTCGGCACGGGTCCGATGCCGCAGCTCCCGCCCGGACAACTGCTCGAGGAACTGCTCATCGGGGCCTGCCTGCGCCACGACCTGCCCGCGATCCGGCGCCTGCTCGCCGCGTGGGTCGCCGAACAGCCGACGGCCACGGCGAACAACGTTCTGGTCGACGGCGACGTCTTCGCTGTCCTGGACGAGACCCGCCCACGCGTCGAACCTGCGATCGCCGTTCGCCGGTTCGCGACGACGCTGCTCGCCGGCGGTTACGAACAGCCCTGGCCCGCGGCCGGCGACACCGACTCGCTCACCGCGGTGCTGCTCGCGGCCGCAGGACTGCACCCCGACCCCGTGCCGGCGGACGACGAGCCGCTGCCCGCCCCGGACTCGCTGCGGGAGCACGAAGAACGCGTACGACGCCTCGAGGAACAACTGGCCGACGCGGCGGCCCGGATCCGGCACGTCGAGTCCGAGCTGGTCGTCCGCGACGGCGAGCTGCGCCGGGCCCGGCTGCAGATCGACATGTTCAGCGGCAAGGTCGGCTACCGCGTCACCCGGCTCGGGGCGCGCGCCGCCCGCAAGGCCGTCCGCATCCTGAAGAACCGATAAGGACCTCTATGCGAACCCTCGGCATCGTCCAGGCCCGGATGGGCTCCACCCGGCTGCCCGGCAAGGTGCTGCGGCGCCTCGGCGGCCGTACCGTGCTGGACCGGGTGGTCCGGGCGGCCCGCGACAGCGGCGTCCTCGACGACCTGGTCGTGGCCACCACCACCGAGGCCCGCGACGACGCGGTGGCCCAGGAGTGCCGGGCGATCGGCGTCGCCGTGCACCGCGGACCGGTCGACGACGTGCTGGCCCGCTTCATCGGCGTGCTCGACGAGCGGGACGACGAGTCGGACGCCGTCCTGCGCTTCACCGCCGACTGCCCGCTGCTCGACCCCGAGCTGGTCATGCTGGCCGCCGGCGTCTTCGCGGCCACCCCGGGCCTCGACTACCTGAGCACGTCGATCGCCCGCACCCTGCCGCGCGGGCTCGACGTGGAGATCGTGCGGACGGAGGTGCTGCGGCAGATCGACAAGCTGGCGACCCACCACCACCGGACGCACGTGACGTCGTACGTCTACTCCCACCCGTACGATTTCAGCGTGCTCGGACTGACCCTCCAACCGGATCTGTCGCACCTGCGGCTCACCCTGGACACCGAGGACGACTGGCGGCTGATCGAGGCGGTCGTGGCGCACTTCGGGGATCGGCCGGTGCCCGTACGCACGCTGGCCGACTGGCTCGCCGACCGCCCCGAGCTGGCCGGCATCAACGCGCACGTCCGCCAGAAGGAGCTCGCGCAGGCGTGACCGACTGCACCGAACATCGCCATGCGCGAGCTGCCGACGGCCGCGACGGTGAGGGCCAGAAGGGCACGCCCATGAGATACAGCGTGACCTCCGTCGGGATCCGGTGTGACGCGGGGCCGCGGACCGGCGTCGGGCATCTCGTCCGCTGCGTGGCCCTGGCCGAGGAGCTGACCTCGCGCGGCGTGGCCGTGCACTTCCTCAGCGACCTCGGCGGCCTGGAGTGGGCGACCCGGCAGCTGACGAGCCGCGGCCTGCCCTGGCATCCCGCGCCCTACGACCCGGTCGGGCTGGTCGCGGCGGCGGACCGGCTCGCGCTCGACGCTGTCGTGGTCGACTCGTACGAGCTTCCGCCCGCGCACGCGGCCGCCCTGCGCGCCTCGGGCCGGACGGTGACGGCGATCGTCGACGGCGACCTGCGGGGCCTGCCCGCCGACGTGTACGTCGACCAGAACCTGGACGCGGAACTGTCCAAACCGGAGCTTCCCGCGGGAGCCGTCCGGCTGGCCGGGCTGGACTACGCCCTGCTCCGGCAGGCCGTCCGGAGGCTGCGTCCGCCGTCCCCGCCCACCCTGCGCCCGGTCACGGCGCCGCGCGTGGTGGCGTTCTTCGGCGGCACGGACGCGTACCGGGCGGCACCGGTCGTGGCCCGGCTGCTGATCCGCACCGGCGTCGCCTGCACGGCCACGATCGTCGCGGCGAACCCGCAGCTGCGCGCGGATCTGCTCGCCCTGCAACCCGGCGCCGGCCAACGGCTGGAGATCATCGACCCCACCGACGACCTGCCGGAACTGCTGGCGGACGCGGACCTCGTCATCAGCGCGAGCGGCACGTCGACCTGGGAACTGCTCTGCCTGGGCCTGCCGGCCGCCCTGGTCTGGGTGGTCGACAACCAGATCATCGGGTACGGCCGCACGACCGCCCGGGGCCTCGCGGCCGGCTTGGGCCACCTGCCCGCCCTCCGACAGTCCAGCCTGGACTCCGCCGCGGCCGTCGACGTGCTCCGCGGACTGCTCACGAACCCGGCGGCCCGGGCGACACTGGCCGCCAAGGCGTGGGCCGCCGTCGACGGCCGGGGCTGCGCGAGGGTCGCCGACGCCCTGCTGCGCTGACGCTCAGTGCGGGGAGATCTTGACCGTGGCCTGCGCCTCCCGGGCCACGGTGAGCAGGCGCTCCTGGCGTTCCGCGTCGAGGCGGTCGATGAACAGCACGCCGTCGAGGTGGTCGGTCTCGTGCTGGATGCACCGGGCCAGCAGCCCCTGCCCCACCACCTGCACCGGGTCGCCGTGGACGGTGGAGCCCTTGGCCACCACGTTGAGCCGGCGCTTGGTGTCGAGGTAGATGCCCGGGATCGAGAGGCAGCCCTCGGGGCCGTCCTGCTCCTCCTCGCCGGGGAAGTCGAGCACCGGGTTCACCAGGTGGTCGACCGTGCCCTCCTCCACCAGCTGGGGTGCGATCACGAACACGCGCCGGCTGACGCCGAGCTGCGGGGCGGCGAGCCCGGCGCCGCGGCGGTCGGCGAGGGTCTCGCGCAGGTCTTCGACGAGTTTGCGCAGCTCCGCGTCGAAGTCGGTCACCGGGTCGGCCTTCTGCCGCAGGACGGGGTCACCGATCAGGCGGATGGGTGTCACGGTCACCCGCGCAATGCTAGTCCGGCCCTCACCCACGCGGTTGACCCATATTCAAGTCATCTTTATATTGCCGGGATGGCGAAAGCGATGCGGGAACCGACCTTCTGGATCCTGACCGCCCTGGCGAGCCGTCCGCTGCACGGCTACGGGGTGCTGCAGGAGGTCTCCCGGCTCTCCGAGGGCCAGATGAGGCTGCAGGCCGGAACGCTGTACGCGGCCCTCGACCGGCTCACCGCCGAAGGCCTCGTGGAACCCGACCACGACGAGCTCGTCGACGGGCGGAACCGGCGCTACTACCGGCTCACCGATCGTGGCGCCACCGCCCTGGACGCGGAGACGGCACGGCTGCGCAGCAACGCTCGGACCGCGGCGCGCCAGCTGTCCGTGCGCCACGGGACGGGGCGGACGGCGTGAGCGGGTACCGGCTCGTGCTGCGGGCGTACCCGAAAGGGCCCCGCAGGGAAGAGCTCTTCGACACGCTCACCGCGAGCGGGCGCACGCGGCCGACGCCGCGGGAGGCGGTGAACCTGCTGCGGCACGGCATGCGCGCCCGGCTCGGCCGGCCGGGCAGCCGGGGCGTCGTGGTGCTGGCCGTTCTCGTCGCGCTCAGCACCGGCTATCTGAGCGCCGCGGTCGCCGCCCGGATCGGCTGGGAACGGGCACCCGGCTTTCCCTCCGGGCCGCGCCTGGCCGCCATCCAGCAGTCCGTGTTCCCGGGCGTGGCGCACTGGGCGGAACGCGACGGCGGCCCGCTGTTCATCGACATCCGGGAACCGACGACCGCCGACGTGCTGGTCAGCGGCCACGACGAGGACTTCAAGTTCTCGACGCTGGTCGTCGGTCCGGAGGGCCGGTTCCTGCCGGGCGACTACCGCGCCTGGACCGAGGGCGCCGCGGCCCGGCTGGCGGCGGACGGCTGGGACGTCGGCGAGACGGAACCGATGGGCGCCACGATCATCGCGACCGGCGAGCTGGACCAGGACGGCACCCTGCTGACCGCCACCCGCGGCGGGCTCGTCATGGAGGTCGAGACCTCGACCGCGGTGGTGGACACGCCGCCGGGCAGTTTCGACGTGACCGCGACGCTGACCCGGACCACCCCGCGCTGGCTGTCCGCGCTGAGCTGGGCCGCCTGGCTGGCGGGCGCGGTGCTGGGGTGGCTCGCCACCGGATGGGTCAGCCGCCGCACCGAGGGTGCCGGCGGCGCCACCCGGTCGCTGACCCGGGAGCCGGTGGTGGTCGCCCTGGTCCTGACCACCCCGCTGACCCTGCTGGGTACGGCGGCACTGGTCGCCGACACGATCGGGCTCGGCGGCGCCGGCTGGCCGTTCTGGTCGATGAGCATGACGTACGGCTGGGGCGTCACCCAGTTCGCCGCGGTGATGTGCCTGCTGTCCGTGCTGGTCGCGGCGTTCGCGGGCCGGTCCGCCCGCACGGCCGCCCAGCGCTGCGAGGCCGCGTCGTGACGGTCACCGCCGGCCCGGCACCGGCCCGCGCAGCAACGGCCGTCCGCGTCGCGGCCGTCCTGCTCGCTCTGGTGGCCGGCGGGCTGGCCGCCCGGGTCGGCGAGCGGGCCGCGGGCACCCTCGCCCCGGCGCCGGACCTGGGCGCGGTCGCGGCGGTCGCCTATCCGGGTACGCCGGTGAGCACCGAGCCCGACTTCTTCCCGGCGGACGACGAGCCGGCGTGGCTGCGCCTCCTCAACGCCCGCGACGACCGCGAACCGACCTCGATGATCTCCCCACAGGGGCCGACGACGGGGGCCGTGGAGCCGTACCGCGCGCAGGCCCGGACCGCCATCGCGGCGGCGGGCTGGACGATCGGGGCGGGCATCCCGGACGGCGGCATGGCCTTCTCCGCGACGAAGGGCGGCGTCCGGTTCGCTCTCCACGCCGACCCGGCCGACGGCGGCGGCATCTCCACGTTCGTCGTCGTGGAGCGGCTTCAGCCCTGGTGGGTGACGATGGTGGCGCTGCTCTGCGGCCTGGCCGGCGCGTGGCTGGGCTGGACGGTGACGGGGTGGGCGGCACGGCGGGCCGCCGAGCGCGGGGACCGCACGCGCGCGTCGGTGCGGGAGTTGACGCTGGTCGCTCTGGTGCTGTTGGTGCCGCTGTGGGTGCGTACCGTCCTGCAGCTGGCCGGGGACGCGTTCGGCACCCGTCCCGTCGAGCTGCCGGTCGGTGACCTGCTGCTCGCCCTGGCCCGGTGGCCCGCAGCCGTGGCGGTTCTCATGCTGACGGCGGCGCTGGTCGTCGCGAGCCGCCGGGGAATCGCGCGGAACGGCTAAGCGGTTCCGGGGGCGGGCCGAACAGACCGGCAGACTTGAAGGAGGTTGCCGTGACCACCGTGCTCATCGTCGACGACGACGCCGACCACCGTGACCTCATCACTCTCGCGCTGCAGCGCTTCGGCCACGACGTCGTCGCGGTCGCCGACGCGGACGCCGCCCGGCGTGCCCTAGCGGCGGGCGGGATCGACGCCGCCCTGCTGGACGTGCGGATGCCCGGGGAGTCCGGCATCGACCTGTGCCGCGGGCTGCGCGCCGCCCGGGCCACCGCCGGGCTGCCGATCATGCTGGTAAGCGCCGACGTCAACGGCGACCGGATCCTCGCGGGGATGGATGCGGGCGCCGACGACTACCTCGCCAAGCCGTACCAGCGGGCCGAGCTCGCCACCCGGGTCGAGACGTTGCTCGCCCGGCGCGAGCGGCCGGCCGGCGGGTCCGCGACCGCCGCACGAGCGGCCCTGCTCGCCGCCCGGGCGGCCCTTCCGCGGCCGGTGGGCGTGCCCGCCGTACCGCAGCCGGGGCTGGCCCGCACCGCCTGATCAGCGGCGTAGGGTCGCGGGCATGGATCTCGCCGGCCCGCCAGGCGTCCGCTACCACACCGCCCGCGGCCGGTGGGTGCTGCTCGCCACCGTGCTCGGCTCCAGCATCGCGTTCATCGACGCCACCGTCGTGAACATCGCCCTGCCGGCGATCGCCGAGGATCTCGGTGCCGGCGCCGCCGGCCTGCAGTGGACCGTGAACGGGTACGCCCTCAGCCTCGCCGCGCTCATCCTGCTCGGCGGCTCCCTCGGCGACCGGTACGGCCGCAGGCGCGTCTTCACCATCGGCATCGCCTGGTTCGCGGCCGCCTCCCTGCTCTGCGGGCTGGCCCCGACGATCGAGCTGCTCGTCGCCGCCCGGGTCCTGCAGGGCATCGGCGGCGCGCTGCTCACCCCGGGCGCCCTCGCCATCCTCGAGGCGTCGTTCGCGCCCGAGGACCGCGCCCGGGCGATCGGCGCCTGGTCCGGGCTCGGCGGCATCGGCGGCGCGCTGGGGCCGTTCCTCGGCGGCTGGCTGGTCGACGTCGCCGACTGGCGCCTCATCTTCCTCATCAACGTGCCCGTCGCGGTGCTGGTGCTCGTCGTCTCGGCCCGGCACGTGCCCGAGTCCCGCAACCCGGACGCCGTCCCCGGGCTCGACGCGGCCGGGGTGGTGCTGGGCGCCGCGGGGCTGGGCGGGCTCACGTACGGCTTCACCGCCTGGCCGGCGGACGGTCCGGGCAGCACCCCGGTCCTGGCCGGTCTCGCGGTCGGCGTGCTCGGCATGGCCGGGTTCCTGCTGCGCGAGCGTCGCGCCCGGCATCCCATGCTGCCGCTGCACCTCTTCCGCTCCCGGGCCTTCACCGGCGCCAACCTGGTCACCTTCCTGGTGTACGCGGCCAACGGCGGCGTCTTCTTCCTCGTCGTCCTCAACCTCCAGGTCGTGGCGGGCTACAGCCCGCTCGCCGGCGGCGTCGCGCTGCTCCCGATCACCGTGCTGATGCTGCTGCTGTCGGCCCGCGCCGGCGCGCTCGGCCAGCGGATCGGACCCCGGATCCCGATGACCGTGGGCCCGCTGATCTGCGCCGCGGCGCTGGTGTGGATGTCCCGGATCGGTCCTGGAGCCGCGTACCTCACGGACGTGCTCCCGCCGGTGGTCGTCTTCGGCCTCGGCCTGTCGCTGCTGGTGGCGCCCCTGACCGCGACGGCGCTCGGCGCCCTCGACGACGCGCACGCGGGCATCGCCAGCGGGGTCAACAACGCGGTGGCGCGGGCGGCCGGGCTGCTGGCCGTCGCGGTGCTGCCGCTGGCGGCGGGGATCGGCGCCGGTGACCTGACCGACGCGGCCGATCTGGCGCCCACGTACCGTTCGGCCATGCTCATCGGAGCCGGCCTGATGGTCGCCGGCGCGGCCCTCGCGGTGGTCTTCGTGCCGCAGCGGATCCGGGAGACCAGCGGCTCGCGGTGAACCGGACCCGGCGCCCGTCCGTCATTGCGGTATGCCACCCGGCCCGAGAACGCCCGACGAGAGCTGGACGCGGTACGCCACCGCCGACCTCGACAGGCTGCGCAGGCCCGGCCCCGACCGGCCGGGCAGCATCCGCACCGCCCAGGCCGAGCGGTACGTCGCCGGCCTCGCCGCGCCCGGCGACGCCCCCGGGCCGAAGTGGCGCGACTACCTGCGCCGCTTCGTGGAGATCGTGAACCTCGCCCGCGGACGAGTCGCACCGGTGGCGGCCCAGCCCGCGAGCGACGCCCCGGCCGAACCCTCCTGGGCGGACCGGGCCAAGGAGTTCGCGCCGCACCTGCTGCCGCTCGCCCGGCAGCTCGACGAGCTCAACGCCGCGCTGACCCCGAACCGCGGGAACGACTCCTTCCGGCGGCTGTTCAGCAACGGCAAGCTCGAACTGACCAAGCTCTTCCACGAGGAAGCCACCCGGGCCCTGCAGAAAGCGGTCGACAGGGGCGAACAACAGATCGCCCAACAGGCCTTCGACCGGAGGGTACAGGCCGGCCCCGCCCCGCAGCCCCAGCCGCCGTCGCCCACGCTTCCGAGCCTCATCGCCCAGGCCGCGCACGGGAACGTCGAGCAGCAACGCGCCGTGCCCCGGACCGCCGCCCCATCGGCCCGGCCGGCCCTCCAGCGGTCCACGTCGGCACCCGCATCGGCCAGACGGGCCCGAAAATGAACCGGGGCAGGCGACCGCCCGTCGTTCGGGCGACCGTCCACCGTAGGGAGCAGCCCCGATGACCCAGGTCGCGAACGACCCCGCCACCCAGACGCCCGAGGAAGAGCCCCAGCCCTCGTTCATCCTCTACCAGGACGGGGCGCGCTACGGCGAGACGCTGGACCGGCTCGCCTTCTGGGTGCACAACCTCCTGATCCCCGTGTACGCCCGGGAGATCTCCTCCGGCGCACCGTGGTGCTCGCAGTGGTGGCGGCACCCGGAGGCCGTGGCCCAGTTGCACGGCCTCTCCATGGCGTGGCAGGAGCTGACCGGCGCGTCCAGCAACCTCACCGGCCCGGCCGTGTGGCACCGCGACTTCCTCGGACCGGTGATGACCTCGCTGCGGGACCCGTCCGGCCCCTTCGCGGGCTGCAAGCCGGGGTCCCATCGCGACAAGCCGGCACCCCCGGTGGAACCCCTCACCTTCTGAGCCGGCGGCCGGCCGATGTCCGCCATCAACCGGTTGCGTCAGGCCCAGCAGGCCAAGAACGCGACCACGTCGCTCGGCGCCACCCAGATCGCGTGGCTCCTGGTGTCCTCGCTCGGGCTGATCCCGCTCGCCGTCCTGGTGCTCATCTGCTTCGTCGGCATCGTCATGCTCCTGGGCGGCCCGAGCGGCTCGGCGCAGCCGTCACCGAGCGCGGGCGCGAACGCGAGCAAGTTCCCCGACGGCTCCGGCGACGTCGGCAGCTATCTGCTCGGCGGAGCCGGGAACGGCACGTTCGCCACCGACCAGGTGCCGCGCCCGGAGCTCGTGCAGACCCTCAAGGACGCCGGCAAGGAGTGCGACCTCATCACGCCGGTGGTGCTGGCCGCCCAGATCCAGGTCGAGTCGGCGTTCGATCCCGCCCTCGTCGGCCCGAACGGCGAGGAGGGCATCTCCCAGCTCCCGCCGGACGTCTTCAAGGAGTACGGCAAGGACGAGGACGGCAACGGCAAGGTGTCGGCGTTAGACGCCGAGGACTCGATCTTCGCCCAGGCCCGGTACCTCTGCGACCTTGGCAAGGACGTCAAGCGCCTGCTGGACTCCGGCAAGGTCCATGGCGACCTGCTCACCCTGACCCTGTCCGCCTGGGACAGCGGCCTGCACGCCGTCGAGGACGTCGGGGGCATGCCGATCCTCGACCCGGACAGCTATGCGGCGCGCGTACGGTCGCAGTTCCAGGAGTTCACCAGCGGCATACCGACCAGCGAGCCGCCGTCGGCGTCGCCGTCCACGAGCGCGTCGGGCGGGACACCGGACGCCGCCGGGGTCAGCGAAGCCCAGTTCAACCAGATGTTCCCGGGGCGCAACAGCCTCTACACGTACGCCGGGCTGACCGCGGCCATGAAGAAGTACCCGGCGTTCGGCGGCACCGGGGACGAGACGGCGCGCAAGCGGGAGATCGCCGCGTTCCTCGCCAACGTCGACCACGAGTCCGGCGGCCTCAAGTACGCCGAGGAGATCGACACCACCGTCTGGGGCACCTACTGCGACACCGGCAAGCCGTACGGATGTCCCGCCGGCCAGACCGCCTACCACGGCCGTGGGCCGCTGCAGCTGAGCTGGAACTACAACTACAAGGCGGCCGGGGACGCCCTGGGCGTCGACCTTCTCGACGATCCGGACAAGGTGAAGAACGACGCGACCGTGGCCTGGCAGACCGCGCTCTGGTACTGGATGACGCAGTCCGGCCCGGGTGCCGGCACGGCGCATGCCGGCATCACCGGCGGAGGCGGCTTCGGGGCGACGATCCGCAGCATCAACGGCACGGTGGAGTGCAACGGCGCCCGGCCGGACCTGGTGCAGAGCCGGGTCGATGCGTACCAGAAGTTCACCAAGGTGCTCGGCGTGGAGCCGGGCGGCAACCTGAGCTGCTGATCGTCAGATCAGGCCGGGGAGGCGGTCGAAGCGGGCCGCCGCCCCGGCTCCGGTCCGGGTGCGGGCCGGCGCCAGCGCCCACCGGCGCAGGTCGCCGGCCAGCGCGGTCACCGCCTCGGCATCGTGCGGCTGCGGGGTCGCATCGATACCGCCGTCCTCGTTCAGCTCCTCCGGGCGCAGTTCCCGCAGCAGGATGCTGCCGCGCCGCCGGCCCCGGGGCGGCTCCAGCTCCAGGATCTTGAACCGGGTGCCGGGCCGGAACACCACCCGGTCCGTCACCCGCGCGTCGTCGTCCGGCTCCAGGGCTTCGGTACGCACGGCGGTGAGCGACCAGATCAGGACGTTCGTGTCCCCCCGCTGCCCCGCACACGCCTCGGTGAGGGCGTGGACGAAACCCCAGTCGGCGGTCAGCAGGGCGTCGCGGTACAGCTCCCATTCGACCGGGCCGGGGGTACGGGCGTACGTGACGGCACCGAGGTGCTGGGGCAGCCGCGCGAGAGCGGCCGTGACGAGCTCGGCGAGCCGCTGGTGGTCGCCGTCCTCGCCGCTGCACAGCAGCGGGTCGAGTGCCGCACCGCCGCGGCCCAGATACCACCGCAGGGCGGCGGCCTCCAGGTCGCCGTCGAGGACCGCGCAGAGGGCGTCGACGTCGGCGGCCGGGTCGAGGACGGCGAGGGTGCGGCGCAGCCATTCCCGTTCCCCATCGACCGGTGACTCCTCCGCCGCGACCGGCTTCTCCGGCGCGACCGAAGGCAGGACCTGGACGGGCTCAACGACCCGCGGCACTTCTCGGGCGACCTCGACCGGCTCGAACACGCGCGTCACTTCTCGTGCGACCTCGACCGGCTCGATCACGCGCGGCGCCTCTCGGGCGACCTCGACCGGCTCGATCACGCGCGGGTTGAGCGGCAGCGGTGTCGGCTCGTTCCACTGCTCGGGCAGGGGCACGGGCGGGGGCGGCGGCGCGGTGAACGTCTCGTCCCGCCCGGCGTCGACGAGCTCCGACGCCGGCCGGGCCCGGCTGGTCACCCGGGCGTCGTTCAGCCGGCCCGCCAGCTTCCGGGCGACCGGCAGCAGCCCGTCCTCGAAGAGCACCGCACAGTGGTCCGGCTCGGCGGCCAGGCCCCGGACCCGGTCGGCGTGGGCCGGGGTCTGCGGCGCGCGTACCCACAGTCCCGCCTCGATGATTTCCACGAACACGTCGGCGGCGGCCCGGTACGTCAGCGGCGCCACCTCCTCACCGAGGTCCATCGGCACCCGGTGGCCGAGCACCACCGGCCGCCGCGGCAGCGAGACGGGCAGGATGCGCGGGGCGAAGCCGAGCTCCCGGGTGAACGTGGGCCAGCCCGGCTCGCCGTCCGCCCGCACCGGGTAGGTGGCGTCCGCGTACGGGGAGGTCAGCGGCAGCCCGGAGAAGCACACCACCGGCGCGCCCAGCACGTCGGCGAGCGCCTGTCCGACGCGGTCGCCGTCCGGTGTGGCGACCTCGCCGTACGCCGCGAACCGCAGGCGGGCCCGCTGGTCGGCGGTGAGGTCGTCCCAGAACCGGCGGACGTCGTCCAGCGGCAGCGGCGGCGTACCCGGGCAGCCGAGCACGACCGTCAGCGCTTCGGGGTCGCACGGCGACGAGGTCTCCAGCAGCGCCCGGTGCCGTTCGACGGGCCGGGGGTCGCGGGTGTCGTGGATCCAGAGGCCCCCGGTCAGCGGCTCGGCCCGGGTCGTGGGGCTGAGGGTACGGGTCTCGGCGGCCGCCGCGTCCCACACCGGGGCGGGATAGCGCTTCGCGAACCACACCGGCGGCTTGCCGGGGCGGAACCGCAGCCAGCCGCTGTCCGGCGACGCGTGCGCGAGGACCGTACCGGAGGCGCCCACGGTGAGCTCGCCGTCGGGGGCGTACACGACGCAGCGCAGCAGCTGGGCCAGCCACTGCGCGGTCAGCCCGGCCGTGCCGGGGCCGCTGCGGCAGGTGACGAGCCGCACCCCGCGGCGCCGCCGGCGGGGCCAGGTCTGCACCAGCGACTGCCAGACGGCGAACGGTACGCCGTCCGGCAGGTCGAGCACGACGATGTCGTTCTCGGGGTCGGCGGCGATCCGCAGGGCCAGGTCCCGGGCCTCGGCGCTGACCGGCTCGTCCGGGTGCAGCACGAGGGCGTTGCCGATCCGGTCCTGCCGCAGCGCGGTGCCGGGAACGACGTGCGGGTCGAGGGTGCTGGTCATGGGGGCCTTTCCGATCCGAGCGTCAGGGTGCCGCAGGGCTACGACGCGAGGTACCACCAGTGCCGCGTGGCGGCCCTGTCGCAGTCGCGCAGAACGATCCCGGCGGCTGCGACGACCCGCCCGTCCGCGACGTCGACACAGGTCAGCGGGGGTGGCGAGCCACGCCAGACCAGCCGTCCGGAGTCGAGGGAGAACCGCTGCCCGGGACCGCTGTCGCAGGCGGCCAGCCGCGGGCCCGCGCTCGTGGTGGCCGCCAGGCAGGAGGCGCCGATCCGCAGGGTGCCGTCGGCGGCGGGCGTCCACCGCTGCGCCGGCGTGCCGTCGCAGGCCGCCACCGTCAGCGTCGACCCGTCGGCCACCGAGCGGGCCGCCAGGCACAGGGCCGCGTCCTCGGACACGATGCGCGGTCCGTACGCGACGTCGCCGGCCGGTTGCCCGGACAGTGCGACCGCGAACCGTTCCGCGGGCGGCTTCCCGGTCAGGGCGAGTGTCGCGACCGAGCCGACGGCGACCAGCGCGATCGCGCAGGCGGCGACGATGAGCACCCGGCCGGCCCGGCCGGAGCGGACGTGCCGGCCGGACCGGGGTGCGAGCTCCTGGCTGGCCCACTGGTGGGCGAGCGTCGGCGTGGGTCGCGCCGGAGCGGGCCACCAGCGCGCCGCCCGTCCGCGGCGCACCCCCCGGACCGCCGCGGTCAGACCGCCGGCCAGGATGAGCGTGGCGGCGGCGAGCACCGCCCACATCGGACCCGTCATGACGGCTCACCCACCGTCCCAGGCGGGCGCGACCTGGAACTCCTCGCCGCGCACCCTGCGGTGGGCGGAGCGGCGGGACCAGCTCGCCGCGGCCCGCTGGGTGATGGCCTCGACCTCGGCCTTCGCCGCCTTCGAGATGGGACCGGCGTCGGCCTCCTTGTACCAGGGGCGCAGCCGTACGAGCGCGGGCCGGACGCCGGTGGCGAGCAGCAGCGCGGTGCCCTTGGGCAGCGCCCTGATCTTGTCGGCGGGCAGCACCTGCTCCTGCCGGTACGACATCGAGCGCGAAGACCCGTCCTTGCTCTTCGACCAGCTCGGCGTCTTCACGTCGTGCTGGCCGACCAGCCGAGCGATCTTGTCGACGAAGTCGGCGTCGTCCAGGCCGGCGCCGAGCAGCTTGATCGTCGCCGCGCTCCACAGGGCGTCCATGCCGGGCTCGCCCCACACCCGTACGCCCTGCCGGTAGCTCTGCAGCAGCGTGACGACGTTGATCCCGCGCGAGCCGAAGTGGCTGTACAGGTCGGGCAGGTCGCTGATGCGGCACACGTTCGCCGCCTCGTCGAGCACGGCGGTCATCGGCGGGTCGAGCCGGCCGCCCATCCGCTCGGCGGCCACCACCCCGGCGCGCATCGTCGCGTCGGCGAGGCCGGCGATGACGCCCGCCGCCGAGCCGCCGCCGTCCTTGGAGAGCAGGTAGAGGGTGTCGCGGCCGAGCACGTGCTCGTCGGGGACGAACTCCGGCCGGGTCGGGTCCGGGCTGACCCAGGCGAGGATCTCCGGGTCCAGCAGGCAGGCGACACACTGCCGCGCGGTCTCGTAGATGCCGTCGCGGGTCTCCACCGCGCCGCGCACCGTACCCTGCAGCTGCTCGGCCATGGCCGGCATGCCGACCTCCCGGAGCAGGTCGATCGGGGTCCGGTCGGCCGGGTCGGCGAGCCAGGCGAGCAGATCGGAGACCGACGCCCCGCCGCGCGCCGCGGCGAGGAAGAGCGCGGTCAGCGTGTTCTGCGCGGCGGAGATCCAGAAGTCCTTCTTGGACGAGTCGTCGTTGACCGAGCTGACGAAGTGACCGGCGAGCCGGCGCGCACCCTCGATGGTGTCGCAGCCGGCGAGCATGTCCCACCACATCTCCCGCGGCGTGTGCGCGATGCCCTGCGGGTCGAAGGTCCAGACCTTGCCCACCTTCATCCGCTCCTGCCGGGTGACGGTGTAGACGTCGGACTTGTTGGACGTCAGCAGCACCGGTCCGAGGGCGCGCAGCAGCCGCGGGATCGCGATGCCGGTGGACTTGCCGGCGCGGGGAGCCATCAGGTCCAGCTCCACGTCCTCGAAGGACGAGCGCAGCTCCGGCCCGTTAGGCACCAGGTCGCCGAGGAGGTTGCCGGTCTCGTCGGGAACGACGGTACGCCGCCCCTTGAGCGAGGGCCGCAGGTCCCGGGCCCGCGCCTCGATCCCCTTCGGCATCATGCTCTGCATCTCGCGCCGGCTCGCCAGTCCCCTGGTCCGGCCGGTCAGCCTGGCGGCGAGCTTCCGGCCGGCCACCAGCAGCAGGCCGACCGCCAGGGCCAGGACCAGCGCCACACCGCCGTAGACGGCCCACGCCGGCGTACCCGGCCAGGCTCTCGCCGTGTCTCCGGAGAGCACCTGCAGGTAGACGCCGAGGCTGAAGGACGGCGGATGCCAGCCGTGCCCGGTGGCGGCGGCACCGAGCGTTCCGCCGACGCTGAGGACGCCGAACCCGACCACGTTGACGACGGCGAGGGCGGGGATCAGCCAGGGGAACACGTCGCTGCCCAGACCCCCGCCGCGCGGCGAGGAGCTCATGCCGGCCCCCGTTCGGTGTCGCCGGCGGCCA
The DNA here is from genome assembly GCF_040676695.1 of Actinoplanes sp. NPDC049548. NCBI lineage: Bacteria > Bacillati > Actinomycetota > Actinomycetes > Micromonosporales > Micromonosporaceae > Actinoplanes > Actinoplanes sp. NPDC049548. The sequence continues at coordinate 119,638 of NZ_JBFAPM010000004.1, forward strand.
GGAGGGCCTCCGCCTCCGCGCGCTCGGCCGCCATGCGTTCGGCGTACCCGTTCTGGACCCACCGGGTGTTGGTGTCGTGCAGGTGGCGCTCGGTGTCGGTGATCGCCACCCGGATCGGGATGCCGGGGCGGCCACCGACCTTGATGAGGAACCGGCCTCGACCGGGCGGTTCCTCGTTCTCGCCGCTCTGCGCCCAGCCCGGCGGCGACGACCAGGAGGAGACCAGCTCGATCTCCCGGCGGGACAGGCCGACGACCTTGCCGAGGTCCTCCATCTCGGCGCGCGGCAGCCCGGCGCAGGCCACCATGCCGGCGCGCTCGACGAAGCCGCGCGCCTTCGCCTTGTCCGACTCGTTGCCCAGCGCCTCCGCGTCCTTGAGGGTGTGGGTGATCTTCGAGTCGGCCAGGCCGAGGGACCGGTTGAGGCGGGTCAGCGCGTCGATCCGGTCGACGATGCCGGACGCCGCCCGCAGCGGTCGCCACAGCTCGTCCAGGACCGTGAAGAACCAGCGCCGCGGCGCCAGGCCGGCATCGGCCAGCGCGTGCGACGCGGCGACCGTACCCAGGCCGTCGGACCAGGCGGCGAGCATCGCCGCCGCGGTGAGCTGGCTGTCCGCCTCGCCGATGCGGGAGATGTCGATGCACACGGCCGTCGCGTTGGGGTCGATGTGCGTCGACGTCTCGGACGCGAACGTGTCGCCGAGCGGGCCGTCGAGGATGCCCAGCAGCGAGCGGTGCAGCGGGTCCACCGCATCGCGGTATCGGGCCTCCTGGCCGCGGTCCAGGGTGATCTGCCGGACCCGCGGCGGGCCCTCCTGCAGCACGGCGAGCAGGTCGGTCAGGTGGACGGTCTGCCCGAGGGCCGTCCGCTCCCGCAGGTGCCGCAGGCAGGCGGAGAGCACCGACTGCTCGTGGTCGCTGATCGGCTGGCCGCGCACGATGGTGAGCAGGGCGGCGACCATGTTGAGGACCCGGCCGTGGGTCTCGGCGGCCAGCACGTCACCGGCCTGACCGCCGATCTTCGCCGCGGCGGCGCCCATCGCGCCCGGGTCGAGCACGTTGAGGCCGCCGACCCCGCGGGCGATGGAGATCACCTGACCGCCGAGGGCGCGTACGGTGTCCGCGTAGTCCGGCTTGAGGTCGCCCAGCACCAGCGGCACCACGCCCTGCGCGGAGAGCCCGATGAGCATCCGGTTGATCAGCGTCGACTTCCCGAGACCCGGCATGCCGAGCATGAACAGGGACGGGTTGGAGATGTACCGGGCCCGGGTGAACCAGTTGAGCGGGTCACCGCACACGGTGGCACCGGTGGCGAGGTGCTGGCCCAGCGGCACGCCGACGGTGGGAGCGCCGGACCCGGACGCGAACGGCCAGAGCCCGCAGGCCTGCACCGTGGTGGCCCGCCACATCGTGGGCGGGTCCATCGCCGAGACCCGCCCGCCGCCGGAGCCGCTCGCGCCCCGGTGCGGAACGCTCTCCGGCTGGTTCGCCTTGGCGGCACGCTCCTTGCGTCTGTTCTCGACCAGCTCGACGCGGGCCTGCCGCTTCGCCGCCTTCTTCAGCGCGCGCGGCGTCTGCTTGCCGACCTCGTCGGCCTCCCGCTCCTGCTCGTCCACGGGCGGCACGACGAGGTCGCTGAGACCGGTGGTCCGGCCCGACGCCCCCCGCTTCCAGCCCGCGCCGAGGTCGAGGACGCGCAGCCGGGTACCGCCGGTCGTCACAGCGCCTCCTGCAGCTCGTGCGGCACCATCGTCTGCTCCCAGGGCAGGATCCCGACCGGCAGCGCGCAGGTGAAGGCGGCGGCCTGCATCCGGTCGGCCGGCCGCATGGCGAGCCTGGTCGCGCCGAGCATGTTGCGCATGGTCACGTCGGCGTCCGCGATGTCCTCGGCGGCGTCCACCGTCACGGTCACCACCATGGAGAACTCGACGAGGCCGGCGCCCGCGGCTTCCTCGGACGCCGTCTGCTCCGCGGCGGCCACTTCGGACGCTGCCCGGGCGCGTACGAGGCCGCGCGTCGAGTTGGCCATGAACTGCGCGGCGCGACGGTCCGCCTCCACGATCTTCGCCGAGGTGGCCGGGTCGATCGGGCGGTAGAGCAGCGCCACCCGCTTGCGCCGGATGCTCGGTGCCGGGTCGAGCAGCGTACGCAGCACGCTCGAGCGCACGGTGCCGCGCGGCGCCAGCGTCAGCAGCCAGCTGCGGGAGACCCCGGAGTCGTGCTGGTACGCGTTGACCGCCTCCACCGCCGCGGCCGGCCCGGCGTCCGACCAGTCGAGGCCCGTACCGCCGTGCCGGGCGCGGATGTCGAGCACGTCGGCCGCGACCGCCGGGTCGTACGCCACCCGCACCACCTCGGCGATGCGCTCGGCCGACAACGGCTCGGCCGCGCCACCACCGGCGCTGACGAGCCCGCTGACCAGACCCTGGATCCGCAGCGCCAGGTCGGTGAGCACCTCCTCGGTGTCCCGCTTCTGGCCGCCGGGCAGGCCGTACGTGAGGGTGATGTAGGTGTTCATCTCGGAGGAGGCGTCGGGATAGCGCTCGACGACCTCCTCCATCACCGCCCGCGCGGCCGGCGGCGCGTCCGGCGAGATCCGGGTGAGCACCTCGGAGGCCAGGCGGGTGCCCGGGTCCGGCGCGGTCTCCACGACCACCGAGGCGCCGCGCAGGCCGGGCTCGTGCGCGAGGCGGGACAGCCAGTCGCCCCACAGCGCCACCCAGATGTCCACCTGGTCGGCGTCGACCAGCGATCCGCCGTCCGGCTCGCAGCCGAGGACGATGGTGTAGAGGTTGCGGTAGCGGTGGTGCAGCACACCGAACGGCCGGTCGTACGGGTCGCGACCCTCGAGCATGGTGACCTTGCTGAGCATGCCGGGCGGCCGGAACCTCCCGCCCGGCCGCGCGGACAGCGGGCCCGAGGCGTACAGGTGCTGCTTCTTGCTCTTGCGCCGGGCCCAGCCGATGCGCAGCGACATCAGGTTGTAGACGTTGCGGCCGTCCTGGGTACGCAGCGCGAGCGGCGCGAGCCCGAGGGCGACCGGCACGAAGACGATGAACGCCGCCTGGATGGAGAGCAGCGACGCGAGCAGCACCAGCACCAGGCCCGCGAAGACACCGACGGTGCCGATCAGGCCGAACGACCCCAGACCGGCCTTGCGGGGCCGCCGCCAGTTGCCGTACGTCCGGGCCACTACCGCTTCCGTGGTCACGACTCTCGACCCCCCATTTCCGGTGACTTGCCAGATCGACAGCCACACAACGGGCGCCCGGTCGCGCCGGTTCACGGCTGCCCGGTTTTCCTCACGTCACTTGCACAGTCGGCCGAGCTTCTCGGCCGCGCCGCTGAAGGCGGCCCCCTCCTTCTCGGCGGTCGCCAGGTGCGTCACGGGCAGGTACGCGGCACCCGCGTCCGCCAGGGCCTGGATGGCCGTCCGCAGGCGCTCGTCGGAGGAGCCGACGGCGAGCCGGGAGAGCCGGTCGGTCGACTTCTTGACCTGCTCCCGCATCGGCGCGAGCTCGGCGGCCGTGTACTGCGGGTCCTTGCCCGGCTTGGCGACGTCGATGAGGGCCTGCAGCACCTCGTTGAAGGCCTCGTTGGCCTGTTTGCACGCGTCCGCCTTGCTCACCGACAGGATCGCCGCGCGGCTCGCCAGCCCCGACTCCACCGTCGGCGGCGCGGCCGAGGAGGCGGCGGCCGGTGGTGATGCCGGCGGGGCACCCGCGGAGGCGCCCGGCGAACCGGACTGGCAGGCGGCGGCACCGGCCACCGCCGTCACGAGTACGGCCGCTCGCACCGCTGTCCACTGCAGAGCGTTCATCTCCACCACCCTGTCCGTCGTGTCGTCGTCGCCTGTCGAACGGACGGACCGGGGGCGGGGTTCAGATCATTCCGGCGCGCAGCGCGTACGCGACCGCGTGCGACCGGTTGCGCAGCTTGAGCCGGTGCGTCAACCCGTAGATCACGTTCTTGACCGTGCGCTCGGAGTAGCACAGCTCGCCCGCGATCTCGCTGGTGTCGAGCCCGTCGGCCATCAGCCGGAGCACGTCGATCTCGCGCGGGGTGAGGCCACCCGCCCCGGTGCCGTGCGGGGACAGCACCTCACGCTGCAGCTTCTCGATGTGCTTGAGCAGCTCCCCGACGAGGTTGGGTGGCATGATGCCGCCGCCGGCCGCGGCCGCCCGTACGCTCTTGGTGAGGCGCTCCACGGTGACCGCCGAGCGGGGCAGCACCGCGACGACCCGGCACTCCACGGCGGTCAGCAGCTCGTTCTCGCTGATCTCGTTCGTCACCAGCACCACCGGCGCACCGGAGTCCGCGGCCGCGCGGCGCAGGACCGCGATCACCTCCGGGCTCAGCCGCTCGGCGGCGACGACGAGCACCTGGGCCTCGGCGCGGTCGGCCGGGCGCAGCAGGGTGAGCTCCGGCCGGGACTGCAGAAGTCCGGCGAGTCCGGCGTGGCTGAGCGGGTCCGTCGCGTGCAGGGCAACCCGAACCTGGTCCACAGCTACCTCCATGGATCGTTCAGTGGCGGTGCCAGTGTGGAGGAGGTGGCCTTCAGAAAATCTTCACGTGACCTTCATAACGCTCGTAAAGGTCATGAATGCGCAGGTCAGTGCCGGGCCTCGTGCAGTGCCCGGATGTACTTGGGCAGCTCGACGGCCGCCAGCTCGAGCTGGCCGGGGGCGAGCTGGTCCAGGAAGACGGCGTCGATGACGTCCGGTGCCAGCTCCTCGGGGAGCTCGTCGACGCGTTGCATCGGCTGCTGCTGCCAGATGCGGATGATCCGCATGCGGGACCGGATCTGGGCGAGGGTGGACTCCAGCCGCGCGATGATCTCGTCGGCCTGCCGCGCGTCCACGACGAGCCGGCCCTCGGCGGCGAGCCGCAGGAAGAGCTCGCCCGCGAAGGGCAGGTGAGGGATGTCCCCGCTCATCGGCCCTCCCTCTGGGTCGCTCGCCACCGGGCGGGCCGGTGAAGGTCCCCTGAGTCGACCAGAACGGGCGGCGGCACGGAAGGGCCGCGGGCCGGATGTGCCCGCTACGACTCGCGGGGCTGCCCCGCCGTCGGTGTCAGCTGGCGACCGGCCCGGGCTGCTGCGCCGCCGACGACAGGTAGGCGGAGACGACCGGGGCCTGGCCGTCCTGGGCGACCGTGAAGAACGACAGCGCGTCGAGCGGCACCGGGACGTCGCCGCCCAGCTCCTGGACCTTGCCGTCGCTGGTCCAGGTCTGCACGGGCAGGGCCTGGCCGTCGGTGGTGACCGCGTCGAGCCGGTAGCCGCGTCCCGCCTTGAGGCCGTTGACCGTGGCGCGGATGGTCACGCTGCCGTCCTCGCTGCGCGTGGCGGAGACCGAGAGGGACGCCCCGGTCCGGTCGTCCGCGGCGGTGGCGGCGACCGTCGTGGTCGGGGTCGCCGAACCGCCGGGGGTACGCAGCAACGCGCCGAGGGCCAGCCCGGCCACGACGAGCACCACCGCCAGCATCGCCCCGGCGCGGACGAGCGCGGCGGTACGCCGGTTGCGCATCCGGGACCTGCGGCCCGGCGGCGAACCCTTGTCCGGGCCGGCGGCGGTGGCCGGCACCGCGCGTACCACCCGGCCGGAAGGCCGTGCGGGTTCATCGCCGCGGGCGCCGGCCAAAAAACGCCGGTCGTCCTCGGAGAGCAGCTCGAGGGCCGCGATGGTCTCGACCGTCTCGCCGGCCGTGGCGCGGCACTGCGGGCAGGACTGAAGGTGGCGCTCCACCGCGTCGCCCTGCGACCGGTCCAGCGCATCCATGTAGTAGAGCCCGAGCAGGTCCGTCACATGCTGCTCGTCGTTGTCAGCCACCTACATCAACCCTCAGCTCGTCGCCGCTCGTCATGTCCACCGATGAACGCGCGGGCAGCCCGCCCGGTTCATTCGGGCGGTCACCGAATTCGTGAACCGCGCGCGTACGCCCCCCGTTGTACCGGTCGTCCCAGCCGATGAAGCCGTGGAGGAGCCTTGTACTCGGTCGCCATCGTCGCGGACCTGCCGATGTCGCGCAGGCATCTGGAGCGGGTCGCGTCCGGCGCTCCCGGGCTGCGGGTGGTCACCGTGGTGGGCTCGGTGCCGCTGCTCGACGCCGTCCGGCGCGGGCACGACGTGGTGATCGTGGAGCTGCCGCGGATCGACGCCGCCGCTCTTCGCCTGGTCTCGCGGGCCGCCGCGCACGGCCGTACCCTCGTCGCGGCCGCCTGGAACGAGCCGTCCGACCTGCTGGCGACCGTCCATGCCGGCGCGCACGGCTGCATCTCGCGCCCGAGCGATCCCGGCGAGCTGGCCGCGGCGCTCGGCGTCGTGGCCCGGGGCGGCTTCTACGCCGGTCCCCAGCTCGCCGGGCAGCCCCGCCCGGTCGCCGCCGAGGGCCTGGCGCCGCGCGAGCGCGAGACGCTGGTCTGGATCGCCTCCGGGTACACGCATTCGCAGATCGCCACCCGGATGGGCCTGTCCGAGGCGACCGTCAACACGTACGCCAAGCGCCTGCGCGCCAAGCTCGACGCGCGCAACAAGGCGGAGCTGACCAGGACCGCGATCGAGCTGGGCCTGGTGCCGCGCGGACGTCCGGACACGCCGGCCGCCTGAGCCGGGGGGATGCGGCTCAGGCGGCGCTGGGTGGCGGGTCGGCATCAGTCCGTCCAATGGCCACCGGGATCGGACCAGTGATCGTCGCCGGACCGCGGACCGCCGTTGAGCGAGGGCGGAGGGAGCGGCTCGGTGTCCCGTACCGGAGCCGGAGCGGCGGCCGGGACCGGAGCTGCCATCGCCGGCTCGCGGGCCTGCAGGCGCGGGTCGTACAGGTCCATGTCGTTCTCGTAGCCCGCATCGTCGTCGTCCTTGCGCAGCAGCTGCCGGATCCGGTGGCCGAGCAGGGCGGCGGCCGCCAGCATGAGGGCGATCGTCACGATCAGCACGGTGGTCCGCGTCGACCCGTCGCCGCCGGCGTCGCTGCGCTGCGAGGCGGGCCTGGTCAGCTCCTGGGTCGCCGGTGGCGTCACCGTCGACTCCTCGCTGAGCACCTTGGTCACCGCCGCGGCGGGGTTGAGGAAACCCCAGCCGTACTGGCTGTGCGGGGGTTCTCCGTCGCCCATCCGCTCGGCGGTCACCTTCAGCCGGTGGGTGACCTGGGCGGCGGTCAGGTCCGGGTACGCGGCCCGGATGAGCGCCGCCTCCCCCGCCGCGAAGGCGACGGCGTAGTGGGTGCCGCTGCCGTTCACCGGGCCGTTGCTGCCGAGGCTGGTGACGTTGACCCCGGGCGCGGCGACGTCCACCGCGCCCTTGCGGTAGTTGACCGCCCATTGGTCGTCGATGCCCACGCCGGCGACCCGGACCATGCCCTCGACGGTCTTGGCGTCCGGGTTGACCGGCTTGTCCTCGGTCGGCGCCGCGAGGACCACGACGACGTCGCGCGCCACCGCGTCGGCGATGGCCTTGGCCACCCCGGTGTCGGTCGCGTCGACGGACGAGCCCAGCGCGATCACCGTGGCGCCCGCGGCCGCGGCGGTCGCGATGCCCTTGGCCTGCGCTTGCGGCGCGACGGGAAGCTTGTCGCGGGCCACCCGTACGGGCAGGACCGTGGCGTCGGGCGCGACCCCGATCGGGCCCTCGCCCTTGACCTGCTTGGCGATGAGCAGGGCGGCCATGGCCGTACCCGTGCCGAGGCAGTCGCTGTCGCCGCGGCCCCGGTCGTCGGTGACGTCGACGCCGATCGACACGTGCCCGCTCAGCTGTGCCAGGCCGCCGTTCACGCCGGAGTCGACGATCGCGATGAGCTGGCCCTTGCCCCGGCTCTGCGGCCACGCCTTGTCCGCCGCCATCCGCGGCCGCGCCCAGTCCGACTTGGTGCTGGAGGTGGAGGTGGACGGGCAGGAGGGTGCCGGCGGCAGACCGGCCTGCGGCGCCGTGCTGGGGGTCACGCCGGGCTGGGCGCTCGGCGGGGTGCCCGCGGCCGGCGTCGACTGCGGCGCCGGTTCCTTGGTCGGGGTGCTGGGCTTCGGCGGCTTCTTCTTGGCCGGCGTCGGTGCCTTGTCGGGCAGGACGCCGTACTGGATGCCGGCGCCGACCGCGTCCCACGGCATCACCAGCATCCAGCCGGCGTGCAGCCGGTTCGGATCGGTCAGGACGCCGCCGTCCGGTTGTTTGCGGCCGGTGTTGTAGTTGAAGATCTCCACCGACCGGGAGCCGTTGCCCAGGAACCGGGTGGCGACCTCCGTGAGGTCCTCCGGCTTGCCGTTGTAGGAGGAGGTCACCGTGTAGTACTTCACGTACTCCTCGTCGGCGGCGCGTACCGGTCCGGCGACGGACGCGAGCACTCCCGCCACCACCGTGACACTCAGACCGGCGCGGACCACGGCGCGACTGATCCACGACATCGATGCGTTCCCCCTCGTCACCGGGACACGACCCAGCGCTGGTCGCGGGCGTCCGGCTGCAGCTCCCACTGCTCGATCCAGTAGCCGTTCCAGGTGCCGTCCTCGCGCGGCGGCCCGAAGTCGTCGCCGAGGACGTCGAGCGCCTTGCCCGAGTTGCGGTTGACGAAGTGGTACTGGCCGTCGCCCGCGTCGCGGAACTCCCACTGCTGGTTGGGGTCCTTCGGGTCGGTGTCGAAGACCGCCACCTTCGCCTCGTTGTCCTTGGACTTCCCCTCGATGCCCAGCGACTTGCCGCTGAAGGCGTTGGTGACGAGGTAGCAGTCCTTCCCTCCGGCCGGGACGATGTGCCAGAACTGGTCGGCGGTGCGCTGGTTCTGCCAGAACTGGATGCGGACGCCGGCGTCCTTGCTGGTGTCGTCGCCCGGCAGCTCGAGGACCTGTCCGGTCCACCCGTTGACGATCTGGTACCGGACCTGCGGGTCGAAGAGCGGCTTCTCCGGCTCGCTCGTGGCCGGTGCGGGCTTCGACGCGGGGGTGGAGGCCGGGGCCGGCTTCGACGTGGGTGCGGCCGAACTCGACGGCGTGGTACGCCGGGTCACCAGCCGCTCGTCCTTGTCGTACTGGGCCGTGTAGCCCTCGACGGCCTTCGCCAGCTGCGGCACGTTGGCCCGCGGCAGCCCGTTCGCCTGCCGCACCGCCTCGGTCCCCCACTGGTACGCCGCCAGCGCCAGCGTGTACGGGTCCGCCCCGCTGAGCCCGGTGAGCTCGCCGCTGAGGCTGCACATCGCGGTACCCAGGGCCGGGATGGCGTCCTTGGGGTTCCACACCGTGGCCGTACGCGACGGCTGGTAGCGCGACCAGGTCCGCGGGCTGAACTGGGCGATGCCGGACGCACCGTCGGCGGACCGCAGGTTGGGGTCGAAGCCGGACAGCACCATGAGCTGCGCGGCGATGCGGGCCGGCGTGATCGTGGGGCAGACCCGGCCCGCGGCGCGCACGTACGGCACGTACTCGTCCGGCACCGGGGTCGCCGTGGGTGAGCTCGACGGGGCCGACGGGGCCGGTGCCGGGGCGCCGCCGGGGCGGAACACGTCCTGTTTCGCGTACCACTGGGCGTACCCGGTCACCTGGTCCACGTAGGACTCGGCCGCTGCGGGGACCGCCTTCGCCTTGGCGGTGGCCGCGAACCCGGCCCGGTCGGCGGCGACCGCGAGCGTCCACAGGTCGCCCTCGGCACCGGCCGCCCGCAACCGGCCGACGAGCTCGCACGTGTGGTGGGCCAGGGCCAGGATGTTGGCTTCCCGGTCGGCCCGTCGCGCACCGCTCCATGGCTGCCACTTCTTCCAGGTCGTGTCCTTGAGGCCCGCGACGCCGCGGCGGCTGCCCGGCTCGGCCGCGCCCGGGTCGAAGCCCGAGGCCGCCATGACCTGCGCGGCCAGCCGCGGCGGGGTGAGGGCCGGGCAGGACAGGGCCGCGGCGACGATCGGCTCGACGTCACCGGCCGGCACCGGCTTGCCCGCCAGCTGGTCGGGGTCCGCGAAGGCCGAGCCGGTCTGCACCACGGCCAGGGTCACGCCGCCGAGCGCCAGCACGGCGGCCGCCACGACGTCGGTGCGCCGCGGCGATCGGGTCTTGTCGGTCTTTCTCAAAATCGGAAGCCCCGTTCCGTGAGCGCCTCGCGCAGCGCGCGCAGGGCGTAGAAGGTGCGGGATTTCACCGTGCCGGCCGGCACGTCCAGGATCTCGGCCGCCTCGGCGACGGAGCGTTCCTGGAAGTAGATCTCGACGAGGATGGTGCGCAGCCGCTCGGGCAGCGACGAGATGGCCGCCCGCACCTCCTGCGCCTCGAGCATCCGGTCGATGTCGTTCTCCGTCCCGGCGTGCGCGTCGAGCCTCTCGTCGAAGAACTCGGCCGGGCGTACCTGCAGGGCGCGGACGTGGTCGATCGTGATGCGGCGCGCGACGGTGAAGAGCCAGGCGCGGTTCCACCGGCCCTCGGCGTTGCGCGCCTCCGGGTTCTTCCAGGCCCGGACCAGCGTCTCCTGGAGGATGTCCTCCGCCCAGTGCACGTCGCCCTTGGTGAGGCGGGTGATGTAGGCGAGGAGCACCGGGCGGTGCACCCGCTGGAGGTGTTCGAGCGCCTCGGCGTCCGGGGTGCCGGGCCGGGCGGCGGCCGCCCCGGGCGGCGCGCCTGTCCCACTTCCGGGCGGCGGGGAAGACGTACTCGGCATGGGCTCGTCCGATCCGGGTCGGTCCTCGGAGGCACGGCCGCCGGCGGCCGGCGCCAACGGTCTGAAGAGGACCGCTACGCCCGCTTTCTCCGTCCGCATCCGCATCTCCGTCTCACCACTCGTAGCGCCATCGCGAGGGGGGAGTCGATGGCAGATCGGATCGTTGCACCGCCACCGGAAGGGTGTCGCGCCTCCGGAGGCCGTCTCGCCCGAACGACCACTCACATGTGCGTATTCGTTCCCGGGCTCACCGTGATCAGGTATTCGCGGTCCGGAGGAGCCTGCCCCTTCAGCCCTCCCGGGGACCGCCCCGGTTCAGGGCCTGCACCCGCTGCTCCAGCTTGGTGACCTGGCGTGGCAGGCGGTCCACCTTCTTGCCGACCCGCCACGGCGCGATCCAGGGGATGCGATGCACCGGTACGGCGGACCGCAGCACCTTGATCCGGCTCACCAGCGTGCGCGGCAGCCGTCCCGGCGCGTCGGCGACGAGCACCAGCCCCACCAGCTCCATCCCGGCCGGATGCCGCCCCTCGCGAATGGCGTTGAGGGCCCGTGAGGCGGCGCGCAGGCCCTGGGCGTGGGTTCTCGCCACCAGGAACACCCGCGCGGGCTCGTGCCGCCCGGCGTTCGGCCACCGGCAGCCCAGGTCCACCCCGCCGAGCACGGCCGTCAGGGTGGTCGCGCCGGAACCGCCGTGGGCGGACACCCAGGCGATCCCCTGGCCGGACAGCCGGCCGGGCGGTGCGGGCGTGGCCACCTTGGGTTGATGGGGCTGCCATCGCGGCACCTGCGCGGCGGGCGGGGCGACCGTGGACGGCTGCGGTGGCGGCTGCGCGGGTGGTGGTGGCTGCGGCTCCAGCCGCGGAGGTTCGACGACCGGTGGCGGGCCCTCGATCGGCGCGTGCGCCGGCGTGATCTTCCTCCCGAAGTACGTGTACGAGTGCCGACCGGGTGCGGGCGGCACCGGCTGCTCGCCGTCGACGGCGGCTCCGGGTGTGCTGGGCATCCGCATCTCGCCTCTCTCGTCATCGTCGGCGGGCTCGTGAACCGCACCGGGCCGGCGCCCGTTGAGGAACGACGAGGACCCGGACGAGCCGTTGTCGAAGAGCCACAACGGACGTGTCCCGGTCCCGGTTCACGACGCCCGGCGGTTTTTCTCCAGTCGAGAGGACGTGTTTCGCCATGAGCCTGCTCTATCGCCTCGCCCGCGATGCCGGCCGCGGGCACGAGACGGTCCGCGCGTGGTGGCACCGGCGTACGGCACGCGAGCTCGCCGTGCTCCGGCGGGAGAACGCCGTCCTGCGCCGGCACCTCGCCGAAATCCGGGGGACGCGACGCGGCCGGGGTTGATTCAATGCCCGGATGCGTCCCGCACCGATCCGCCCGCCCAAGCTCGCCGCCGGTGACCGCGTCGCGGTGCTCTCACCCTCCTTCGCCGCCCCGGCCGAGTTCCCGGCGCTGCACCAGCGCGCGATGCAGCGGCTTCGCCAGGACTTCGGGCTCGTACCGGTCGAGTTCCCCACCACACGGCGGCACGCCTCGCCGCAGGAACGGGCCGACGATCTGATGGCGGCTTACGCGGACCCGGGCAACCGGGCAGTCTTCGCGACGATCGGCGGCAACGACCAGATCACGGTGTTGCGGCACCTCGATCCGGCGCCGTTCCGGGCCGATCCCAAGCCTTTCTTCGGGTACTCCGACAACACGAACCTGCTGAACTGGCTCTGGTACCACGGGGTGGGCGCGTACCACGGAATGTCCACACAGGTGTTCCTGAGCCGGGCGTCCGGTCCCGGGCCGGAGCTCTCCGCCTCCCTGCGCGCGGCCCTCTTCACCGGCGGCGATCTGGAGATCGAGCCGGTGGCCGAGTTCCGCGAGGACGAGCTGGACTGGGCCGATACCGAGGCCGCGCTGACCGGGTCGGTGCCCTCGTACCCGAGCCCGGGCCGGGTGTGGCACCGGGCCGGACGGGTGGTCAGCGGGCCGACGTGGGGCGGCAACCTGGAGATCCTGCACGGGACGCTGGCCGCGAACCGGTGGATGCGGCCGGTCGAGGACTACGCCGGATGCGTCCTGCTGCTGGAGACCTCCGAGGAGATGCCGTCCGCGACCGAGGTCTTCGAGATGCTGCGCAACTTCGGCGAGCGCGGGCTGCTCGAGCACTTCCCGGCCGTGCTGGTGGGCACTGCCAAGGCTACGTTCATCCACAGCCCGCGGCCGGTCGAGCAGCGGGCGGCATACCGGGAGCAGCAGCGCGAGGCCGTCCTCAAGGCGTTCGCCGCGTACCACCCGGAGGCGATGATCGTCTTCGGCGTGGACTTCGGGCACATCGATCCACAGTGGGTGCTGCCGTACGGCGGCCGCATGACCGTCGACGGCGTCGCGCAGACCATCACTGCGCACTACTGACGGCGTCGAGACCCGCGCACTCCCGCAGTCCGGTGAAGTTGTCGCGGGCGATGCCGGCCCGCCACCCGGTGAGCACGGACGGCTGCCCGGTGCCGGAGACGACCGTGGGTACGAACTCGGAGCGCACGACCTTCCGGCCGCGTACGGTCAGCCGCAGCACCCCGCTCCGGGCGCTGTACGGCGGGAACAGCCCCGAGCTGTACCAGAGGAAGTTGCCGAGCCCGTACGCCACGTAGGCGTCCCCGGACCGCCCGGCGCCCTGCAGCACGTGCGCATGCGCGCCGACGATGACGTCCGCACCGGCCCCGATCAGCGCGTCGGCGAAGTCGCGCTGCCGCTTGTCCGGGCACCGGTCGCCCTCGGTCCCCCAGTGCGGGAGCACCACGACGAGGTCGCTGTCGGCGCGGGCGGCGCGTACCGCGGCCAGCGCCCGCTGCCGGTCGAACGCCATGGCGAGCCCCGCCCGGTCCGGCTGCGCCGCCCACTCCTGCGCGAGGTCGTCCACCTGGCTGAAGGCGAGCACGGCGACCTTCACGCCGCGGACGGTACGCCGCCACGGCTTGTACGCCTCGTTCGCGTCGCGCCCGGCGCCGATGGTCCCGAGCCCCCCGCGCCGCGCGGTCGCCATGGTGTCGGCGAGCCCCTGCCGGCCGTAGTCGAGGCTGTGGTTGTTCGCGAGCGACACCGCGTCGACGCCTGCCGCCTTCAACGCCGGGACCGCTTCGTTGCGAGCCCGGAACAGGTACCGCTTCGGCTCGGCCTTGCCGCGCCCGGTGATCGCCGTCTCCAGGTTGACGAAGGTCAGGTCGCCGTCGGCCAGCTCCTTCGCCGCCGGGCCGAAAGCCGTGGCCGGATCGCCGAGCAGCTTGTCCACCCGGTCCTGGAAGTGCACGTCGCCGGCGAACGTCAGCGTCACCTCGGGCGCCGCGCTCGCCGCCACCTCCGGCGCTTCGTCCGGGGCGCACCCGGCAGCGGCCAGCATCACGGCCGCGCAGGTGAGCACCGCGAGCCGCCGCCTCACCGGACCGCCCCCGCCGGTATCCGCGCCCGCACCCGTCTGCCGACGGCGACCAGGACGACTCCCCCGGCGACGATCCCAGCGGTCAGCACCGCAGGCTCGACCGCCGCGACCATGAGCTGCACCGCGGAGCCCTGCACGGACAACCGCGGCAACAAGACCTTGTCGGCCGGCGCCATGACAGGAACAAGGAGCAGATATCCCGGTACGGCCGCAGCACCCATCGCCGCCAGGAGCCGCCCGCGCGCCATCGCCGCCAGGGTCAGGCCGAAGGGCAGCGCGGCCAGTCCGGCCACCACCGTGGCGAGCCCGGCCGGGAAGCGGTCCACGCCGAGCACGGCCGCTCCCACCACGGCCACCGCGCCGCGCAGCACCAGGTTCCGCCGGGAGGCGGTCTCGACCACGCGGTCGATCTCGCGGGTCAGCAGCAGTCCCACGGCCAGGAAGACGGCGAAGACAGCGGTGTCCGCCAGCAGGGTGGCCGCCGCCAGGACGCCGACGACCGCCGTGGCCGGGATCCGCTGCGCGAGCTTGACCAGCACGGGGACGAGCGCGAGCACGTACAGCAGCGACAACAGCGGAGGCGGCAGCACCAGGATGCTCAGCAGTTCGCCGGTGTCACGGACGGGGACGCCGAGCAGGCCCGGGTCGAACCGGCGGAGCAGCACCAGCGTCACGGCGAGCCAGACGAGGTGGGCCGCCAGGCACGGAACCACCCAGGTGAGGACCAGCCTGCCCCACGGCAGCTCGACGAGGCGCGTTGCTCTGCGGCCCAGGTAGACGAGGAGCAGCGGGGCGCCCAGCACGCCGCCCACCCCGGCGGCCGCCCACCACACCAGCGGCACGGGCGGGCCGATCACCCACTCCAGCTGCAGGTAGTGACGGGCGACGACGAACTCCGCGATCGCGCCGCACAGGCCGATGCCGGCCGCGGTGGCGAGCACGCCGGCGGTGTCGGGCGTACGGGTCACCGGATGCTCTCGTAGCGGCGCGGCACCCGGTGCCCGATCCCGGTGAGGATCTCGTGCGGGTTGGTGTCCGCCCAGCGGGCCCACTCGGCCACGGTCGGCTCGCCGGCGTCGCCCGGGCCGAACATGACGGCCCACTCGCCGGCCCGGACGGGCAGGTCGCCGACGTCGAGGACGACCTGGTCCATGCTGACCCGGCCGGCGATCGGGCAACGCACGCCACGGATGGAGAACGACGCCCGTCCGGACGTGTGCCGCGGGACGCCGTCGGCGAAGCCCAGGGGCACCAGCGCCAGTGTGGTCTCACGGTCGGTGACGAAGTCGGGACCGTACGACACCCCGGTGCCCGCGGGGACCCGCTTGGTGAGCAGCACCTGCGCCCGTACGGTCATGGCCGGCCGCAGGCCGAAGCGGCGGCCCGGCACCGGCTCGATGCCGTAGAGGCCGATCCCGGCGCGCAGCAGGTCGAACCGGGCCTGCGGCAGGTGCAGCGCCGCGGCCGAGTTGGCCAGGTGCACGATCGGCGGGTCGATGCCGGCCGCGGCCGCCGCCTGCCGGGCCTCGTCGAACTCGCGCAGCTGGGCGAGCAGACCGGAAGCCTGCGGGTTCTCGGCGTTGGCGAGGTGCGACCAGAGCGCGCGTACGCGCAGCAGCCCCGCACTTTCGAACTTGCGCGCCCAGGTGAACAGCTGAGCCCACTCCTCGGCCGGCGCGCCGCCCCGCGACATCCCGGTGTCCAGCTTGAGGTGCACGTTCGCGACCGTGCCGGTGCGGTCGGCCGCGTCGGCGAGCACCTCCAGGGCCTCGACGGCACCGACCGACACGTCGATCCCCGCGGTCAGGACCTCCTCGAAGGTCTCCGTCGGCGGATAGAGCCAGAGCAGCATCGGCGCGGTGAGGCCCTCGGCGCGCAGGGCGAGCGCCTCCGCGACGGACGTCACCCCCAGCCAGGTGGCTCCGTGGCGCAGCGCCGTACGCGCGACCTCGGTGGCACCGTGGCCGAAGCCGTCGGCCTTGACCACCGCCATCATCCCGGCGGGACCGGCGGTCGCGGCGAGCAGCCCGCAGTTGTGGGCGATCGCGTCCAGGTCGACGACGGCCTCCGCCATCGCCGTCACCGTCCGGCCCCCGATCGAGACGTTGCAGTCGACACCCGGCGCATGGTGGACGACGGCCCTGCTCATTCTGAAGACCATTTCCTGGTCAATCCGCGGCCGTCACCGACAGTTTCCGCGTCACCACCCACTTGCCGGAAAGGGCCATGATGACGAGCAGGAGGCCCTGCATGTGCTCGGTTTACGGCGAGCGAACAGAGCGACGGGAAGAATCCTACGACGATGCAGACCCAATGCCGAACGATGACTCAGGAGCACGCGGTGACGCGCCTGGAGGAATACCTCCGCTCGGCGCGCAACCGGGCCTTCGTCGGCCGTACGGCCGAGATGGCGGCGTTCCGCTCCGCGCTGGCGGGCGGGGCGCTCTTCACCGTGCTCTACCTGCACGGTGCGGGTGGCACGGGCAAGACCACGCTGCTGCGGCGCTACGGCGTCGAGGCGGAGCGTGCCAACCGCCAGGTCGTGCGGGTCGACCGGTTCGAGCCCGGCGGCATGATCTCCGCCCTGCTGGCCGCGGTGCCGCCCACGCCGGCGGGCACGGCCGGCCCGGTGCTGCTGATCGACGAGTTCGAGCACTGGCAGCCGGTGGAGCCGTGGCTGCGCGAGGAGTTCCTGCCGAGCCTGCCCGTCGGCACGGTGGTGGTCCTCGCCGCGCGGACCCCGCCGGACGTCGAGTGGACCGCCGACCCGGGCTGGCACGACGTGCTGCGCGTCCACGAGGTCGGCGACCTCTCCCCGTCCGAGGCGGAGATGCTGCTCGACCGGCACGCCATCCCCCGCCGGCGCCAGCCGGTCCTGGCCGAGCTGGCCGGCGGCAACCCGCTCGCGCTGCGCCTGGCGGTGGAGGCGGTCAGCGCCGACAAGGACGACGACGAGGTACGCCTCTGCGTCGCCCAGGCGGTCGTCAAGCAGGTGGTCGGCGACGTGCCCTCGGCGGCGCACCGGCACGCCCTGGAGATCTGCGCGTACGCGGAGGTCACCACGGAGAAGCTGATCCGGGCCACGGTGGCCGACGCCGACGCCGTCGAGCTGTTCCGCTGGCTCTGCACCCTGCCGTATGCGGTCTGCGGGCCGAACGGCGTCCATGTGCGCCCCTTCGTCCGCACCGCGGTCCGCACGGAGCTGCAGTGGCGCGACCCGCTGCGGCACGAGGCGGTGCTGGCCCGTCTCGAAGAGGGCACCACCCTGACCGCCACCGCGAAGGTCGAGTCGTTGCCCCGGCCGGAGTTCGACGTGGCCGTCCGCGAGGCGCTGCGGGCCTGGCGGCGACCCGACCTGCTCGCGGGCAACGCGTTGGTACACAGCCGGATGGTGGCGGCCTCCGAGGCATCTGCCGAGCCGGTCGCCGCCCTGCGCGACGTTCTGCAGTCCACGCTGGACGCACTGGGAGAGGATCCGCGGCAGGGCAAGCCGCACCGGGCGCTGATCGCGACGTACCTCGGCGGGGCACCCACCCAGGAGGCGGCGGCGGAGCGGCTCGGGCTGCCCTTCAGCACCTACCGGCGGCACCTGAACCGCGGCCTCGAGGTGCTGTGCAGCCTGCTCTGGCGGCGCGAGACCACCGGCATCGAGCTCACCTGACCTGCGGCAGCACCATCGTCGGCCGCTCGTCCCAGGTCGGCTCGGCCGCGCGTGGCTGCTCCCGGGCAGGCTGCCGGCGTGCCGGCAGGTCGAAGAGCCACGAGCCGCCGGCCGCCTCGATCCAGCGCCGCAGCGTGAGGCAGGCCGTGACCAGCAGGGCGGTCAGCGCCAGCGGCAGGAAAACGGCAAGGAGCAGCTGCACCGGGGTGCCCGCGGCCGAGAATGGCTTGAGCAGTGCGGCGTGCAGCAGTGCCAGCAGGGGCATGTGCATCACGTAGATGGGCAGCGTGTTGCGGCCGAGATCGGCCAGGAGCCGGCTCACCCGGGCCCAGCGGTCCAGTTCCACCGCGCCGGCGATGCCGACGACCACCGCGAGGACGCAGAGCACCGGCCAGACGCCGAACCACTGCTTCGCGCCGAGTACGCGGATCCCCAGCATGGCGACCAGGTACGACGCGCCGCCGACGAGCAGCATGCGCCGGTTCGCCGTACGGGCCCAGCGCTCGACCCACGGCTTGAGCCGCAGCCCGGCGAGGAAGAAGAACAGGTTCTGGTAGAGCTGCCCGCGGTTGCCCGGCGCGGCGAGCAGGCCGGCCGACGCGATCGCCGAGAGCAGCAGCGCCGGCCCGAGGACCGCGGCGACCGGCAGGTTGCGGGTGAGCTTGGCGACGACGAAGTAGACCGCCAGGGCCACCAGGTACCACAGGTTCGTGGGCGTGATGGTGAGCTGTTCGAGCACGTTCAGGGCGCTGTGCGCGGCCAGCGTGTCGAACCGGGGCACCATCGACAGGACCACGGTGTGCACGGTGAACCAGATGGCGTACAGGTAGTAGAACTTGGCGATCCGGCTCCGCGCGGTGACCTTCCAGGAACGCTGCACTGCGGAGGCCGCGAAGAGACCCGAGATGGTGAAGAAGACCGGCATCCGCAGCGGCAGCAGCTGGTCGCCGAAGAAGCCCCACAGCCCTGGGATGGGCGCCGGCAGATGCCAGGTGATCTGCAGGTAGTGCTTCATGATGACGTGCCACAGCACCACCAGCAGGATGCAGACGCCCTTCGCCACGTCCGCCCAGCCCGCCCGCTGCTTCGCCGCCGGTGCGGCCGGCTCCGGTCTCACCGCCGGAATGACCTGCGTCGGCGCGTCCTCCCAGGTCTCCCGCGAGACCTCGGACCACCAGCCCGCGTCGGTCGCCGCTTCCGGCCGGGTCACGGCAGCGCCGGTGCCGGCCGCCGGGCGCCCGCCAGCGCCGTGGCGACCAGCAGCCCGAGCAGCTCCGGGTACGGCGTGCCGGCCGCCTTCCACATCCGCGGGAACTGCGACATCGCCGTGAGGCCGGGCATGGTGTTGACCTCGTTGACGGTCAGCCCGCGCACCGGGTCGACGAAGAAGTCGACCCGCAGCAGGCCGGCGCAGCCCAGCGTCCGGAAGACCCGGATCGCCTCGGCGCCCAGCCACTCCGTGGTGTCCGGGTCGAGGTCGGCCGGGATGACGAACTCGGTCAGGCCCTCGCGGTACTTGGCGTCGTAGTCGAAGAAGCCGTGGTGGCCGGCGACCCGGATCTCCAGCGGAGGGCTGGCGACCAGCCGGCCGTCGGGCAGCTCCAGCACGCCGACGTCGATCTCGCGGCCCGGCACGCCGGCCTCGACGAGCACCTTGGTGTCGCAGAGCCGGGCCGCCTCGACCGCCGCCGGCAGCTCGGCCCAGTCGCCGACCCGGGAGACGCCGATGCTCGACCCGCCGCGGGCCGGCTTGACGAAGGCGGGCAGGCCGAGGCGCTCCTGCTCGGCGGCGCTCACCTCGTCCTTGGCGCCGCGCAGCACCACACCGTCGGCGACGGAGATGCCCTCCGCGGCGAGGATCTTCTTGGTGAACTCCTTGTCCATCGAGGTGGCGCTGGCCAGGACACCGCTGCCGACGTACGGGATGCCGGCGAGCTCGAGGACGCTCTGCACCGTGCCGTCCTCGCCGTACGGTCCGTGCAGGATCGGCATGACGACGTCGACGTCGCGCAGCGCCTCGAGCGCGCGGAAGAGACTCTCCACGATGGTGGGCCGCCACCCGTCGGGCTCGGGTGTCATGGCCCGGAGCGCCGCCTCGTCGACGGTCGTGGTGGCGCGGTCGGTCCCGACGATCCACTCGCCTTCGACGGTGATACGGACCGGAACCACCTCGTAGCGGCTGCGGTCGAGATACTGCACGACGCTCGCGGCCGACCGGCAGGAGACGTCATGTTCGGTGCTGCGCCCGCCGAAGAGGACCGCAACTCGGACCGTTGGGGGCACGTCGCATCACTCCACGCTCGAAAAGATCGCCGACTCTGGGCGTGGATCGTGCGGCAAGCAGGTGCTCACCCGGAAGGTCAGTTACTGATCAATCGGTCCAGAGCCCGGGCCTCGGCGGCGAAGAACAGGTCCGGGTCGAGGCCCATCGAGCGGAAGTTGCCCTCGATCTCGAGGCTGACGAAGCCGTGCAGCCGGCTCCAGGCGGTGACGGCGTGCAGCGCCACCGCGGGGTCCGTGGCGCCGGACCAGACGGCGAGCTGCCGGGCCAGGACCGGGTCCGGCTCCGGCCCGGGGCCGACCGCTTCGAGGAGTACGGCCATCGCCCGCTGCGCCGCCGCGACCAGCCGCTCGTCGTGGGCGTCGTAGCCGGGCAGCGGCGCGGCGAAGAGCAGGCGGTAGCGGTGCGGCTGGGCGAGCGCCCAGGACCGGTAGGCCGCCGCCAGGTCGGCCAGCCGCCGCGGCACGGCCTCCAGGGCGGCGGTCAGGTCGCCGTACGCGTCCAGGATCAGCTCGGTGAGCAGGGCGTCCCGGCCGGCGAAGTAGCGGTACAGGGCCGGCCCGGAGACCCCCAGCTCCTTGGCGATCGCGTTGAGCGAGAGCGCCTGCGGCCCGCCCTCGGCCAGCTGCCGGAGCGCGGCGTCCTTGACCTCCTGGCGCATCTGCGCGCGGAAGCGGTCCCGGATTCCACTGGAAGCCATGGCGTAACGCTACAACCATCGCGCACGGTAAGAACCTCTAGCGCACGGGCTCACCACTCCGACTTCTGCACGAGGGCCCAGTCGTGGTCGTTGTTCTCGTGGCAGGCGGAGAGCGCGAGCTGCGTGTCCTTAGCAGCGTCCGCATCGCCCGGCACGTCCAGGCACAGACCCGACGCGGCGTTGCGGATCCAGTAGTGCTGGAACGCGCCGACGGTGATCGTCTTCTCCAGCCGCCAGTACTGGTTGTCGTCGTCGAAGCAGCCGGTCTCGTTCAACCGGGTGCCGTCCGGGACCTCGGCGACGCCGGGCGGGTCCACGCAGTAGCCGTCGACCACGTTGCGGATCCAGTAGAGCTGGTAGCCGTCACCGTCGACGAACCGCGGCACGAAGGCGAACTCCTGGTTGTCCTCGGTGGACTTCAGGCACGGCGACTGGTTGATCGGCCCGTCCCGCTCGCCGGAGCCGCTGCCCGGCACGTCCATGCACTGCCCGGTGCCGTTGTTGTGCAGGAAGTACGGGCCGTACACGCGGCCGGAGCCGTCGCCGTCCGCGGCCTTGACGGGCGGCTGGTTGGACCGGCCGGGGGCGTGGGTCTTCGTCGGTTTCGGGGCCGGCTTGCCGGACTCGCGCGGCGTGGCCGAGGCGGAGGGTGCCGGCTTCGGCGCGGCGGTCAGCCGGGCGTCCTTGGCGTACTCGGTCTCGTACCGGTGCACGAGCTGCACCAGGGCGGTGAGGCTCTTCGAGCCGTCGAGGTCGTCGCGGCCGATCGACGAGTCGCCGCGCTGGAACGCGGCCAGGGCCAGCGGGTACGGGTCCTCGGCGCGCGGCGCCATCTCCTCGGCGATCGCGCACATCGTCGTGCCGAGGGCGCGGATCGCCGCGGTGGGGCTCCACGGGGTGGCACCGGACGGCGGCACGTACCGCACCCAGGTCTGCGGGAGGAACTGCGCGATGCCCTGCTGCCCCGCCGGGCCGAGCCGCTGCGGGTCGAAGGCGGACGTCGCCATGAGCTGGGCCGCGACCCGTGGCGCCGGTACGTCCTTGCACACCCGTCCGGCGGCTACGACGGCGGCCACGTACGCATCCGGCACCGGCACCAGGGGCGCCTCGGTGACCTGGGGGTCGACGGGCCTGGTCGAGGGGGCGGGATCACCGGAGCCGCCGAACGCGGGCTGGAGGGCGTACCAGATCGCGTAGCGCTCGACGGTGTCCACGTACTCGCGGGCCGCGGCGGGCACGGTCGCCGCCTGGATGACCGGTGCCATCCCGACGCGGTGCGCCGCCAGCGCCAGCCGCCACTGATCTCCCGGCACCTTGACCAGCCGCAGCTGTCCCACCAGGTCGCACATGCCGTGGGCGAGAGCCAGGACGCTGGCCCGGGTGTCGGTCTGCCGGGCGTCGGCCCACGGCGCCCACCGGTGCCACACCTTGGGGGTGAGGCCGGCCGGGCCACGGCCGCCGGCCGCGCTCACCGCCTCCACCGGCTCGGTGCCGAACTGGCTGGCGGCCATCACCTGGCCGGCGAGCCGGGCCGGGGTGAGCGCCGGGCAGGACTTCGCGGCCTCGACGAGCACCTTCACCTGGTCCGGTGAGACCTCGGCGCCCGGCAGGGCCTGTCCCGCGTACGCCGAATCGGGTCGTCCCGACGCTGCCAGAGTCACCAGCGCCGCGAGCCCGAGCGCCGCGAGCGCCGCCAGCCGGCGGCCGCCCAGTGTCGCTGTCCACATCCCGCTTGTCTCCTTGCGAAGCAGTCGTCCCCACGACGGTGAGCGAGTCCCACCGGTTCACGGATTCGGCTCGGGAATCGTCAGATCATGCCGCTCCGCAATGCGTAAGCAACTGCGTGCGAACGGTTACGAAGCTTGAGGCGATGGGTGAGCCCGTAAATGACGTTTTTGACGGTTCTTTCCGAGTAGCACAGCTCGCCGGCGATCTCGCTCGTGTCGAATCCGTCCGCCATCAGCCGCAGCACGTCGATCTCGCGCGGCGTGAGGCCCGAGGCGTTCAGGCCGTGCGGGGTGAGCACGTCGCGCTGCAGCCGCTCGATGTGCTTGAGCAGCTCGCCGACCAGGTTCGGCGGCATGACGCCGCCGCCGGCGGCGGCCGCCAGCACGCAGTGCACCAGGCGCTCGGCCGTGACGGCGGACCGCGGGAGGACCGCGACCACCCGGCACTCGACCGCGGTGAGCAGCTCGGTCTCGTTGATCTCGTTGGTGACGAGCACGACCGGGGCGCCCGTCTCGGCGGCCGAGCGCCGCAGCAGGGCGACGACGTCGGTGGTCAGCCGGTCGGTCGAGACGACGAGCACCGTGGCGGCGGCCCGCTCGGCGGCGGGCAGCAGCACGAGCCCGGGACGCGACTGAAGAAAGCTGGCGAGCCCAGCATGGCTGATCGGATCCATCGCCTGCAGGGCGACGCGGACCTGCTCCACTGCTACCTCCGGTTGGTCGATCTGGCCGGGCCAGTCTGGAGGAGGTGGCCTTCAGGAAATCTTCACGCGACCTTCATAGTGGGCGCCGCGGCGTGAAGAACATTGCATCGATGCAGTTCACTGCCGAACTTGCAAACTCTTTGTCAGTCGACGCGCGCCCGGCGCAATGCCCTGATGTACTTCAGGAGTTCCCGCTCGGCCCGCTCGAGCTGCCCCGGGGCCAGCTGGTCCACGAAGACGGCGTCCACGACGGCCTGAACGAGCTCGTCCGGCAGCTCGCCGATGCGCCGCGCGGGCAGCTGCCGCCAGATGCGCACCACCCGCAGCCGTGACCTGACCTGCGCCAGGGTCCGCTCCAGGTCCGCGATCACCGCGTCGGCGCGGACCGCGTCCACGACCAGCCGCCCCTCGGTCGCCAGGGCGAGAAAGAGTTCCCCGGCGAAGGGAAGCGAAGATGCGTCGCCGCTCATCCGCCCTCCTCGCCTGGAGTCCCGTACGGCCCGGTCCCAGCGAGTTCACCAGGGCGACGGCGCCGGCGGGGACCCTCCGCCGCCCGAAGTGCCCCCGCGACCAGCAGGTTTGCCCGGGACGCCCGCATGAAGAGCCGCCCGGCGCGGTAAACGGAAAGCGGATGCTACGCGCAAGTAACCGAAGTCGAGTGGTGAGCGTCGATTCGCGAAGCGGGCGGGAATCGGTCAAGAATGAGTCACGGCAGATCCGCAAACGGTCAACGGCGACGATATGCTTGCCCGGCGCGTGCGACATGATCAGCTTGCATGCATTGATTAGAAACGACTTCGGCAGGGCGGACACAACCGACGGGGGAATGTCGGTCGGCGGTAGAAGGTTGCGCCTTCAACCACCGAGCTGTTGGGAGCAATCCCACGACCACGAGATTGGGTAGCCATGAGGGCAGCGCACGAGGGCATGGACCTTCGCCTGCTGGGCCCCGTCCGGGCATGGCGGGGCGAGACCGAACTACCGCTCGGTTCCGCGCGGCGCGCGGCCGTCCTGGCCGTGCTCGCCCTGCATGCCGGTCACGCCGTCTCCCGTCAGCAGCTCGTCGGTGCACTGTGGGGCGACGAGCCGCCGGCGAGCGCGATCGGCAACGTCTACACGTACGTCTCGACCCTGCGCCGGGTCCTCGAGCCCGACCGTGACCGCTGGGCCGCGGGACAGCTGCTCACCTCCGGCGGCGGCACCTACTGCCTGCACGTCCAGCCGGAGAACGTCGACGTGTTCCGCTTCGAGGCGCTGCGCGACGAGAGCCGCCGGCACCGCGCCGCGGGCGACCGGCTCGCCGAGCTGGCCGCCCTCGAGGCCGCCATGCGGCTCTGGCACGGCGAGGCCCTGTCCGGCGTGCCCGGCCCGTACGCCGAGTCGCAGCGCCTGCGGCTGACCGAGCTGCGGCTGGCGAGCGCGGAACGCCACGCGGCACTGCTCATGGAGCTCGGCCGCAACGACGAGGCGATCGCCGCTCTGCGCGCGCTCGTCCAGACGTACCCGTTGCAGGAGACGCTGCACGGGATGCTGATGACCGCGTTGCAGGCGACCGGCCGTCAGGCCGAGGCCCTGCGGGTGCACGACCACCTGAGCCAGGTGCTGCTGGAGGAGACGGGGACCGAGCCCAGCGCGGCGCTGCGAACCATGCGCCTGCGCATCCTCACCGGCACCAAGGAGCAGCCGCCGCCCTCGGCACGCCCGGCGGCGGTCGTCGCGGGCCCCGCTTCGGACCCCGTCACTCTGATCGGCCGCGACGCCGAGCTGGGCCGGCTGCGGCGCGCCGTCATGGCGGTCGCCGGCGGCCAGGGCCGCAGCATCAGGGTCGTGGGAGCGCCGGGCATGGGCAAGTCGGCGCTGCTCACCGTGGCACTGCGGGGCGACGTGCCGCGCGGGTGCCGGGTGGGCTGGGGCCTCGGCGACGAGCTGGCCCGGCGCATGCCGCTCGGCGTGCTGCTGGAGTGCATGGAGTCGGCGATGTCCGGCGACGCCCCGCGCGAGCTGGTGCGGCACCTGTTCACCGTCGCCGCCGACGCCATCGACGGCCCCCGGCCGCAGACCGTCGAGCGGGCGGTGGACCTGGTCCGGCAGGCCGCCGAGTCGCCGCTGATCCTCGTCGCCGACGACCTGCAGCGCGCGGACAGCACCACGCTCGAGGTCTGGGCCGCCCTGCACGAGCTGACCCGCGAGCTGCCGCTGCTGTTGGTCGCGTCCGTCCGGCCCGGTTCGCCCGAGGTGCTCGGGGTGCCGGCCGACGAGACGGTGGAGCTTCCGCCGCTCGGCGCCGACCAGGCGACGGCGCTGGTCCGGGCGGTCGCCCCGGAGTCGCTCGAGCCGCGGCTGCTGCGCCGGCTGCTCGCCGACGCCGGCGGCAACCCGTACTACCTGCGGCACCTCGCGACGAGCGCCCGCAACGGCACCGGATACCGCGACGTTCCGCCGGCCGAGCTGGTCGCCGCGGTGAACGCGCACCTCGCGGCGTTCAGCGAGGAGACCCGCCACATCCTGCGGGCCTGCGCGTTCCTCGGCGGCGACTGCACGATCGCCGAGGTCGCCGCCGTGACCGACCGGGCGCCCCACGACCTGGCCCGGATCGTCGAACCCGCCCGGGTGGCGGGCGTGCTCACCGAGGACCCGCACACGCTCGCCTTCCGCCACCGGATCGTCTCGCGTGTGCTGCACGAGAGCACCCCGGCCGCCCTGCGGATCATGCTGCACCGGTCCTTCGCCGAGAAGATCGCGGAGCTCGGCGGCGCCCCCGAGCGTGTGGTGGAGCAGCTGCTGGCCGGCCCCGTGCCGCTCGACGCCGGCGCGAGCCGCTGGCTCACCCGGCACATCGACCAGCTCGCGGCCCGGGCCCCCGAGGCCGCGGTGACCATGCTCCGGCAGGTACGAGCCGAGTACGCCCTCGACGAGAGCACCCGGCTCGGCCTCACCGCCTGGCTCGCGCGGCTGCTGCACGACCAGGGACAGAACGCGGTGGCGGACGCCGGCTGGGTGGCCGCCCGCACGACCGACGTGAACCTGGAAGCCGAGATGCAATGGATCATGGCGTGCAGCCACGACCGGCAGGGGGAACACGCCGCCGCCGCCGACCTGGCCCGGGCCGCGCTCAGCTCCCGCCATTTCCCGGAGCCGTGGCTCAACCGCTTCCGCCTGCTGATCACGAGGCTCCGCCCGCATCTGCCCGGTGAGCCGACCGCTCCCCACCTGAGCAGGTCGCTGCTGCTCGGGGACCACGTTTCAGTCAGTCGCTGACGCGCCGGTGCTCGCCAGCTCGGGAGGCACGTCGCCGCCGCGGAATCGGAGGACGGATGTCGGACGACCCGCATGAACCACTCCGGGTGTCGGTTCTCGGCCCGGTCCGGGCCTGGTACGGCGACCGCGAGCTGAACCTGGGCCCGGCCCGGCAGCGCGCCCTCTTCGCCGTCCTCGCCGCCGACGCCAACCGGGTGGTCACCCGCGACGACATCATCGAGGCCGTGTGGGGCACCGCGCCGCCGGCCACCGCGCCGGGCAGCGTCTACACCTATATCTCCGGTCTGCGCCGCGCGCTCGCCCCGGGGCCGGACCGCCGTGCCGCGGCCGAGGTGCTCAGCTCCGGCCCTCATGGGTACTCGCTGCGGATCACGCCGGGCCACCTGGACAGCGACCGTTTCGAGGAGCTCTGCACCGAGGCGGCCACGCGGCAGGAGGCGGGCGATGCGGCGGCCGCGGCGGCGCTCCTCGACGAGGCGCTGCGGCTGTGGCACGGCGAGGCGTACGCGGGCCTGACCGGCGACCGCATCGAGCTGGAACGCACCCGCCTCGGCGACCGCAGGCTCGCGGCGGCGGAGCGGCGGGCCCGGATCGCCATGGAGCTCGACGACGACTCGCTGATCGCCGAGCTGGCCGGGCTCGTCCGCGACTACCCGCTGCACGAGCCCCTGCACGAGCTGCTCATGCTGGCGCTGTACCGGGGCGGCCGGCCGGCCGAGGCGCTGGAGGCGTTCCGTGCGGCCCGCCGTACCCTCGTCACCGAGTTGGGGGTCGAGCCCGGCCCACGGCTGCAGGAGCTGCAGCTCAAGGTGCTCGACGGGTCGGCGGCCGGCGACGAGGCACCGGCCCGGACGGCGGCGGTCGTGCCCACCCAGGTGGCCCGGGCGATCCGGGACGGCGTCGTCGAGCGGCCGCTCTACGGGCGTACGGAAGAAGTCACCCTGCTGCGCGATCTGGTAGGCCGGGCCGCGAGCGGCACCGGCGCCGCGGTCTGGGTCGAGGGCGAGCCGGGCATCGGCAAGACCGAGCTGCTGACCCGATCGCTGTCCGACGCCGACGACGCCGGCTGTCAGCTGTTCTGGGGTGTCGCCGCGGAGCTCGACCAGCACGTCCCGCTGCAGGTGCTGGCCCGGGCGCTGGGCCTGGCGGCGACCTCGCCGGATCCGCGCCGCGCCGCCCTCGCCGGCGACCTGCACTCGCCCTCCGGCGACGACAGCGACGACGCGGGGCCGGGGATCGCGGCGGAACGCATCCTTGCGTACCTGCGGACCGCCTGCGCGGCCACGCCGGTCGTCCTCGTCGTGGACGACCTGCAGTGGGCCGACGAGGCCAGCGTGCTGCTGTGGGACCGCCTGGTCGCGGCCACCCGGCACCTGCCGCTGCTGCTCGTCGCCGCGGCCCGGCCCGAGCCGAACGGTCGCGAGCTGGCGCAGCTGCGCCGGGGCGTACAGCTGCGCGAGGGCCACGTCCTCGTCCTGGAAGCGCTCTCACCGGCGGCCACCGAGGAGATCGTGGCCTCGGTGGTCGGCGCGCCGGTCGGCCCGCACCTGCGGACCGTGGTGAGCCACTCGGGCGGGAACCCGCTCTGCGCCCGGGAGATGGCGTCGGCACTGGTACGCCGGGGCGTGGTGCGGGTCGCGGACGGCCGGGCAGACATCGACGAGTCGGTGCCCGTCGAGGCTCCGCGGTCCCTGCTCGCGGTCGTGCGTACCACTGTGGACTTCCTGAGCGAGGACACCAAGGAAGTGTTGCGGCTGGCGGCTTTGCTCGGTGCGGAGTTCGCTGTGGACGATGTGGTGGCGGTGACCGGGCGCTCGCCGTTCGAGCTGGTGTCCAACCTGGAGGAGGCTCTCACCGCGAGCATCATCGTCGACTCGGGATCGGATCTGGCCTTCCGCCACCCGTTCCTGCGTGAGGCCCTCTACGACAGCATCCCGCGCACCATCAGGGCGCTGCTGCACCGGCAGACCGCCGAGATCCTGTCCCGCGGCGGCAGCCCGGTGACCCGGGTCGCCGAGCAGCTCGCCGCCGAGACCCCCGTGGTCGACGACTGGGTGGTCACCTGGTTGACCGGGCACCACGCCGAGGTGGTCAAGCGGGTGCCGGACATCGCCCGTACGCTGATCCGGCGGGTGCTCGGGACTCTCCTGCCGACGCCGGCGCAGCGCGAGACGCTGCTGATCGCGCTGGTGAAGCTGGACTTCCGGTATGACCGCTACCCGATCGAGGAGGCCCGCGCGGCGCTCGGCATCGCCACCGACCCGTCGGACCGCGCCGAGATGCGGCAGCTGCTGGCCGCGATGCGGTTCCGGCAGGGGCACCCGGCGGAGGCGATCGCGTTGCTCGCCGACGCGGTGCACGATCCGGCCGTGCCGGAGATCTGGCGGACCCGTCACCGCGTGCTGCTGGCCAACTTCCGCCGGGGGTCCCTGGACGACCTCGACCAGGCCGACGAGCGGGCCGCGCGGGTGCATGACGAGGCGATGGCGGCCGGCCAGCCGTACGAGGCGGCGTTCGCGCTGCAGACGAGCTGGCTCACCCACTCCATCCGCCGCGACCACCAGCGGGCCCTCGAGTACGTCGACCGCGCGCTGGAGATCATGCGCGATCACCCGACGTTCGCCGGCATGTACTTCGACCTGCTGGACAACCGCATGTTCACGCTGCAGAACCTCGACCGCCTCGACGAGGCCGAGCGGACGCTGCGCGAGGCGGCCCTGTTCGCGATCCGGCACCGGCTGCCGGCCAGCCTCCAGGTCGCCTCGGCGGTGCAGTACTACTGGCTGGGCCGCTGGGACGACGCGACGGCCGAGGTCAGCGCGGTGACCGATGACGCGCCGGGCATCACCTTCCTGGGCATGCGCGAGCCGGGGGCGGTCGCGATGCTGCTGCACGGGGTCGCCTCGCTGATCGCCGGGCGGCGCCGGGACCACAGCCTGGCCGCGGCCCACCTCGACGCCGCCAACGCCCTGCCGGTGACCGACGCCGAGCGGGAGAGCTGCGACTTCCTGTTGGTGGCACGCGCGCTGGTCGCCGAGCAGCAGGGCCGCGCCGCGGACGCGCTGGAGGAGCTGGCCCCGCTGCTCACCCCGGAGTACGCGCCGATGATGCTGCGGCACCAGTGGTTGCCGGACGCCGTGCGCCTGGCCCTGTCCCTGGACCGCCGCGACCTGGCGGAGCGCGCCGCGGCCATCTGTGCCGCCGAGGCGGCGAAGGAGGTCCGTCCGGCGCGGGCGTTCGCCGCCGCGGCGCGGTGCCGGGCGTTGATGACCGAGGATCCGCAACCGGCCCTGGAGGCGGCCGCCCACTACCGGGCCGTCGGGCGGGTCCCCGAGCTGGCGGGAGCGCTGGAGGACGCGGCGGTGCTGCTGGCCCTGTCGCGGCGGCCGCACGAGGCGGCGCGTACCGGCGCGGAGGCGGCCGAGCTCTACACCGTCCTCGGTGCGCAGTGGGACCTGCACCGCGCCCGGGAGCGGCTCGCCGAGTACGGCATCGACCTCTCCCGCGGCTCCACTCCCACCGCCACGGTCGGGTGACGGCGGGCGGATGTCCAGATGTGATCGGTAACATCACCGCCGAAGCGCAGACGTGAAGCGACCCGACTCCGGGCAACCCTACGCTGACCTGCACTTTTGCGGAGTTGCGGTCGCATAACGACCCTGTGTTGCGTTCGTTTCTGGTTGGTTATGACCATGACCTTGACAGGAAAAGTTCGATAGTGCGTGAATGTGTTTCCGGATGGTAAAGCGTCGATGCCCCCACCGACGAGCTGGGAATCACCACGAAGGAGCACATGCCATGAGCGCCATGTCCGGCCGCTGGAGGCCGGCGGTCATTTCCCTCGGAGCAACCCTGCTCCTGGTCAGTGCCTGCGCGAAGTCCGAGGACAGCACCACCCCCGCGGGCGGGTCCAACGCCTCCGCCGGCGCCCAGGTCGCGCAGTCGGCGGCGCCCGGCGCCAAGACCTGCACGCTGGACCAGTTCGGCGGCAAGAAGGTCGACCTCAAGACCGCCAAGGTCGGCTTCTCCCAGTCGGAGAAGGAGGCCAACCCGTTCCGCATCGCCGAGACCCAGTCCATCAAGGACGAGGCGGCGAAGCTGGGCATCCCCGCGGCCAACCTGCAGACCACCAACGCCAACTCGCAGTTCAACAAGCAGATCAGCGACGTCGAGCAGATGATCGACTCGGGCGTGCAGCTGCTGATCATCGCCCCGCTGAACTCCGACGGCTGGGACTCGGTCTTCGCGAAGGCCTCGGCGAAGAAGGTCCCGATCATCACGATCGACCGGAAGATCAACGCCACCTCCTGCAAGGACTACCTGACCTTCATCGGGTCGGACTTCGAGGAGCAGGGCAAGCGGGCCGCCGACAAGATGGCCGCCGCCATGGGCAACAAGGGGTCGGTCGCGATCCTCCTCGGCTCGCCCGGCAACAACGTGACCACGCTGCGGACCAAGGGCTTCAAGGACCAGATCGCCAAGGTCGCGCCCGAGATCAAGATCGTGTTCGAGCAGACCGGCCAGTTCTCCCGCGAGGAGGGCCAGAAGGTCACCGAGCAGCTGCTGCAGTCCAACGGGGACATCAAGGGCATCTACGCCGAGAACGACGAGATGGCGCTGGGCGCGAAGGTCGCGCTCACCAGCGCCGGCAAGCAGAAGGGTGACGTCAAGATCGTCTCGATCGACGGCACCAAGGGCGCGGTGCAGGGCATCGTCGACGGCTGGATCTACTCGGTGATCGAGTCGAACCCGCGTTTCGGCCCGCTGGCCTTCCAGACGGCGACCAAGTTCTTCAACGGTGAGCCGATCCCCGAGGACATCATCATCAGCGACCGCGAGTACGACGAGAGCAACGCGAAGAGCGACCTGAACAGCGCCTACTGACGCACGGCTCATCCCCCAAGGCGGCGCCCGGATCATCCGGGCGCCGCCTTGCGCCGTTTCCAGCATTGGCGTTCGTCTATTGATTAACCGTGTTCACAAGAGTCAATATGTGTTCCAAGCTGGTGACTCCCTCCCCGCTCGCGGGTCACCGGCGCCCGTCCCCTGCAGCACGCTCCTGGATAGGGAGAACCAACGTGACTGAACATCGAACCCGGTCGTGGCGACGCCTCCTCGCCGCGACCACGGCCGCACTGACCGCCTCGGCCGGCGCCCTGATCGCCACGCAGGCCCCGGCGGCGGCGTTCGTGCCGAAGACTCCCCCGCTCAGCACCCCGTGGACCAGCCAGGTCTCCACGAGCAACCCGCTGCCCGAGTACCCCCGGCCCCAGCTGACCCGGCCCGACTGGCAGAACCTCAACGGCATCTGGCAGTTCGCGGGCGCGGCGAACATCAACAACCCGCCGGTGAACACCACGCTCGGCGAGGAGGTGCTGGTGCCGTACCCGATCGAGAGCGCTCTCTCAGGGATCATGCGGCACGAGGACTACATGTACTACCGCCGGACGTTCACCGTGCCCGCCGGCTGGGCCGGCCGGAACGTCCAGCTCAACTTCGGCGCGGTCGACTGGCAGTCCAAGGTCTGGGTGAACGGCACCCTGCTCGGCACCCACGAGGGCGGCTACGACAAGTTCTCCTACGACATCACCGGCGCGCTGCGGGCCGGCTCGAACGAGGTCATCGTCGGCGTCTGGGACCCCACCAACAACCAGGACATCCCGGTCGGCAAACAGCGCACCAACCGCGGCGGCATCTGGTACACCCCGTCGTCGGGCATCTGGCAGACCGTCTGGCTGGAGCCCACCACCCCGCAGCGCATCACCCGGCTGGACACGACACCCAACGTCGCGGCCGGCGGGCTCGACCTGATCGTGCAGGGCACGCAGGCAGGCGCGAGTGTGACCGCGCAGGTGCTCGACGGCAGCACAGTGGTGGGCACGGCGACCGGCACCGTCGGCAGCAGCTTCCGGATCCCCGTACCGAATGCCCGGCTCTGGACCCCCGACAACCCGTTCCTCTACAACCTCAGGGTGACGATGGCCGGCGGTGACGTCGTGGGCGGCTACTTCGGCATGCGCTCGCTCGGCAAGGCGATGCTCGGCGGCGTGCTGCGCCCCACGCTCAACGGCAAGTTCGTCTACCAGCTCGGCACCCTCGACCAGGGCTTCTGGCCGGACGGCATCTACACCGCACCCACCGACGCCGCCCTGCGCTTCGACCTCGAACAGCAGAAGGCGCTGGGCTTCAACATGGTCCGCAAACACATCAAGGTCGAGAACGACCGCTGGTTCTACTGGGCGGACAGGCTGGGCCTGATGGTCTGGCAGGACATGCCGGCACTGGCCAGCGGCCGCGAACCGTCGACGGCCGGGCGCCAGCGCTTCGAGAAGGAGCTCAAGGAGATGGTCGACGAGCACAAGGGCATCACGTCGATCGTCCAATGGGTGCCGTTCAACGAGGGCTGGGGCGAGTACGACGCCGGCCGCATCGCCGACCTGGTCAAGAGCTGGGACCCGACCCGCCTGGTCAACCACAACTCCGGCTCCAACTGCTGCGACTCCGACCCGGACCCGGGCAACGGCGACGTCATCGACGACCACATGTACGTCGGCCCCGGCATCACCCGCGCCCCGACCGCCACCCGCATCGCGGTCAACGGCGAGTACGGCGGCCTCGGCCTGCGCGTCCCCGGACACGAGTGGCCGACCAGCGGCAAGTTCGCGTACGAGTGGCTGCCCGACTCCACCGCCCTCACCAGCCGCTACGTCCAGATCACCAGCAAGCTCATCGACCTGGTCAACGGCAACGGCCTCTCCGGATCCGTCTACACCGAGCCCACCGACGTGGAGGAGGAGCTCAACGGCTTCTACACCTACGACCGCCAGATCCAGAAAATGGACTTCGCCCGCGTCCGAGCCGTCAACCAGAGCGTCCTCGGCGCGGCCAACGGCACGACCCTGTCGACGAACAAGCTCGCCTCCCTGCGCGTCACCACCCCCGGCTACACCAACCGCTACCTCCGCCACCGCGACGGCGCGGCCAGAACAGACGCGATCAGTACGACCAGCGCGACGACCGACCGCCAGGACGCCACCTTCTGGGTGCGCCCCGGCCTGGCCAACAGCGCCTGCTACTCGTTCGAGTCCCGCAACTTCCCGGGCCGCTACCTCCGGCACCGCGACTACCGGGTCTACAGCGAGGCAGGCACCGGCGGCACCTTCAACGCGGACGCGACCTTCTGCGCCCGCCCCGGCCTGTCGGGCGGCGGCACCTCCCTCGAGGCGTCGAACATGGCGGGCTACTACCTCCGCCACCGCAACGAAGAAGTCTGGATGGACCAGAACACCGGCGGCTCCTTCACCGACGACGCGACGTGGGCGGTATCCGCGCCCCTGTGGCGCAGCGGAGCCGACCTGGCCGTCGGCCAGAAGCGCTCCTTCCGGGTCACCACGCCCGGCTACGACACCCGCTACCTGCGGCACTACGACGGGCTGGCCCGCACGGACGTGATCACCACGGCGAGCTCGGCCACCGACCGGGCGGACGCGACGTTCACGGTCCGCACGGGGTTCGCCGACACGAGCTGCTACTCGTTCGAGTCGGTCAACTTCCCGGGGCAGTACCTGAGGCACGCCGGGTACCGGCTGCAGAAGGCGTCGAACGACAACACGACGACATTCCTGCAGGACGCGACATTCTGCGCACAACCGGCACTCAACGGTGGCGGCGGGAACGTGTCGCTGGAGTCGTTCAACTATCCGGGGTACTACTGGCGGCACTACGCCGAGGCGGTGTACATCGCGACGAACGGCGGCGGGAACACGTGGGACAGTTCGGCGAGCTATGCGGCCGACGCGACGTGGAACAACGCGGCGCCGTTGGGCTGAGGCTCGGCGGGGTTGGCGCGGGCCGGGTGGCGAGGAGCCGCCCGGCCCGCGGTCCCGGTGGCCGGGTGGCGAGGAGCCCCTGAGCCCGCGGTCCCGGTGGTCGGTGCGTCACGACTCGGCCGGGTCCGGATGACGGGCGTTCGCGACCACGAACTGCATTCGCGCTGCTCCGCGAACGGCGTTCGTCACGTTCCTCACTCCGCTCGCGCACCGAAGGACCCGCGAACGGCGTTCCCCACGACCGACGACCCGCTTCCCACCGCTACACCGCGAACCGCATCCCACCACCACCCCGAACGCCGTTCCCCACGACCGACGGCCCGCTTCGCACCCACTGCACCACGTACGGCGTCCCACGCCCGCCGACGAACGGCGTTCTCACACCACCGACCAACCGCTCCCGAACGCCGCACGACGAACTGCGTCCCACCGTCGCCTACGAACGGTGTTTCCGCACCTCACGGCCCTCTCCTAGGTCAGCTTCGCGACCCGCTCCGGCCCGCTCGGCAGCCACCGTTCCCACGATCTCCTCCGAACGGCGATGTTCGAAGTCTTGACGGATTATGTTGAGAAGTGAGTGAATGCGTTCATGGCGCTGCTAGAAGTCGTCGATGTCTCGAAGGTGTTCCCGGGCGTGCGCGCCCTGGACGGTGTGTCCTTCACTCTGCAAGCGGGCGAAGTACACGCCCTGGTCGGCGAGAACGGCGCCGGGAAGTCCACTCTGATCAAGGTTTTGACCGGCGTCTACCAGCCGGACGGCGGCGAGGTGCGCTACCACGACGAGCCCGTCCGGTTCGATTCGCCCATGGACGCCCAGCGCGCCGGAATCTCCACGATCTACCAGGAGGTCAACCTCATCCCGCTGATGAGCGTGGCCCACAACCTGTTCCTGGGCCGCGAGCCGCGCAACGCGCTCGGCCTGCTCGACGAGAAGCGGATGTTCCGCGAGGCCCACGAGATCCTGCTCCGCTACGGCGTCACCACCGACGTACGCCGCCAGCTCGGCACCCTCGCCCTCGGCGCGCAGCAGATGGTCGCGCTCGCGCGGGCGGTCATGATCGACGCGAAGGTCGTCATCATGGACGAGCCGACGTCCTCGCTCGAGCCGCGGGAGGTCGAGACGCTGTTCGGCGTGATCCGGGACCTGCACGCGCAGGGCATCGGCATCGTCTATGTGAGTCACCGGCTCGACGAGCTCTACCAGATCTGCGACGCGGTCACGATCCTGCGCGACGGCAAGGTGGTGCACACCGGCAAGCTCGCCGACCTCGAGCGCATCCGGCTCGTCTCGCTGATGCTCGGCCGGGACATGTCCGCCGTACGCCGGGAGGGTTTCACGGGTTTCACCGGCGACCACACCGGCGCGGACGACGCCGCGCCCGTGCTGCGGGTGTCGCACCTCAACAGCCGGCACAAGCTGCACGACATCAGCTTCGCCGTTCAGCCGGGCGAGGTGGTCGGGCTGGGCGGACTGCTCGGCGCCGGGCGCAGCGAGACGATCAAGGCGATCGGTGGGGCGTACCCGGTCGACAGCGGCACCGTGGAGGTCGACGGCAAGGACCTCAAGCGTCCGACCACCGTGCAGGCGGTCAAGGCCGGGATCGCGGTCCAGCCCGAGGACCGCAAGGCGGAGGGCATCGTCGCCGGCCTGTCCGTGCGGGAGAACATCGCGCTGGCGGTCCTGCCCCGGATGTCGCGGCTGGGACTGGTCTCCGACCGCAAGATCGACGAGATCGTCTCCACCTACATGACCCGGTTGCGGATCAAGGCGTCCAGCCCGGACCAGCGGGTGGGTGACCTGTCTGGCGGCAACCAGCAGAAGGTGCTGCTGGCGCGCCTGCTCGCCACCCAGCCCAAGGTGCTGCTGCTGGACGAGCCCACGCGCGGTATCGACGTCGGCGCGAAGGCGGAGGTGCAGGGGCTCATCGACGAGCTGGCCTCCGAGGGGCTGGGCGTGGTGCTCGTGTCCTCCGACGCGGAGGAGCTGGTCGAGGGCGCCGACCGGGTCGTGGTGCTGCGCGACGGCGCGGTGGTCGGCGAGCTGCGCGGCGACGACGTGACCACCGAGGCGCTGCTGGAGACGATCGCCGCGGCGGCGGTCGAAGCGAAAGAGGTCGGCAATGAAGACTGAGGCTGCGACCGCCCCGCGGCCCGCCCTGGACATCGATCTGGCCCGGGTACGTGCGTGGCTGCCGAAGTACGGCGTCTACGTCGCGATCGCGGTGCTGGTCCTCTACAACGTGCTGTTCACGCCCAACTTCCTGACCTGGAGCAACCTGCGCATCCAGCTCATCCAGGTCGCCCCGATCGTCATCGTGGCGCTGGGCATGGCGCTGGTGATCGGCACCGAGGGCATCGACCTTTCGGTCGGCTCGGTGATGGCGCTCGCGGCCGCCCTCATCCCGCTCTATCTCGGGTACGGCGTGATCGCGGCGATTCTCGTCTCGCTGCTGGCCGGCGTTGCCGTGGGCCTGGTCAACGGCACCCTCGTGGCAAGGGTGGGGCTGCAACCGATCGTCGCGACCCTGGCACTGTTCGTGGGCGGCCGGGGGCTGGCGCTGGTCATCTCGAACGGCCAGCTGAAAGACGTTCGGAACGAGGAGCTCATCTTCCTCGGCTCCGGCGACCTGTTCGGCATTCCGATGCTGGTGTGGATCGCGGCGCTGCTGGTGCTCGTCGTCGCGTTCGTCGTACGGCGTACGGTGTTCGGCCGCCGGCTGCTGGCCATCGGCGGCAACCGCCCGGCGACGGAGCTGGCCGGCGTACCCGTGAAGCGCGTCCTCATCACTGTCTACGTCGCCTGCGCGGTGCTGGCGTCCATCGCCGGCCTGCTTGCCGTCGCCCGCATCCAGTCCAGCGACGCCTCGGCGGTCGGCCTGCTCATCGAGCTCTCCGCGATCACCGCCGTGGTGGTCGGCGGCACCCCGCTGACCGGCGGGAAGATCCGCATCGTCGGGACCGTCGCCGGCGCCCTGCTCATGCAACTGGTGGTGGCAACGATGATCAAGCACAACCTGCAGCCGTCCACGACGGAGATGGTGCAGGCCGTGATCATCCTCATCGCCGTCTACGCCGCCCGAGAGAGGAAGACCCGGTGACCCAGCAGATCGCGTCGGAACCGCAGGCCCCCGCGGTCGTCGCCGCCGACGAGCGCCGGGCCCAGCGCACCGACCGTCTCGTCGGCCTCGTGCAACGGCAGGGCGCGCTGGCCGTGCTCATCACGGTCGTGATCATCGCGTCGGCGGTGTTCCCCAACTTCCGCAGCTACGACAACGCCGGCACGATCCTGGTCGCGGCGGCTCCACCCGCGCTGATCGCGCTCGGCATGACCTTCGTGATCATCACGGGCGGCATCGACCTCTCCGTGGGCTCGCTGTACGTCCTCGGCGGCGTCGTCTCGGCCTATGCGTCGCAGTGGGGACTCGTTCCGGCGTTCCTCGTGCCGCTGGCTGTCTGCGGGTTCATCGGAGTGCTGAACGGCGTGCTCATCGCGTACACAAGAATGGCGCCCTTCATCGTCACCCTGGCGGCTCTGCTCGGGGCGCGGGGGCTGATGCGCGCGCTCAGCAGCGAGGGTTCGAAGACGTATCTGGTCACCGACGACACGTTCCGCAGCTTCGGCACGGGCTCGTTCCTGGGCATCGGGTACCCGGTATGGCTGGTGGCGGTGGTGTTCGCGCTGGGGATGGTGCTGCTGTCCCGCACGCGGTTCGGTCACGCGGTCTACGCCGTCGGTGGGAGTGAGGACGCCGCGAGCCTCATGGGCGTCGCTGTTCGGCGTACCAAAGTCTGGGTCTATGTCATGTCCGGTCTGCTCGCCGGCCTCGCTGGGGCGATCAACGCGGCCAAGCTCGGCTCGGGCGTCACGGTCCTGGGCACGGGCATGGAGCTCGACGCGATCGCCGCGGTGGTCATCGGCGGCACGCTGCTGACCGGCGGCGCGGGCACCATCGCCGGCACGATCGCCGGCGTGCTGCTGCTCGGCGTCATCCAGAACATGATCAACCAGGTCGGCAACGTGCCGAGCAGCTACCAGCAGGTCATCAGCGGCGCATTCCTCGCCGTGGTGGTCGTCGCCCAGACCTACCTGGTCCGGCTCCGCCGGGTGACCTGACAGGATGAACGCATGGAACCGACCCTCGTGTACGACGGCGACTGTTCGTTCTGCAGTTCGTGCGCGCAGTTCATCGAACGCCGTATTCCGTCGCGTGCGACGGTGGTCCCGTGGCAGTTCGCCGACCTCGATGCGCTGGGGCTGACGCTCGAGCAGGTCGAGGAGGCGGTGCAGTGGGTCGGCCCGGACGGCACGATCGCCTCCGGGCCGGACGCCGTCGCGATGCTGCTGCGCGATGCCGGCCGGCTCTGGGAGGTTCCGGGCCGCGCGCTGCAGCTCAAGCCTGTCGGCCTGCTGGCCTGGCCGGTGTACCGCTGGATCGCCGGCCACCGCCATCTGCTTCCGGGCGGCACGGCGGCGTGCTCGCTCCCCCGAGCCAGGTCCGACGCCGCCTGACCGGTCCGCTCAGCCGGGGTCATGTCCGACGCGCCCTGCGTTCGCCGCCGCGGGCCGGGTCCGGCACCTGACCGGTCCGATTAGTCCAGTCTGGCTGTGCCGAGCACGTGCCCCTGCTTGTCCGCCACCGCCACCGAACGGACATTGGGCAGCTGGATGGAGCTGGCACCGGTGACCTTGGCGTTGCCGCTGGGCGTGGGGCCCCAGACCGCCGCCTCCTCCATCGAGCCGTCCGCCTCGCGAACCTGGCAGACGAACGGTCCGGTGCCGCGCAGCCGGGACACGTTCAGGTCGATCGACACTCCCCACGTCTTGCCGGTCAGCACCGCCTCGCCGGTCATTCCGCTGCCGCTCGCGGACTCGAACACCGCGGTGACCAGCGGCGGCCGGCTCGGCACCGCCTGAGGTGGCGGGGTCGGCCGCTCGTCGTCGCCGGCCACCACGAACCCCACCGAGACGGCAGCCACGAGCACCACCGCCGCAGCCGCCGCCAGCCAGCGCGTGCGCAACGAACGGCGTTCGCGGGCGTGTTCGGCCCGCATTTTGCCGAGCAGGCCTTCGATCCGGTCGGCGCTGGGCCGCGTGCCGGGCGCGACCGCAGGGGCGGGCGAGCTCTTCAAGGACCGGAGCATTTCCGGTACGGGACCGAGCTGCTCCAACTCCGCACGGCAGGCGTCGCAGTGCACCAGATGGGCGTCGAGCCGGTCGGTGTCGGCGTCGTCCAGGCCGCCCAGCAGGTAACCGCCGAGCAGTCTGCGCAGGTCGTCGTGGTCGGCGGGGTTCATCGCAGCACCCCCATCTCCTCGAACACCTGCCGCAGCGCGCGCACCGCGTAGAACGCCCGCGACTTCACCGTTCCCTCGGGCACGGACAGGCTCTTGGCGGCGTCCGCGACCGTTCTTCCCTCGTAGTACATCGCCTGTACGACCGCACGGTGGTCGGCCGACAGCCGTTCCAGGGCCTCGGCCACCAGCCACCCCTCGACGAGCTGGTCGACGTTGTCCGCCGACGGCACCGCGGCGACCGCGGCGTCGTCGGCGACCAGATGCGGTCTGCGCTGCTCGGCCCGCCAGGCGTTGGTGACCACGTTGCGGGCGATCGTGAGCAGGTAGGACCGGGTGCGGCCGGGGTCCGGGTCCAGATGCCCGATGTGCCGCCACGCCCGCAGCAGCGTCTCCTGCACCAGGTCCTCGCCCTTGTGCCGGTCCTTGACGTAGCGCGAGATGAAGCTGAGCAGCACCGCGTAGTGCTCGGTGTACAGCGCGGTCATGAGCTCCTCGTCGGGACTCACCCGTCGTCTCATCGCCGCCTCCCGTCGGTACCCCGCCTCGTTGTACCCCGCCCGTGGCCGCACGGTTCGATCAGCACACGACAAAAGAGGCCCGATCCCCTCGTACGAGATCAGGCCTCTCCGTCAGGCTGCGGTCAGCAGGCTCCCGCACCGCCGAACCGGAACGTCCGGTCGCTGAGGGAGACGGCGCTGTAGAGATCGCTCGTGGCACGCACGGTTGCCCGGGGTTCCGGACCGTTGGTCATGGAGATCGAGCCGACACGCGCGGCGAGGCCATCCGACGCCGGCAGGCCGTTGCCCATGTCGGTGCACGGCGTCGAGCTCGCCGCGGCCACCTCGCCGAACCACTGGGTCAGGCCGCCGCGGGTGTACGTGCCGTTCCACAGCCGGTCGGGGAAGTACCCGATCCACTCCGAGTCGTACGCGATCCACCACACGTTGCCGGAGTGCTGGATGCCGAACCGCTTCTGCGTCCCGGTCGGCAGCGTGTCCCCGGGCTTGATCGTCTTGCTGTATACCTCGAAGCCGCACGCGTTGTAGCAGCTCGGCTGCCGGTCCTTCCAGTAGTAGACGAACAGGTGGGGATCCGCGTCGCCGTTGACGGTGCGGTCCACGGTCCAGCCGACCTCCACGATCTGCCGCCCGTCCGCGGACTGCACCGCGATCTCGGTCAAGGTGTGGAAGTCGTCGCGGTTCAGCTCGGGCTTGGCGATGCTGAGGTTGGCCCAGGTGCCGTCGGTCTCGCCGGTCTGGGTGCCGACCGCGTAGTGGAAGTAGACGTCACTCGCCGCGGCGGCCGCGCCGGCGACCGGGGGCGCCGGCGGCACGATGGTGGTCCGGGCCTTGCGCAGGATTCCGGTACGCGAGTTGCGGCCCTTCGGGGCGTACTCGGGCACGGGCTCCAGGGAGCCGCTCGTGTCGGCCGGGGCGGCGTCCGCGCCGGCGGCGGCGACCGCGGCGCTGGAGGCACCGGCGCGGGCCCGCTTCAGTTTCGACGGTCGCTCGCCCCAGGGCAGCAGCTTCGGCGGGGTCGGCAGAGGAGCGCCGTTGCTGGTTTCCATCGTGTCGGGAGCCGTCGCTCCACCGGGAACCGCTGCACCGTCGGCTGCCGCGGCCTTTGCCGTCGCCGAGTCGGTTCCCGCTTCGTTCGCTGCAGCTTCGCCGGCCGCCGCCTTGTCCGCGGCCGCGTCGTCGACTGCAGCTCCGCCGATTGCCGCCTCGTCGACTGCGGTTCCGGCGGCTGCCGCCTCGCCCGGCAGGGCTACGGCGGGCGCCGGGGCCTCCGGCGTCTCTTCGGCGTTGGCGTTCAGGGTCCACACGACCCCCATGGAACCGACTACGGCGGCGGCTAGGCCGGCGGCGAGCAAACCGCGGCGGGAGTTCGACACGTGTCCGTCCTCGTTCATCGGGGGGCTCGGAGGCAGGGGGCGAGGGGGGTCCTCCGGGCACCCGCTCTCGCAGGCGTCGCCGACCATATAACGCTCCGGATACCGGTGGCTGCGCTCGGACGACCATTCCGCCTGAACGGTTGAGGACCTGGGCCGATCCGGTGAATCAAGACGGGCAAGGATCGACCGTAAGTGTCTATCCGGTCGCTGTGCGGCAAATTACCCAGACTCTTTGTGAAAGAGGCTTAGAGGTGTGAGGCTCTTTCGGGTCTAGCGTGGAGCCATGTCGG
Source organism: Actinoplanes sp. NPDC049548 (assembly GCF_040676695.1). Classification (NCBI taxonomy): domain Bacteria; kingdom Bacillati; phylum Actinomycetota; class Actinomycetes; order Micromonosporales; family Micromonosporaceae; genus Actinoplanes; species Actinoplanes sp. NPDC049548. Next base: position 161,331 of record NZ_JBFAPM010000004.1, read on the forward strand.
AAATCGATATTCTTCTGTTGACGGAGCAGGGTGCCGAAAAGCGTCATATGTCCGAACTCGACGAATTGTTGGCGCGCGACGACACACTTATCTGGGTAGATATTCGGCAGTGCGACGAGGAAGCCGTACACCTGCTCACCGACGTGCTGCACTGCCACCCGCTCGCCGCACGGGACTGCGCCGTGCGCAACCGGGTGCCACGGGTGCACATCTATCCGCAGCACCATCTCCTCATCCTGCACGGGCCCGAACGAGGACCCTCGGGGCACGTCCACTACCTCGAGCTCGACCAGATCATCGGCGACCGGTACGTCGTGACCGTGCACGGCCCCCTGAACCCGGCGGTGGATCCCCAGGTCGCGCTGCGGGAGACCGACGCCGTCCGCCGCCGGCTCGAGAGCGGGCGCCTGCGGCCGAAGTCGCCGTACGAGCTCTCGTACGCGATCGTCTCCACCCTCGCCCAGCGCCTGGAGTCGTTCATCGAAGAAATCACCCGCGACGTGTGGCAGCTCGAGCAGCGGGTGACCGGCGGACACATGGGCAACCCGGAGGAGTTTCTCGAGGAATTGTTCCAAGCCCGGCACGGCCTGCTCGCGGTCCGCACGATGGGCGCTCTCGGCGCCGAGGTGTACGGCCGAATCGTCGCACTCGGCCAAAGAGTCAAGAACTCCGATCTTTCCTTGATCACCGACGTCGTTGATCAATTCGGCCGGATCAGAGGACTCGCCGACGGTCAACGTGAATATCTCCAGGGCGTGATCGAGTTCTACCGAGTGCGCGCCGAGACGAAAATGACCATCGCGGCGGAACGCCTCGCGGTGATCGCCGTGGTGACTTTGCCGATCACCGCACTCTCCTCCATTTACGGCATGAACATCATCGTGAACGACAACACCCATCTGCCCCAATTGATCGCGGTCCTGGTGGTCATGGCGATCATGTCCGCCATGCTCCTGACGTGGGCCAAACGCCGCGGCTGGTGGTAGCCGCCGACCGCGGCGCCGTCATATCCGGCTCACCCGACGGCCGCCGTCGCCCCTCCGGCCGACCCGACCGCCCGCCGCCACACACCCGGCCCGCCCGACCGCCCAGCGCCTCACCCATCCGGCGCACCCGCCCGCCCGGCGGTCACAACCGGCGCACCCGCCCGCCCCGCGGTCACAGCCGGCGCACCCGACCGCCCCGCCGCCACAACCGGCGCACCCGACCGCCCCGCCGCCACCCATCGAGCCAACCCGACCGCCGCTTCGCCACACCCTCGGGCCGCCCGGACCGCCGACGCCGCGAGTGCGCGACCCTTCACCGGGGCGGACCCGTACACCCCGGGGATAAGTTCACAGATCTCACGACGGAAAGATCGCGCGCGGCGCGCCCACCGGCGTATCCTCAGGAGGTAAACCTATAGGCCTTATAGGCTTTGTATACATCCGGGAGCGCTTCGTGACCGCCGTGGACATCCGTCTCGATCACCTCGCCATCGCCCAGCGGTACGCCGCCGACCCCGACGGCTGGCCGGTCGCTCCGCGCTTCGACGCGGTCGACCGCTGGTACCACCGGCTGGCCGAGGAGCCGGACTACGAGGTGTGGTTGCTGACCTGGCTACCGGGCCAGGGCACTGACCTGCACGACCACGGCGGCTCAGCAGGCGCGTTCTACGTCTTCTCGGGCAGCCTCGTGGAGGACACGGTCGCCGCCTCCCCCGGCGGCGCACCCCGGATCACCTCCCGCGAGCTCGGCGAGGGAGCGGGCCGCCGCTTCGGCACCCGCCACATCCACCGCATCACGAACCGCTCCAACCGCCCGGCGATCAGCATCCACGCGTACGGCCCGGCCCTGACCACGATGACCCGCTACCGCATCGGCGCTGCCGGCCTCGACGTGGTGACCGTCGAGCGGGCCGGAGCTCAGTGGTGAGCGCCGTTCCTCTGCAGGCCACCGCCCCGCCCGGCTCCCGCGGCATCGACGACCTGCTCGCCGAGGCGCGATCGCGGCTCGTACGCGTCGACCCCCACGAAACCGAGCGGGCGATGAGCCGGGGAGCGGTCCTCGTCGACATCCGGCCGGCCTCCCAACGAGCCGAACACGGCGAGATTCCAGGCGCAGTCATCATCGAGCGCAACGTCCTCGAATGGCGTCTCGACCCCCGCAGCGATGCCCGGCTGCAGTTCACGCACTACGACCTCGAGGTGATCGTCACCTGCCAGGAGGGCTACACGAGCAGCCTGGCGGCGGCGGCACTGCAGGACCTCGGCCTGCTGCGCGCGACCGACCTTGAGGGTGGGTTCAAGGCCTGGCAGGCGGCGGGCCTCCCGACCGTCTGACCGGTTCCAGGAGACACCCCACCGCCCGGTCGGCCCTGCCGGCACTCGGCCCGGCAACTCGACCGGACACATCGAACAATCGGCGAGGCCAGCGAAGCAGGGCGGGCAGGCAGTCGAGCCGACCAGACGGGCAGGCAGCCCAGCCGGCCGGGCAGGCAGGCAGCCGAGCCGACCGGACGGGACAGGCAGGTGAGGCACGCAGCCGGACAGACCCGACTTCTGGTCGTGCCGAGCGGCAGGATCGGCGCCTCGGCTCCGCGGCTTCTTCCAGCGGCATCCCGGCACAAAGTGTCGGCTGTGCGGCTGCACCGGGGACCGGCAGCCGACGAAGCCGCGCCCATTCGTCGCGACTCCGTACGCGATCGCCTGACGTCAACCCGAACGACTCGGGCCGCGAGTCGCGCTCTACGGCGCGCTTTGGAAGCTCGCCACCACCGTTTCGGCGGCCTTCCGAGCTCGTTCCGACGAACTTTCCAGCGACTGTGCCGTCAGAACGACGAGTTGGTCCCCTCGGAACGGGAGCACCCAGTGCGCCTGCCACCAGAGTTTGTCGTCGTGCTCATAAGTGAGTTCGACGACGGTGACGCCGTTGTCGTCGGTTCGCCGCGCCACGACCGTCTGGTAAGGAGCGACGAGGGCGTCCGGGCTCGCCAGCCGAGCCTTGGGCACCGGCCCCTGCGGAAAGATCGTCGCCTCGCCCGGTCCCTGCAGGTAGAACGGGGTTCGGTCGCCCGTGTCGCGCGGTGACTCGAGAGTGAAGTCAGCAGGCCAGCGCGCGCAGAAGACCGATGTCTCGATCTGCCAGTAGGGCAGGTCCGAACCAGGCTCAACGTCCATCGCGTCCGTGGGGTCGACCCGTTGGCCGGGCTCGACGACGGCCTGCACCGGTCCTGATGGGGTCCACCGCGTAACCCGCACGGCGTCCGAGCCCTCCCGCTCGCGCTCGAACGAGTAGGGCCAATGCGGCAACAGCACCAGACCGAAGCCGCTGAGCCGGGCGAGGACGTGTCCCATGGCCGGCAGCCTAAGCGATCTTCGACCTCAGAGCCGATCGGCCTCTACTTCGGCTGCTGTCGGCCCCTCGCCGATAGGAGCCCGTGCCTCGCGTCGAGGCCGGTCAGGTCCGGTCACGCGATTCAGGTCGGGCCGGACGAGTGGTGAGCAGCCCATGACTGTCACCTCACGTCGAGGTGAGCACCCGGCACCTGGTCACCTCGCCGTCCGGGGGCAGGCCGCTATGCCGCGTATCGAGCTACCCCGTCGATGAGCAGATCCAGGCCGAACTCGAAGCGTTCGTCCTGCCTTCCCGACGTCATGGCGCGCGCGTGTGCCCGCAGGTTCGGGAACCGGTCCGCCGGCAGGCTCTCGAAGTAGCCGTTGAGCTGGTCCCGGAACGCCTCGCTCATCTCCGCCTCCCCCACCCCGCGCCCCGCTGCCGCCTGGGCATGCAGCGAGCTCTCATACGCGTCGGCCACCAGATACAGGAACAACCGGTCGAGCGCCCAAGCCGCGACCTCCGGGGGCACACCACCGGCCAGGAGGATCGCGAGCATGCCCTCGGACACGCGGAGAGCGTTGGGGCCGCTGGGTACCGTGGCCAGCGCCGCACGGGCGATGTCGTTGTGCCTGGTCATCACGGCGTGGCCGGAGCGGGCCATCTCCTTGATCTGCTCCTGCCAGCGGGCCGGCTCCGGCGTGGGGACCACGACGTCGCCGCAGATGCGGTCGAACATCAGCGCGAGCAGCTCCTCCTTGTTCGCCACGTGGGCGTAGAGGCTCGACGCCCCGGTGCCGAAGACGGCGGCGATGCGCCGCATGCTCACCGCTTCGATGCCTTCCTCGGCGACGATGCGCAGGCCGGCGTCGACGATCTGCGCCTGGCTGAGGGCCGGACGGGCGGGTCGGGTGCGCTTCTGTACTCCACGGCGCCAGGGCGGGAGGGGCAGCTCTGTGTCGGTCATCGGCGAACATCGTACTTGACGCGAACGGTGTTCGTAAGTAGAACGGTGTTCGGCATATCGGAACGATGTTCGGGGGATCCCATGCAAGCCGTACTCGAAGACGCGCCTACGGGGGCGACTCCTTACCGATGGCGCTGGGTCGCGCTGTTCGTGATCCTTGCCGTCGAGGTGATGGACCTTCTGGACTCGCTCGTCACGACGATCGCCGGGCCGGTCATCCGTGAGGAGCTGGGTGGCTCGCTGAGCCTCATCCAGTGGCTGGGCGCCGCGTACACGCTGGCGATGGCGATCGGGCTGCTGACCGGCGGCAGGCTCGGTGACATCCACGGCCGCCGGCGGATGTTTCTCGTGGGCGCGGCCGGCTTCACGCTTGCCTCGCTGCTCTGCGCGGTGGCGTGGACGCCGGGTGTGCTCATCGGTGCCCGGGCGGTGCAGGGGCTCTTCGGTGCGCTGATGCTGCCCCAGGGCCTGGGCATGATCAAGCAGATGTTCTCGCCGCAGGAGCAGGCGAAGGCCTTCGGCGCGTTCGGGCCGGTGATGGGCCTCGGCGCCGTCGGCGGGCCGATCCTCGCCGGCTGGCTGGTCGACGCCGACTACTTCGGCACCGGCTGGCGGATGATCTTCCTGATCAACCTTCCGCTCGGCCTTTTCGCGGTGTTCGGGGCGATCAAGTTCCTGCCCGAGTTCCGCAGTGAGCGCACGCCACGCCTCGACCTCGTCGGCGTGGCGCTGGCCGCCGCCGGCGCTTTCCTGCTGCTCTACCCCTTGGTGCAGGGCCGGGAGCTCGACTGGCCCGTCTGGATCTTCGTCATGCTGGCTGCCGGGATCGGCCTGTTCGGGCTCTTCGGCTACTTCGAGGCCCGCCGCGACAAGCGTGGTCTGGATCCGCTGGTGACGCCCAGCCTGTTCCGCAAGCGCGCGTTCACCAGCGGCCTGCTGCTCGGGCTCTTCTTCTTCGCGGCGCTCATCGGCACCGGGCTGGTCTTCACGCTCTATCTGCAGGTGGGCCTGGGCTACTCCCCGCTGAAGGCGGGTCTGACGACGCTTCCGCAGGCTCTGGGGACGATCGTCGGGTTCATCGCCGCCGGTGCCGGGCTCAGCGAGCGGCTGGGCCGCAAGCTGCTGCTCGTCGGCACCGTCGTCATGGCGCTCGCGACGGTCGGCGTGGCGGCGACGGTTCAGGTCGCCGGCGGCGACATCACGCCCTACCACCTGATCCCGGCCTTGTTCCCGCTCGGTGCCGGCATGGGACTGGCCATGGCACCCTTCTTCAACATCGTGCTGGCCGGGGTCGACGACGAGGAGACCGGCTCGGCCTCGGGTGCGCTCACCTCGGTGCAGCAGCTCGGCGGCGCCTTCGGGATCGCCGTGCTCGGTACCGTCTTCTTCGGATTGCTGCCCGGCGCGGTCGGCCATCACGTCGACACGGCCGCCTTCAAGCCCGCTCTGACCGCCGCCGCCGTCCCGGCGGAGGCGCAGCCCGGAGTGGTCAACTCCCTGCGTACCTGCCTGCGGGACCGGGTAACCGAGGAGGATCCCGAGGTCGAACCGCCATCCTGCCGCGCTCAGACCCAGCCGCAGGGCCCGGCGGGAGCGGAGATCGGCGCCCGCGCCGCGGACGCCGTCCGCGCCGGTTTCCGGGACGTCACAGTCCGCACTCTGGGCGTCGCGCTGCTGCTGATCGTGGCCGCGTTCGGCCTGGCATTCCTGCTGCCGCGCAAGGCCAGACCCGACGCGGAAGGACACTGACCAGGACATCACTGGGTGACCGATCGCCGGTGGCGCAGCACGAACCGGACCATGAGCGCCGCCGCGACGATCCCCGGCACGCAGTGCACGCCCAGGACGCCGAGTAAATGAGGTCCGCCCCAGTCGTGGCGATAGGTGGCCGGGTCCGTCACGTCGATGACGAACGGCTCGGCCGCGGCCCGCACGATCACGTAGATGCCGATGATCCACAGTGGTAGGTAGCGCATACCCCGACGCTAGGGAGCCCGGCGGCCGCCGACCATGGGGTTAGCTCCCGGTTGAAGGTGCGGAAAACCTCACCTCATACTGCGACGCTGGTGTACTGCTTTCCGCCCTCGGTCACGACGCGTACCGAAGCGACCTGGTCCGGCGGCACCAGCGCGCTGCCGTCGAGAGTCGTACCGTCCTTCGCACCGACCTCCGAGACGACCCAGCTGCCCGCCAGTACCGCCGTACCGTCACGGGCCACGACCTCGAGCCGGCACCGCTCACCCTGCGGAATCCCGGAGACCGCGGCCTTGATCCGCACCCAGCCGGGAGCGGGCGCGACCGCGACCGTGATCCGCGCCTGGGTGGCGGGATCCACGGCGGTGGCCGTCTTGGTGCCCGGCGCGGTGGTCGGCTGCGACAGCGTCGGCAACGGCCTGACGGCTTCTGGGTCCGGCGCTGTGGCGTGGCCGACCACGACGCCGGAGGCGACGGAAAGCCCGACCACTACCGCCGCGGCGGCTCCCACCAGCGCCGTGCGCCGATGCCGCCTCCCGGCCGACTCGTTCCGGATCTGCCGCAGCGTGCGCTGCAACAGCAGATCGGCGTCGTCCGGTGGCCCGTCCAGCAACATAGCCTCGGGCACGGCCTCGAGCGCCATCGTCCACTCCCGCAGAGACTCCACCTCGGCCCGGCATTCATCGCATCCGGTGAGATGCTCTTCGACCGCGCGGTTCTGGTCCGCGTCCAACGACTTGGTCAGGTAGCCGGCGAGGTCCACGTGGTTCGTCTTCATGAGGCAGACCGTTCCGTTCCGGCGGGGCTCAGCGACTTGAGTTCGCGTAACGCCCGGAGTGCGTAGAAGGATCGTGACTTGACGGTTCCGGGTGGTATGCCGAGCGTCTTGGCGGCCTCGGTCACCGTGCTGCCCTGCAGATACAGCTGCTCCAGGACCTCACGGTGTTCGGCGGAGAGCCGGCTCAGCGCGTCCACGACGACCATCGAGTTGACCACCCGTTCGGCGTGATCGTCGTCCGACGCCACGTCGATCGGACTCTCCCGCACCTCGGGGGCGCGGGCGTTGCGGGCGCGGATCTGGTCGGTGACGATGTTGCGGATCACGGTGAGCAACCAGCCGCGTACGGAACCCTTACCGTTCACCAGGCTGTCCGGGTGCCGCCACGCGCGGACCAGGGCTTCCTGGACGACATCCTCGGCGGCCGCCCGGTCGCGGGTCAGCTGGGTCGCGTACGCGAGCATCGCCCGCCCGTGTTCCTCGAACAACGACCTGACCAGCGCCTCATCGGCCACCTCCCGGCGACGTTGGAGCCTCAACCCCGGCATCTCTTCCCCCAAGGGGTCCACATGCCGAGGCTGGCCGGACGGAGCGCTGTACCGGCCACCCTCGACCCCCGATTCGTCGGTCTGACTCCCCTCACACGTACGCCGCTGCCGAACCGGTTCAAACGAATTCCGGTGAACCGGATCGGCGGCGTCGTCGTGTGGGGTTCATGAACCGCACCAGCATCGCGTCCGTGGCCATCGCCGTGACCAGCGTGCTCGGGCTGACCGCCTGTGCCCGGCCCGCGGACACCGCCACCATCGACTTCGCGGCCGCCACCGCCGAGCCGACCGCGCCGCCGACCGCCGACGTGCCCCCGGAAGTGGGCCTCGGTCCCGCGCAGGAGCTCGCCGCGGTGGAGACGCCGGACCCGCCCGCCACGCCGGTGCCCGAGCCGACCGTCGCGAAGACCCAGAAGTGGGTGAAGATCTTCAACGGTCCGGCGAACAAGGACGTCACGCCGCCGAAGAGCATTCGCAAGGGCAGCAAGACGGTCGAGCTGAACGCGACCGAGAACGCCCAGATCGGCACCTACGTCACCGACGGCGCCGGCCGCACGCTGTACCGCTTCGACAAGGACGACAACAAGCCGCCGAAGGCCACCTGCAACGGCGACTGCGCCAAGGCGTGGCCGCCGCTGCTGATCAAGTCGCCGGGCAAGATCTACCCCAAGGGCATCGACCCCAAGGTCCTCGGGTACGTCGAACGCGCCGACGGCCACTGTCAGGTGACGATCAACGGCTGGCCGGTGTACTACTTCGCGAAGGACGAGAAGCCGGGCGACATCCTGGGCCAGGGCGTCAACGGCACCTGGTTCGCCGTCGGCCCGGCGGGCGGCAGGACGAAGCCGCTGCCGGACGCGATCCAGCCCGCTCCCGACGGGCAGGGCGGCGAAGGCGCCGACGCCCCCGCCGACCCCGGTTACTGACACCCGCGGCCGGTGTTCAGGCACTCGACGACCGCATTCATCAGGGCGTCCGGCATCAGATTCACGAAGAACGCATGATCGGTACGCGGGCTGTGCCGCTCGTCGTCGAACGAGTCGATCCGGTACGGGGTTCCTCGCGGCAACGCGTACGCGACGACGATCTCGAGCCGGGGAACCGCGAACGTCGATTCGGGACAGCCACCACCGGGCTGCGGCTGGATCAGCTGCGCCCGGTGGTCCGGGGCGTCGACCCGGCGTCCGTCCCAGCAGCTCGGGAAGTCGAAGATCCGCAGCACCCGTTCGCCGGTCCGGCAGATCGGGTAGCGCAGGCTGCGCCGCCGTTCCTCGCCCGAACAACTCCACACCGGCGACGCACGCGCACCGCCGTTCGTGAACGCGCGCGCGTCGCCGACCGTCCCGCGCAGCAGTCTGGGCATCTGCACGACCGGGCTGCGGGAGTTGCCGTAGAACGTCAACGTCACCGAGGTGGGCACCTGCACCGTGTCCGTGCGCAGGACAGGCCAGTAATAGGTTGATCGGTCCCCGTTGCGGCACGTGGTCGGGCCGCCGGACAGGTCGTCGACGGTGCTCGCGACGCCGACGGCAAGGTTGCCGACGTACTCGTGCACGTGGTGTGGCGGCCCGGGGCGTCCCGGCGTGACGACGATGTTCGCGGTGTTGCGGTGTCCGGCCTCGTTGTGGCCGCAGTCCCACGCGTACGAGAAGGTGGCGGGCGCGGCAGGCGCGGGAGTGACGTTCTTGATGGCGACGTAGTCGGGCCCCAGGTCCGGCGTCGTCGCGCGGGCGGCGCCGATCGCCACTCCGGCGAGCACGATCTCGATCGCCAGAGTCACCGCGACGACCGGGCGCCGGCCCCACGCGTCGGCCATGACCTCACGATACGCACGCGTGAGATGGCGCACCGTGTTGCACATCGGACAGATACCTGGGTCCCGCCGCCATCGGTCGAGACCATTCATACATCGAAGATCCTGCGGGCCGAGCACGGGATTTACTTGATGACCGAACTGTCGATACTGGGAAACATGGCGGACCGGATCTCGCGTGACGGGCGGCTGCCCGTGCCGGTCTCCGCGTACGGCCCGCTGCACCTGCTCGCCCGCCGGGCGCACCAGCTGGCCTCCACCGGGCGGGCCCACGAGGCGCTCGGGGCGGCCGACGCGTACCTGGCGGTCGCGCAGGCCGTCGGCGACGACCGGACGGTCCGCTTCCTGATCCAGAGCAAGATGTACGCGCTGCTCGCCCTCGGCCGGATCGCCGAGGCCCACACCCTCGGCGTGACGTTGCTGCACGCACAGCGCCGGGCCGGGTCGGTGCCCGGGGAGGCCAAGGCGCTCTGCGACCTGGCCCAGATTCAGCTGCTCAGCGGCCACTACGTCGACTGCATGCGCAACCTGGCCCGGGCCGGGGTCCTGCTCGACGCCGGTCCCGTTCCCGACGACCGGCACCGTTCGGCGATGTGTTCGTTCGCCGAGGCGGCCACCGCGGCCGAGCTGTACGAGACCGCGGCCGAGACGTACGAACACCTGCGGCACCGGTCGACGTCGTTCGACCTGGTGCACGCGGTCACGTTGCTGTACTGGGGACTGCGGCTCTCGCACGTTGGGCGTACCGAAGAGGCACGCACCCGCCTGCGCCGCAGCGCCGAGATCACCCGGGAAAGGCTCGACGACCAGCCCGACCCGACCGTCACCGCCGCCCACGCCCTGGCGCTGGCCAAGCTCGGCGAGACGACGGTGGCGGAGAAGCTGGCCCGTTCGGTGGTCATGGAGCTGCGGGCCGCGGGCACCCACCAGTACGCCCGGATGGCCCATCTCGCCCTGGGCATCAGTCTGCGGGCACACGGCTTCCTCGCCGAGTCGCGGCGTGAGTTCGTCGCCGCCCGCGACCTGACCGAGCCCGGGGTACGCCCGGACGAGCTGCCCATCATCCGCTTCGAGCTGGCGCTGACCGTCCTGGAGCTCGACGACGGCGGGTCCAGCCGGGACCTGTTCGAGGTGGTCGAAGCTCAGGTGCGGGAGCTGTGGCTGCTGCGGCTGCAGCGCCTGGGAATGCTGCGGCAGGCCCGCCAGCGCGAGGAGATCGATGCCGCGCGCGCCCGGGCCGAGCGGGAGATCCTCCGCGATCCGCTGACCGGGCTCGGCAACCGGCGCCGCTTCGACGTCCTGATAGCCGGTGTCTCACCGATGGCCCAGCAGCCGCTCACGTTGCTGCTCATCGACGTCGACCATTTCAAGGCGGTGAACGACGCGTACTCGCACAGCTCCGGCGACGAGGCGCTGCGGCAGGTCGCGGCGATTCTGCGGGCGCACTGCCGGGCCGAGGACGAGGCCGTCCGTTACGCGGGTGACGAGTTCGTCGTCTTCCTGCGCGGCGACGCCCGGGCGGGCGGCGAGGTCGGCGAGCGGATCCGTACGGCCGTGGCCGGCGGCGAGATCCTCGCGGACGTCCGCCTCACGGTCAGCGTCGGCGTGGCGTCCTGGCGTCCCGGGATGACCGGTGACCAGCTCTTCCGGGCGGCGGACGAGCGACTTTACGCCGCCAAGTGGAGCGGCCGGAACACCACCGCGGTGTGATCAGCGCGGATACACAATGCCCGAACGTCCGCTGTACGGGTGCCGTTCGCCGTCCCGTTCATGACCGGTGTTCGGCGCGTCGAGCCACACCACGTACGGCACCCCCGACCTCAGCCCGCTGATCGTGGCGGTGACCGTGCACCCGGTGCCCGCCGGCACCTTCTGCCAGGTGTACGGGGCCTGGCTACCGGCCTTGAGGGGCTGCGCGACCGCGGTGATGCGGTAGTCGGAGGTGTACTGGCGCGGCCACGTGACGGTCAGCTTGCCGGCGCCGGGAGTCACCTGCAGCGGGATCAGGACCGGGTCCACGGTCCAGTCGTCGGCGCACTCCGTCGGCGGGGCCGGCAGGAACGACACCGGCGGCAACACGGGCGAGCGGGAACCGCTGTAACTGATCTTGGGGGTCGGTGTGGGGCTCCCGCTGGCCACGACGATCCAGCCGGCGCCGCCCGGTGCGGGTGTGGCGCTCGCGGAGGCGCCGGGCGTCGAGGCCGAGTCAAGCCCGAGCACGCCGCAGCCGCCCACCACCAGAGGCAGGGCGAGTACCGGGAGCAGGAGCTTGATGAGCCGCATGCCTACCGGATCGGCCTGTTCCCGCGCCGGATTAGGCGCTGGACGAAGCCGGACCACGCGCCGAGCCGAGCCGGAC